>NZ_JAHPXO010000005.1:0-162160 GCF_019041495.1 Parabacteroides sp. MSK.9.14
TGAATTTCAATATATTTAGAATGTCAAACAAAAAAATAAGAAAGTTCTGATAATGGCTCAAATCCAAAATTTCGGATTTATGCCACAAATTCAAGAACCTGACTTTCACGACCCGGCATGACCGGGTGGCGGGCCTCGGAAATCCCGAGGGGTCGCAGCGGGCGCTCAACATGCTTTTCGCGCTGCGTACCATACAGCAGCGCACGGGCCGCGACCTGGGGGCGACGTTCCTCTCGGGAACGACCATCTCCAACTCGCTCACGGAACTGTACCTGCTTTTCAAGTACCTGCGCCCGAAGGAGCTGGAGCGTCAGAATATCCGCACCTTCGATGCCTGGGCGGCCATATTTGCCAAGAAAACCATCGACTACGAGTTTTCCGTGACCAACGAGGTCGTGCAGAAAGAACGGTTCCGATATTTCATCAAGGTTCCCGAACTGGCCATGTTCTACTCCGAGATTACAGATTACCGCTCGGCGGAGGATATAGGGATCGACCGACCGCAAAAGAACGAGATATTGCACAATATCCCGCCGACACCCCAGCAGACGGAGTTCATAGAACGACTGGTGCAGTTCGCCAAATCGGGCGATGCCACGCTCCTGGGCCGCCTGCCGCTCTCGGAGCGGGAGGAAAAGGCGAAAATGCTCATTGCCACAGACTACGCCCGCAAGATGTCGCTCGATATGCGTATGATAGACCCCGAACTATACAGCGACCACGTGGACAACAAGGCGAGCCACTGCGCCCGTATGATTGCCGGTTACTACCGCCGTTTCGAGGCGTACAAAGGTACGCAGTTCGTATTCTCCGACCTGGGAACCTACAAACCCGGAGCGGGGTGGAACGTCTATTCCGAGATACGGCGTAAACTCGCGGAGGATTACGGCATACCCCAAAGCGAGGTGCGGTTCATCCAGGAGGCGACCTCGGAAAAAGCGCGCAAGGAGATGATCGCCGGTATGAACACCGGAAAAATCCGCGTACTCTTCGGATCGACCGAGATGCTCGGGACGGGAGTGAACGCGCAGAAACGCTGCGTGGCGATACACCACCTGGACTGCCCCTGGCGTCCCAGCGACCTGGAGCAGCGCGACGGGCGGGGAATACGCACCGGGAACGAGATCGCCAAACTCCATGCCGACAACAAGGTGGACGTGATATTATACGCCGTCGAGAAGTCGCTCGACGCCTACAAGTTCGGGCTGTTGCACAACAAGCAACTGTTCATCCGCCAGCTCAAGACCAACAACATGGGAAGCCGTACCATCGACGAGGGGGCCATCGACGAAAAGAGCGGCATGAATTTTTCCGAGTATGTCGCCGTCCTCTCGGGAAATACAGACCTGCTGGACAAAGCCCGCCTGGAGAAGAAGATTGCCACGCTCGAAAGCGAACGCCAGGCATTCGTGCGCGGCAAATCATCGAGCCGCTACAAGCTGGAGCAGATCACGGAGAAGATAGAGAAGAACAACGACCTGATACGGCGTATCGGCAAGGATCTGGAACACTTCAAGGCCCGCGTCGAGTTCAACGAGGACGGCTCGTACCGCAATCCCGTGAAACTGAACGGGCTGGAAACCTCCGACCCCAAGCTCATCGGGAAACAGCTCAACCATATCGCCGAAACGGCACGCACGCTCGACAGGCTCGAACCCATCGGGAGCCTCTACGGGTTCGAGCTGCTCGTCCAGAGCGAAACGACCGGGAAAGACGGGCTCGACCTGGTGCAGAACCGTTTTTATGTCCGGGGTGAAGGGGATTATCTATACCAGTATAACTACGGGAATATCGCCTCCGACCCGCGACTGGCGGCGATGAACTTCATCCACGCGCTCGCGACCATCGAGCCGACACTGGAGAAATTCCGGAAAAAGAATGAGGAACTGGAGAAAGATATTCCCGTCCTGCGGGAAGTGGTGGAAAGTTCCTGGCGCAAGGAGCCCGAACTGACGGCCCTAAAAGCTGACCTGACGGAAATAGACCGCAGGATACAGCAAAGCCTCAAACCGATAGAAGAGAGCGAGGGAAAGGAGGCGGAGGAGGATAACGACGTGTGCCGGGAACGGCATGACACGGCGGAAGAGCTCCCGAAGGAAGACAACACGGCGGCCCGTATTCCTTCCCGGCTGCGGCAGATTGCCGACGCCTCCGGGGGGCGCATCGTGATCGCGGGCGTGGGCAGCCCGCCGGAGAACGGCCCTGCGAAGAAAGGGATCAAGATGTAAACGAAAAGCCGACGGAAGTACAGATTTCCATCGGCTTTTTTCATATGTCCGTGAGCGTTGTCGTCACACTTCCTGCAAGAGTGTTTGCAGCTCCTCCTGCGTGGGAAGATAGGTCATGTACTGGGCGGCGAAGACCTGCTTTTCATCTTCGGGCAGCGTATAACGGACGACCGCGTCGTTTTTCTCCGCGCAGAGGACGATACCCACCGGAGGGTTATCCCCGGGATTCATCAACTCACGGGTGTAGTAATTGACATACATCTGCATCTGCCCCAAATCCTGATGGGTCAGCTCCCCGGATTTAAGGTCTATTAAAACGAAACAACGGGCCAGGTAATTGTAAAAGACCAGGTCGATGTAGAAATGCTTGTCATCGAAGGAGATACGCTTCTGTCGCGCGACGAAGGCGAAGCCTTTCCCGAGTTCGAGCATCAAGCGCTGCAAGCGGCTGATGAGCAGTTGCTCCAGATCGGTTTCCAGAAAATGCTCTCCCTGCGGGATACCGAGAAACTCCAGGATATACGGGTCGCGGATGATCTCTTTGGGTTCGACACGTCCGGGTTCGGTACGGGAAATCTCCTCTTTCACAGCTTTCTTGTCTCGGCTGGCCAGCAGGCGGTCATAGAAAAGCGTGTTGATTTGGCGGTCGAGCTGCCGGACACTCCAGTTTTCCTTGACGCACTCGTGCAGGTAAAAATCACGGGCGGCATCGCCCGACACCTTGAGAAGCGTGCGGCAATGCGACCAGCTCAATTTATCACACAGCGTGTGATATTTCGGGTAGCACTGGTAAAACTGCCTCATGTACCGCAGGTTGGTGGCCGTGAACCCGTTTCCGAACTCCGCCACGAGCCGCCTGGAAAGGGTGTTGATGACAGCCTTGCCATATCCGGCACGGTCGGTTCCCTGCTGCTCGTACTCCACTATGTATTTCCCTACCTGCCAGTAAGCCCTCACGAGGGTCGAATTGACATGATGTATCACCTTCGCGCGCGCTTCCTGCAAGATATGGCGCACATTATGCAGCAGCTCTTCCTCCCCTTTGTCGGCAGGATATATTTTATCAGTTTCTTTCATTGCTTCATTATTATATAGGCTTCATTCAGCAAACATACTGATTTTACGGCAAATATCGAGCGGTTGTACCGCCTTGTCGTGCCTTATTCCATGTATCTCCGCGTTTTTCCATGACGCCGGACTCTCGGGACAGGGCCTAACCGGAACCGGCAGGACGATCCTTTTTCAGCTTGCGGAAATTACTGAAGTTACGCTCGATGAACCGCAGGACGTCCGATTCCCGGTAGAAGGTCTTGTGATAGATCATCTCGTAAGGCAGCTCTCCCGAGGTGCGGTAACGCTGGAGTGTGCGCTTGCTGATATTGAGCATACGGCACAGGTCGTAATTGTCCAGAAGACGCTCCCCGTCAGGCAGGATGGAAAGCGGTTGCTCCACGTCCCCCGCGCACAGCTTCTCGATACGTTCCAGCCGTTCCGAGAGCCGCTGCATCCATCCGTCGAAATATTCCTTGTCCAGAAACATGGCCTACTCCTTTGGTTGGTTCTTGCGCCGCACGGAACGCTCCTTCAGCACACGGCGGATTTCCGTGAGGGAATAATACAGCTTCCGGTTGATGGCCGAATAGGTGATCACGTGATCCGAGCGGAGGCGTTGAAGGGTACGCCCGCTGATACCCAGGTAACGGCAGACCTGCTCGCCGTCCATCCATTCGTCGTTTATATACTCCTTATTCCATGCACGCCCCTTTTCAGGGAGAGAGGCGATTGCAGCCTCTATTTTCTCTATACGCCCGACAAGCTCGTTATAGGCTCGCGAACCGATCACTATGATTTTCATACTCCTTTGTTTTTTAGTCTGTTACAAAGGTCGGGCTTATATGGACAGCTTAAAACGAGGTCGGTACGACTTTTTTTTGATAATTTGCAGTGAACTGATTCTCAACGGTTCATGCGGTGAAGAAGGCAGTGTTTTTTACCGAAATCCGCGGCCCGTACTCGGTATTTTTATGGGCAGAAATGCGATAGAATACTGTGATTCAACGCTTAACGGTGTTCTAATCCGGACGGGGCTACAACGGAACACCCGTATCGGCTCCTTATACGGGTGCAAATACGGGCGTTCGGGAAAGTTCCTTTCGAGAGTTACGGGGGAAAACCGACCTCGGTTCTTTTGTTATATACAACGCTGATTATCAGTGTTTCTATAAGGAATAGAGTGCTTTACCGGTTCATATTCTACTCGGAATTGCCGTTTTTCTTGTTTCGCTTCCACGTCTGCATACGTTTAAGCAGGGCCTCTTTCGCCTTGTCAAGCCACGGTGTCGGGTTGTTTCGGATTTTCATATCGCAGAATGTCCTCGAAAGGTTCATGTCGAGGTGTACGTTGAAAGCGTTGGAAATGTAGCTGGCAAGTTGCGTGAGTGGCACATTGCCGAAACAGCCTTTACTGTCGAGCAGGTAAATAAGTTCCGTCAGATCCGTCTTCGAGTCCTGCCATGTCGGACGCACGTCAGACAATGGCAGAACCATGTTCCGGAGGTTCGTGCTCTCCAGTGATTCCAATTCGCCCATAAGATAAACCGACAACATATCGTTGGCCAGGATTTTCGCCACCTTGAAATCCGCGTTTGTCGAAAACTGCGGGTCGAGTTCATAGTAGAAGGTTTCCAGGTATTGCTCCGTGTCGGTCTGCCCGCGCAGGAAATAGAGGCTGTCCAGGTGTGTAGCGCCGCTGCGGAAATAGCGGATAAAGTCAAGGCGTTTCTGCGTGTACGCGTTGATGGCCCGAACATGGGCGTCCAGGTACTCCCGTTGTGCCTCGATACTTCCTACCGGACGGTTCATCTCGATATTGTAGAGCTTGCGGTAATAGATCAGACGGCAAAAAAGACGGGGTTTGATTTCTTTGAAGAACTTTATTTCCTCGTCATCGTTTTGAAAACGGTAGCCGATGATATATTGTTTCAAACGGTCGAACGCTTCTCCCAGGACACGTGACGCTTCAAGCGACTTTTTCAACACGTCGGTATCCCGCGATTCGATACGTTCGATACTCCGCAGGACTTCGCTGTTTAATTTTTCTATAAATGCAATCATAATCCGTCTTGTTACTTTCGCGTATAAAGTTAGCGAATCGAAAAACCGGCGGATTACGATTTTTATCTTTCTCTTCGTTTTTTTATCACGAGGCCGATTTTAATGTCAGATCCGGCCTTCCTGGCGGATGGAAGTGGGATTGCTCCCCATATTCCGCTTGCAAAAGTCCGTAAAGTGGGATTGGGCGGAGAAACCGCACATGTAGGCTATTTCCTGCAACGTGTAGTGTGTCGTCCGCAGCAACTCCCCGATACGTTCGATACGGCGCTGACGTAACCACGAGGAGGCCGAGCAGCCGAAAACCCGCTGGAAACGCCGGCGGAAGGTAATCGTGCTGGAATACCCGCAAACCCCGGCGAGTTCCGTGACGTTATCCGAGGCAAGATAATTCGATTTGACACGGGAGATGAACTCGTAATCGTCCCCCAGGTGCAACAGCTCCTCGAACTCCCCGACATCGGCGGGAGTGAGATGTTCATAAGAGGCGTCGAGCATTTTCAGCATGACAGCAGCGTTACATTCAACGGGCATACCCAATGTCTTACGGGCTTCACGCAGGTAATTCTTAAACCGCAGCCGCAGCGTGTCGTGATGCGGGTAGGAACACTGGAACAGAATGGTGCAGACCGTCCGCAGTTCATCGACACAACAGTAGCCGAAATACCACGTTACAAGACGCTCGACGTAATGGACGGCATGAAACTCCTCCGAAAGCATCAGAAGAAGCAGGAACGGGGTGAAATCCTGGTATTCCCCCGTTATGGGACGGGGTGCTTCGTCAAGCAAGGAGGCAATGTCCCGCATCAGAAGAGAATCTCCCGAGTACGCTTTTATTTGTTCGGAACTGCGGGCATAATCCCGGTAACGCGATATGACCGCCGACAAAGCATTGAACTTCACGGCGTGAACGCCTTCTATAAAGGAAGGGCGAAGACTGTTGTAAATGGATAAGTCGGTTTGCATAAGTCATTTCTATAAAACGGAGCCGCATCCCCTTGTTGCCAAAGCTCCGCAAGTCGTTACTTATGAACCGCTTGGAACACGGTACGAATCCTAATTACAAATATATCGCATCCGACAATCCGGAACAAATATCAGCAGGCAAAAATGAAAATAAACCTCGTTATTTTTGATTTTTACCTGCAATAATATTATATTTGCAAACAAATAAGAGTTGTTTGACAGCATGAGAAATATAGTGTATCAAAGCACTTTACCAATTTCTTATCCGTTGCCTATTCTCATGCGAGTTTCTTTTAATCTATTTGTAGTCAATTAAATACCTTCAGACTACATCAAATATAGCCAGAGTTTAACCAACAGTACAACAATACCCAAAGGTTTGACAAACTAAATTTTTACCTATCTTTGGCAACCGAATAAACGGATGAGACATGAAGAACTGGAAAGTACTTATTACAATATGTGTGTTAGGATGCACTCATATATGTGCACAAGAGACAGGGGCGAACGACACCGTCTCCCGCCATCCGCTCACACACGGGGTCGGTATCGACTTCCGTCCCGTCTACCTCATCCCCACCAATGAGTTCTTTGCCGGCGCAAACGCTGCATGGCAACCCTTGCGTAAGTCCGTGTCGGCACACCTGAAATACTCTTTCCGGTTTCATCCCGATTCGCGCTACGGGAAATTATACCCGCACACGTACCAGGGAATCGGTGTCTCATACCACTCTTTCTTTGACAAGGCCGAGATCGGGACTCCGGTTGCAGTATATGCATTCCAGGGAGCACGCATAACCCGGCTCTCCTCCCGCCTGTCACTGGATTACGAATGGAACTTCGGGGCCTCTTTCGGATGGAAAAAGTACCATCCGGGAACCAACGCCTATAATTATGTTGTGGGGTCAAAGATCAATGCCTATATCAATTTGGGATTCTTGCTGAACTGGCAACTGGCGGCAGGATGGCAACTGACGGCAGGCATCGACCTGAGCCACTTCTCCAACGGAAACACCCAGTACCCCAACGCAGGCGTCAATACCGTCGGAGGCAGGATAGGTCTGGTGCACACCTTCGGAGCAAATGCCGGGACGGTGATGTCAGGCAGGCGGACCACACAACGCATCAAACCTCACATCAGCTACGACATCGTCTTATACGGCGCCTCGAAACGAAAAGGGGTTATCAAGCCCGATGAAGCCTACCTGGCCCCCGGCTCGTTCGGCGTATTAGGATTCAATTTCAATCCTATGTATAACTTCCACCAATATTTCCGTGCCGGAGCATCGCTCGACGTACAATACGACGAAAGTGCCAACATCAAGGAATACGAAGCCGACTACAACGACCAGGCCGAGCACAGGTTTTACCGTCCGCCATTCAAGGAACAATTGGCAGTCGGGCTATCCGTACGGGGCGAACTGGTCATGCCGATCTTCACGATCAATGTAGGCATAGGCTACAATGTTTACCACAAATGCACCGATACGCAAGGGATGTACCAAATCCTGGCGCTGAAAACATCTGTCACACGCAACCTGTTCCTGCACGTGGGATACCAGTTGAGCAAATTCAAAGACCCCAACAACCTGATGTTAGGGATAGGTTACCGGTTCCACAATAAACGATAAGAATATACTATCTCCAAACATTTTCCGTAAATTTGCGCGATAATTAAAAGACAATGATTGATAAGACTGTTTTTGAGAACAAGATAGCCGCATACTATACCTTAGGATGCAAGCTGAATTTCGCCGAAACTTCGACCATAGGGAAAGTCCTTGCCGAACAGGGCGTACGCAAAGCACGTCCGGGTGAAAAGGCCGATATTTGCGTTGTCAACACCTGCTCCGTGACAGAACTTGCCGACAAGAAATGCCGCCAGGCGATCCGCCGGATCGGCAAACAGCACCCAGGGGCGTTCATCGTCGTGACCGGTTGCTACGCCCAGTTAAAGCCGGAAGAGGTTTCCCATATCGAAGGAGTCGACCTTGTCTTGGGAGCCGAGCAGAAGCTGGATTTATTAATGTATCTGGACGATCTGAAAAAGAGAGAAGAGGGAGGCGCCATAATCGCTTCCCGGACGAAAGATATCCGTACTTTCTCCCCTTCCTGCTCGGCAGACGACCGTACGCGCCATTTCCTGAAAGTGCAGGACGGATGCGATTATTTCTGTTCCTACTGCACGATCCCCTTTGCTCGCGGACGCAGTCGCAACGGGACGATCGCCAGCATGGTGAAGCAGGCCGAAGAGGTCGCCTCAAACGGGGGAAAAGAGATCGTGCTGACAGGCGTCAACATCGGCGACTTCGGGAAGAGCACCGGGGAAACGTTTATCGACCTGATCCGCGCCCTCGACGAGGTGGAAGGGATCGTACGCTACCGTATCTCCTCCATCGAACCGAACCTGATCACGGACGAGGCGATCGATTTCGTGGCATGCAGCAGACGTTTCGCTCCTCATTTTCATATTCCGTTACAGAGCGGAAGCGACGAGGTGCTGAAACTGATGCGCCGCCGTTACGACACGACCCTGTTCCGGCATAAGATCGAAAAGATCAAAGAGGTCATGCCGCACGCCTTTATCGGCGTCGATGTGATCGTCGGTACGCGGGGTGAAACGGATACCTGTTTCGAGGAGGCCCGCACCTTTATCGAAAGCTTGGACATCAGCCAGCTGCACGTGTTCAGCTATTCGGAACGGCCGGGTACGCAGGCACTCAAGATCGACCACGTCGTCGACCCGAAAACCAAGCATGCCCGCAGCCAGCAATTGCTGGACATATCCGACCGTAAGCTCCATGCTTTCTACGAAGCGCATATCGGCCAGAAGGCGAATGTCTTGTTTGAACAAACACGCAAAGGAGGCATGATGCACGGCTTCACGGAGAATTATATCAAGGTGGAGATCCCGTACGACCACTCGTTGGTCAATGAAACCCGGCAGGTCATACTGGAAGGTTGGAACGAGGACAAAACGGCGTTAGTAGTAAAGATTATAGAATAAATGATTTATCCGTTACTTTTGGCTTGATCCAAAAGTAGCCAAAAGATCAAGGCTTAACCGACAGTTCTTCTGCAACCCCGTGTCAAGCACGGGGGACAAGCCTGTTCCCACATCAAATGTGGGATCGCAAAGGAGCAGGTAGCATCGGCAATCCCCGAAGAGCCGTCAGGCTCTATTTCCGGCCTAAGCCGGTGAGCGTTAAGCGCAGAGACCGTAGTGAGCGCCCGGAGCGTCTGCTGTCTGAGCGAAGCGAGTTTCAGACGCGACAGTGAACGAAAGGAACGGAGTAGCGAAGCAGCTTTAGCCTTGAACTTTTGGTTACTTTTCTTTCAAGAGAAAAGCTACAGATAAATCAGCATTTACACAAATAAAAACTAATAAAACCATCATGTGGAATAAAATACAATATGCGCTTATCTACAGTTGGGTAAAGGTTCATGCCTTATTGCCGATGTGGGCGCTTTATATATTATCGGATATCCTCTATGTTCTGGTCTATAAGGTCGTCAGATACAGGGTGAAAGTCGTCAGGCAAAATATGAAAGCCTCTTTTCCCGATAAATCGGACACCGAACTGCGCCGGCTGGAACGCGAGTTCTACCATCACTTCGCCGACTACGTGGTCGAGACGATCAAGCTCGCCCACATCTCCCTCGAAGAGTTACAACGCCGGGCTTTCCTGAAAAATCCCGAACTGGTAGACACGCTGATGGAGAAAGGGCACACCTGTTTTATCCTCCTGATGGGACATTACGGCAACTGGGAATGGTTTTCCGGCTCGACTTCCCGTTTCAAGGATTCCCGCATCTACCAAATATACCGCCCCCTCAACAACCAGGCATTCGATCGCCTGTTTTTTAACCTGCGTACGAAATTCGGTTCCTTCGGGATCAAAAAACAGGACACCGTGCGTGATGTCATCACCCTGAAGAAAGACAAAACCCGCTGTGTCGTGATCTTTATCGCCGACCAGACACCGAGCCGGAACAACCTGCACTACTGGACGAACTTCCTGAACCAGGATTCCTCCATCCTGACCGGCCCCGAACGCCTTGCCCGCAAACTGGATTTGCCGGTCATATTCCTCGACACGAAGCAGGTGAAACG
Source organism: Parabacteroides sp. MSK.9.14 (assembly GCF_019041495.1). Taxonomy (NCBI): domain Bacteria; kingdom Pseudomonadati; phylum Bacteroidota; class Bacteroidia; order Bacteroidales; family Tannerellaceae; genus Parabacteroides; species Parabacteroides sp. MSK.9.14. The sequence continues at coordinate 10,420 of NZ_JAHPXO010000005.1, forward strand.
CGGCTACTATACCATAGATATGAAACTGGTGACCGAGACTCCCAAAGAGACTCCTGAGAACTGGATTACCGAACAATATGCCCGCTTGATGGAAAAATGTATCTTGCGCAATCCGTCGGGGTGGCTTTGGACGCATAAGAGATGGAAACATAAGAGAGTTGAAAGTTAAATTACAAAAAAAGCACACACACAATATGAAAACAAACGAAAACTTTCAACTTTCAACTTTCAACTTTCAACCGGACAAACGTCTTGCCGTCGTCATCCTAAACTGGAACGGCCGCGCGCTGATGGAAGAATTCCTGCCCTCCGTTGTCGCTTGCACACCCGGCGAATGGGCAGATGTAATCGTTGCCGACAACGGCTCTACGGACGATTCCATCGAGATGCTGAAAACAAAGTTTCCGACGGTCGGCATCATCCGGCTGGACAAGAATTACGGCTTTGCCGAAGGATATAACCAGGCATTGAAGCATATCGGACACGAATACACAGTCTTGCTCAACAGCGATGTCGAAGTCACTCCGGGATGGCTGGATGCACCTATCGCCGCGCTGGACGCCGACAAAACGATTGCCGGCGTCCAGCCCAAGATACGCGCCCAACGGAATAAAGAATATTTCGAGTATGCCGGAGCGGCAGGGGGATATATGGACCGGTACGGCTATCCGTATTGCCGTGGACGCGTCCTGCATGTCGTCGAGAAAGATGCCGGACAATATGACACGCCTGCCGACCTGCTTTGGGCCACGGGAGCCTGCCTGTTCGTCCGTACGGCCACTTACAAAGAGGTGGGCGGCCTCGATGCCGGGTTCTTTGCCCACCAGGAAGAAATCGATCTGTGCTGGCGGCTACGTTCGCGCGGCTACCGGCTGGTCTGTACGCCATCGTCGGTCGTGTACCACGTGGGAGGCGCCACGCTGAATGTCGAGAGTCCGCGCAAGACGTTCCTCAACTTCCGAAACAACCTGCTGATGCTATATAAGAACTTGCCGGAAAAGGATTTGAAGCACGTGATGCATGCACGTTTCTGGCTGGACTATATCGCCGCTGCCAAGTTTCTGCTGACCGGCCATTACCCGAACGCCCGTGCCGTGTATGAGGCCCGGAAGGCGTTCCACGAGCTAAAACCGTCTTACGAACCGGTCCGCCGTGAGAATCTCGCCAAAACAAAACTTTCCGGCATTCCGGAGTTGCGAAAAGGAAGCCTGATCTTAGCGTTCTATTTACAGGGGAAAAAGAGATTCACGGAACTATGAACAGAGAGAATTTTGCAGGCAAACGGACAAGTACGGACAGAACGGACACCCGATATATAAAAATCCCGACATTTTACTAAAACGCTAATAATCAACAAATAACCTCTAAAATCCATTCCAAAAACCACTTTTGGGATGCACGTCTGTTGCAAATCGGATGTCCATAATTTCCAAGTGTCCGTTCTGTCCGCATTTGTCCGCTTTCTATTCCTTTAAAACATAACATCATATTAAACAGGCAGATACAAAAAACAACACTCTTTACCGGACTGTACCGGAGTTGCAAGGGAAAGCAATGCCTTCCCTTGTCTTTTTTACAGGTTCGAGTGCTGCAAAATGTCGATCATGATCGGCTTGAAACCGCTCACGAAACACTCTACGGCGATCACCATCAGAATCAATCCCATCAGGCGCATCATGACGTTATTGCCCGTCTCGCCCATGTAACGGTTCAGACGTGTGGAAGCGCGGAGGATCAGGTAGGTGATAAAATAGATCAATCCGATCGTCCCGATCAAGATGCACTTCTTTGCCAATGTCACGGCATCGTCCATCAGCATCAAGGCATTGGCGATCGCACCCGGCCCGCAGAGCATCGGGATGGCAAGGGGCGTAATGGAAATGTCGTTCACATATGTCTTCACCTCCTCCTCTTTCAGCTTGGCTTTCGCATAGCGTGCCTGCAACATGTCGAAACCGATCGTGAAGATGATAATGCCACCCGCAATACGGAACCCGTTTGTCGAAATACCGAAAAACTTGAACAGGAACTGCCCGGAGAAAGTGAAAACCATCAGCGTTAGGAACGATACGATTGTAGCGCGGCGGACAATGGCACGACGCTGTTCCTCACTCATGCCATTCGTCATGGTCAGAAAGACAGGCATCGTCCCTAACGGATTTGTCAGCGTAAAAAACGAGGTAAAACATAACAGAAAAAAAGGTAACAATGAATCCATAATAATACTATTTTTATAATGTGTCAATAGAATAATGTGCCAATAAAATATCGGCACATTATTTTTCCCATACTAAATAAGCAGACACGAGCCAATGGTTCAGCTTGTTCCCGTCTATCTCTGCTGCTTCGGGAATGCTGACCGTGAAAGTATGCTTGCCCGGCGCGATATCTGTCAAAAGAATCTCTTCAGGCATCACATCCGAACCCGGACACCAGTTGGAACGTGACAGGTCGGATGATCCTAACGGTTCTTCCACTTTCTTTTCCGAATAACCGTCTTTGGCAATATAAGAAGCCAGGCGCTCTTTCAACCACACGCCCGTTGCCGGGTTGAAACGGCGGAAAGAGGCACAATCCGAACGCCAGGGGATGAAGTTCAACACTTCTTTCCCATCGATCGAAACGATATTGCGTTTCTCGACAAATTCATCACCACCGGAATGGCCGCCATGACCGGTCACGATATATTTCAGCCGGACATTACGCACACCGGCGGGAATCTCGAAATCCGTCGACACGTCCCGACGGGCAAAGATATCCGGATAGGTCTGCCCCTCGTAGTAGACCGTATTCATCAACGGCTCCACATGGCGGCGGGTCAGCGGATCATAAGCCAGGCCGGATTCATCCACATCGACCGTCATACTGGCGATATAGCCTTCCGTCGTCCAGGTGTCGATAAAGATGCCAACATAGGCTCCTCCTTCCAAAAGTGGATACAGGTCGGTTATATCCTGTTCCCAGCTGACGCTATCTTCCCAATGGTCGATATAGACCGGCTTACGGTTATGCGTCAGACTGTCGTCGGGAGCACTGAAATGTCCTACCCCGAAAGGTGTCATGAAACGCATCAGTTCGACCGTCGGTTTATAATCTTCGCCCGCAACGATCCCGACCATGTGTTCCAGCTTCGTACTATCCACTTCCGGGAACTGCTTTTCTCCCTTAGCGATGTTCAGCAGGTTGATGCCCGACTCTTTCGGCAGGACGAAACAGGAACCGGATTTATCCCAGCGGTCGCCGTTGGAGGCAATCGTCACCTTCAATTTGACAAACACATTGCGTTCGTATTCGGGCAACGTTATTTTCTTCAGGATGATACGCCCGTTCACCAGATGGTAAATGCTGTCCGCCCCCGGCGCATTATAGGCTTCCGGATAGATATCCGGTGCAAACCGTACGGGCGTATCGTCAAACACACGTACGGTAAAGTCTCCTTTCGCAGGAATCTCCCGCGGTCCGCATGCCGTCAGCAATAACGCTCCCGCCAGCGAAAAGAGTAAAACAATCTTCTTCATCATTTGCGTTTAGTATTTAGTAAGCTCTTTAAGCAACTGTTTCTGCCCGGCAGACCGGTCGCCATGCACACACGGACCGGTCACACAACCGCCTTCACAGGCCATCACCTCGATAAATTGTCCCGGAGCCTTGCCTGTCTTAGCGTATGCACGCAACAATGCGACGTTCTTCTTCGTAAGGTTGGCCACTTGGATCGTATTCAAGCTAGCATCCTGGTCTTCTTTCAAGTAGACCTTCACCGCATTGATCACACCGCCTGCTTGTGCAAATCCATGTGCCTCACGTACGGAGTTACGCAAGACGGTGAACGGTTGTGCCTCTTCGATCTTGATATCCATACCGGCCAACACGGAACCGACCTCTTCGAACGTGAGCGTAAAATCCACACAGGGGTCCATCTTCACTTCTTTCCGCTTCGCCACGCACGGGCCGACGAACACGATCTTGGCATCCGGATATTTCTCCTTCACGATCCGGGCGGTGTAATACATCGGCGAACCGGTAGTCGAAATATATTTTTTCAAGTCCGGGATATGTTTCTCGGCAAGCTGAATATAAGACGGACAACAACTGGTCGTCATAAACGGTTGGCCTTCCGCCAACTTTTCTTTCAGTTCTTCGGCTTCGTGGCGGGTCGTCTCCATCGCTCCCTGCGCCACTTCCACAACTTCAAGGAAGCCCAGTGACTTGATGGCACCGTAGACCTTCTCCACCGGAGCCGCAAACTGGGCCAGGATGGACGGGGCGACAATGGCTACCATCGGTTCCTTGTTGCGCAGGCGTTGCAGGATGTCAAACACCTGGGATATCTCGAATATCGCCCCAAAAGGACAGGCGTTCACGCATTTGCCGCAATAGATACATTTGGATTCGTCGATATGTTCCACCCCGTACTCGTCCTTGCTGATCGCCTTCACCGGGCAAACTTCCTCGCAAGGGATCGGGATATACACGATAGCATGATAGGGGCAGTTTTGGTGGCATTTGCCGCAACTGATACAGGTATCATGGTCGATCTCCGCCTGCCCGTTCTTCTTGAAGCGGATCGCGTCTTTCGGACAGTTCATATAACAGCTGCGCGCCACGCAGCCACGGCAAAGGTTCGTAATCTCATAGTTCACCTGTACGCAGGACGAACAGGCTTCATCCACCACGCACATCAGGTTCTCTTTCTTGTTTTCCGAACGCAGCAACGCTTGTTTGGCGTATTCAGACAAAGGGGTCAGCTCGTCGACCTCGTCCTGCATATCGAATCCGAGCAGCGGCAATGTCTTGTACTTCCACACAGCCCGTTCTTTGTGCACACAGCAACGGCCGATGACTTTCGACTTACGGGGACTCAACTCGATAGGCAGACGGTCTATCTCTTCGAGCAGACGGTTTTCCTTCCAAAGTTTCACTAACTTCGCCAGCAATCCGTGGCGGACAATCATTACATTGTTGGTAAATGCCATGGTGAATATATTATTTGTGCTTTAGGCTACAAAGATACGGAGCATACGCCCCTCCCGCCAAATAACGGACCAGCTAAATTATAAAAATCTTTTGCCGAAGGACTAAGCCCGGCAAAAGATTGATTTCAGGAGAAAGTTTCACCAAGGATGATCGATGCGCTATGGACATCACCTCCGAAGGGCGGATTCAGCTTAGAGAGTTTCAACTCGACTGCTGCCAGCTGGGGGAAACGCTCCTTCAGAGCATACAAAATCCGTCCTGCCACATGTTCTATCAGCTTGGAAGGGATATCCATCTGCTCTTTTACAACCGCATAGACGGCCGCATAGTTGATCGTATCGTCCAATTCGTCACTCTTCACAGCCTGCTCCAATGGAGCCGTAAGAATCAGATCCACAACGAAATCGTTCCCCACCTTCGTCTCCTGCGGCATTACGCCGTGGTAGGCATAGAATCTCATTTTCTCCAGTTCTATCTTTGTTGTCATAATTCGTTATTTTATCTGTAAATGTAAATAAAGTAAACCTTTCTGCCAAAAAATAGTCTTATATTTGCGATAAGCAACTAACTACATATATGATGGGAATAAAGCAAAAAGAAGAAAACACGAATGGCGGCCTGCATAATACCCTTGCCGCCGGTACGACCGTTAAAGGCGACATCGTGACGGAAACAGACTTCCGCCTGGATGGAAAAATCGAAGGAGATGTAAGTTGTAGCGGCAAGATCGTGATCGGCCCGAAAGGGAACGTCACGGGAAACATCGTTTCCACAAATGCCGAAATATTAGGGGAAGTGGAAGGTTCCATACACGTCAGTGCCAAACTTGTCCTGAAAGCGACCGCCGTCATCAAAGGCGATATATTCGCCCAAACGCTGGAGATCGAACCGAACGCCCGCTTCAACGGGGTTTGCAAGATGTCAGGGGAAAAATAACGACAAAATCCTTTTTCATAATAAAGTCACAGAACCGGAGGAGCGTTTTCTCCTTCAATTCTGTGACTTCTTGTTTTATATCTGACAGTCGTCCTTACCGTAACAAGACTTTCACGCATGTCCCGTCTTCCAAGACGACAATATAGACGCCTTCAGCCAAACCGGTCATTTCGCTATAGCCATCCGATAGAGAAACGGTGCGAACCGTCTGCCCGGCAATATTGACTACTCGCACTTTCATCGGTTCGGATGTCGTGATACAGATACGTCCATCGATCGCCTGTATGTGGCTTTCTCCCTTCGCGATGATTTCCGTAGCCGTCGGATCATCATCGAGAGGAACTTCCACGACAGAACTGCTGTCGAATGTCGGAACAGACAACCTATCGCCTGTAAGGTTCGCCTTGCCGTCCCAGGGGAAATCCTCACCGTTATTCGGATCGGTGAAGAGCTTTTCATTGATGGTGGTCACGAAATCGGAAGCCGAAAGTGCCTTGGCAAGCGTGCCGGAGCCAGCACCTTCCAGATAATAGCAGTCAATGATGGAGGGCAGTTCTTCCTCACCTGAGCGGAGGGTGCTTTCGCTGCAATCATCACCCGAAATCGCGCCACCGGTCACCTTGCCCATATTGTAACAGTTATAGACGCTCGCATCGCTGCCTATGTATCCGGTAATGCCACCTGCCATACCTGCCGGATCGATGACCGTCCCGGCATTGTAGCTGTTCGAAACGCTGCTGATCTTGCGCATACCGCCGGTCAATCCGCCAATGCTTCCCTCTGCCGTCCCGCTGACAGTGGCAGTGCTGAAGCAGTTCTCAATACGTCCGTAGCTGAGCATCCCGCTGATGGCACCGGTGTATTCCTGCCCATCATCAGCTTTGGAAGTGACCGTGCCGCCGACTATGCCGAGGTTCTTCACCACACCCCAAGCGACATAGCCGAACAGCCCGTACGACTGCCGCCCGTCGATCGGCTGGACGTTCAGTCCCTTGATGACATGTCCCTGCCCGTCGAAGTAGCCTCCGAAACGGACTTCATCAGGCTCCTCGCCGTTGTTATACTCACCGATCGGCGTCCAAGATTCGCCACCGAGATCGATGTCGGCCGTCAGTTTGGCATTAAGCCGGACAACCGTATCGTCGTCCATGTTGATTTGACCGTCACCGTTGGTGTCCACTTGTTCATGCTCGGAAGCATTCACCTGATCCCGGAACCATTTCAGATGTTCCGCACTCTCTATTAAATAATACCCATTCTCGTCCTGCGAGGGTTGAGTTTGCCCGAAGGCTGAAAAAGTCGGTGCCACAAATAGGGCAAGACAATAAAAGTAAAGTTTGTTCATCATATATTATAAAGTTTAAATTAGTAATCTTCAGTTCGTACCCATTGTATATTTCTTATAATAAGGAATGGATAGCCGGCGCCACAAAAAAGCCGGCTATCCCCTTCATATGAAGGGGATAGCCGGCGCCACAAAAAAGCCGGCTATCCCCTTCATATGAAGGGAGCCACGGATACTTTTTCGTTTAAACCTACTGTTATAACTTACAATGAAGCAAATATATAAAAAAATAACGGAGGAACACTCTATTTACTTATTTTCTGAAAAAATAGCGTGCTCCTCCGCGACTGTAGAACCGACTGGCTGTTTATTTTCTCCCCGAATTCCTAATCAGTTCCGTAATCTTGTTATTCAGGCAGTCTGCCTCGATCAGTTTCTCCAACGTGATGTGCATCCTGTATCGCCAATAATGGTTTGAATCGGACGGGACGTTGATGCGTTCCGCTTCGTAATCTTTCCGCTTGATGGAGTCATCCATTGCAAACCAGTCCTGTATGGGGATTATGGCCAGCATCGAAGCCGTCGCCAGGTGGTTGGAAACGATCTGCGTCGCCAAATCTGCCGTACATTCCTCTGGCGCATCCCCGGCATATCCCAGAACATTATTATAATAACGCTGTATCTTAGCACGGTCCTCTTTCCACCAGCTACGGAGCGGTGTCATATCGTGGGTGGATGTCGTACAAACCGAATGATAAGGCAGGTTGTACAAGTCCGAAAATTCACGTTGCGGAGTCTTGGGCATACGTTCTATTTCCAGACTGAATATCTGCAATTTGTTCATCACATCGGGGACGGATTCCGGGATCATTCCTAAGTCTTCGCCACAAACCAACATGTTCGTACTGCCTACCAGCGGAGTCAGGCGGTTAAAGGCTTGAGCTTTCCAGAACTCATTATGGCGGTGATAGAAAAAGTTCCAATATAACTGGTCAAAAGCATATTGGTCAGAAGCGCTCAACTCGCGATACAAGTAGGACTGGCTAGCCGAAATACGCGGGTGGAATTTATCCGGCTCACGCGGATCGCGCAGGAACAGCACTTCATTGGCTATGGCAAACAGTCCTTTCTTAATCCGAAGGGATGCCTCATCCGTCTTTCCGGCAAACAGAGCTTCCACCTTGCGTTGCGTATCGCAGAAAGGTTTCAACACGAAATGCCGCGATGATGACTGGGCCAGGAACGCACCGATCACTTCTTCCGTCTGATCGCCAAACAATTCGGGCAGGAACTCGCGGTTGATATGAGGGGTAGTCAGGCGCGCTTCATTGAAATCCAAGCCATACTGTTCGATTTCGTTCGGGGTAAGCGGCAAAGCAGGGTTGAAATGCCCGCAAAGTCCCTGAACATACTCCGACGGTACTTCCCAGATACGGAAAAAGCCTAAGATATGATCGATACGGAAACTATCGAAATAATCTTCCAATTTACGGAAACGTTTCTTCCACCAGGAGAAATTATCTTTCTCCATCATATCCCAATTATAGGTCGGGAACCCCCAGTTCTGACCATTTACGGAGAAATCGTCGGGCGGAGCACCGGCCTGACCGTTCATATTAAAGTATTTCGGTTCCATCCATGCCTCGACACTCGTACGGTTCACTCCTATAGGCAAATCGCCTTTCAGCACGATCCCGTTCTTGCGGGCATAATCGGAAACGCCCTTAAACTGGGTATGCAGGACATATTGCAGGAAATACAAGAAAGATATTTCCGGATATGCCTTGCCTCCCACGGAACAAAGTTCACGAATAGTGTTCTTATCGAATACGGAGTTCTCTTTCCATTGCGTGAAGTCGGAAGTCCGGTACATGTCACGCAAGTAGCAATAGGCGGCATAAGGCATCAGCCAGGACTCGTTTTGCGCGAAAAACTCCCGATATTCAGAGGTGGACAAGATCGCCTCGCCCTCCTGCCTGAAGTATTCCCGGCAATATTCCAGCTTATATCGAACCGTCTGTTCGTAATCGACGGCATCCAGTCCGTTCAACTCTGCCTGTTTCCGGGCAAAAAAGGCCGCCTTTTCCGGATCTGCCAGCTCTCCCAGATCGGGCAGGCTGATGTACATCGGATGAAGGGCGTAAATCGAAATGGCGCTATAAGGATACGAATCGGTACGGGTATGCGTCGTCGTCGTGTCGTTCATAGGAAGCACCTGGATGATACGTTGACACGTTTTCCTGGCCCAATCCACCAACATACGCAAATCCCCCAGGTCACCGACTCCGAAGCTCTTCTCCGAACGTAAGGAAAAGACCGGGATCACCGAACCGGCACACCGCCATAAAGGCAGGTTATCACGAAAATAAAGGCCCGAAACGATCACCGTCTCTCCCACCTGTTGCGAAGGCAGATTCAAGACACGGTTCTCATCTTCTTCCCAATATAAAGGCTGCTGCTGATCATCGCAGATCAGAAACTTATATTCCAACGGATAGGAAATCTCCCCCGCATCCAAGTCTATATGCCAGACGGGAAAGGTGTCGCAACTCAATATTAACGCTTTATCAGGATGCCAATTGCCCAAACAGTCCTGATTTCCGGTGATAGCCACGCGCTGGTTCTTTTCGACACGCGGAACAGAGATCTTGATCGTAAGTCTCTTACCGCTCTTCACCACCCGCTCATGCGTATTACACGGATGTGCAAACAAACTTTTAGTAAATGCTGAGGAATAAAAGGCCAGATTAGCAGGACGAACCTGCCAATAATCATATAGTGTATATTGGTCTGCCTGGCCGATAAAGAATACCTGATGGTTCTTTTCCCATTCCTCGAATATCTGCTTGTCGTTTACACTCAGGAAATATCTGTATTCTATATCCTTGACAGGAGAGGTCACTTCCAGTTCAAGCTGCCAGTTTCCATCTCCCTTATAACTCATTTCTTTTGCCAAAGCAGGTTCCCAGGAACCCAGCTCAGGAATCGACCCTACAACACATAACTTCTGCCCCCAAACGGTATGGAAGTTGATATTAAAGGTGACTTTCATGGTACTTTTATATTTATGATTTATGATTCATGGGATATTATTCACGATTTATGATTTATCATTTAGCGTCAATGATAAATCATAAATCATAAACCATAAATCTTTTCATCCGCATCTCGAAGCACCGCAATTGGTACAGATCAGACAACCTTCCTGGTAGACAAGTGTCTCATGTCCGCAATTCGGGCATTTCTGGCCTTTTGCCTCCGTACCGTTCGGCAGGTATTTCTTCAAAGCGCGTTCCACACCGTTCTTCCAAGTGTTGATAGATTCGTTATTCAGTTCCATACCTTGAACCAGCTTGATCACCTGGTCGATCGGCATACCGTAGCGCAAGACACCGGAGATCAGCTTGGCATAGTTCCAGAATTCCGGATTGAACTTGCCGTCCAGACCTTCGATCGTCATCTTGTAACCACGCTTATTCTTGAACTGGAAGTCGTAATGCTTCTGGCCGTCCTCGTCATAGCTCTTGATAATGCTACCCTTCGAAACGTTCTTCGGCAACATGATACCTTCATCGTCATCGGCAAGACCGGTAAAGATTTCGTACGGGCGACCATTCAGCAGACCGACAAATGCAATCCACTTCTCACGGTTGTTCTGGAATTTCACCACGTCGGCTTCCAGTTCGCGCGGACGGGTAGCCACGATAACCGGCGGCTCCATACAGTTGCAATCTTCTTTTTTCTTCTTCTTGTTATCCGTAGACAACAATACACCTGAGCGGGAACCGTCACGGTAAACCGTACAGCCCTTACAACCGCACTTCCAGGCTTCCACATACAGGGAGTTCACAAGGTCTTCCGTCACATCGGCCGGCAGGTTGATTGTTACGCTGATGGAGTGGTCCACCCATTTCTGAATACGTCCCTGCATACGGACTTTCTGCAACCAGTCGACATCGTTTGACGTCGCTTTATAGTAAGGAGACTTGGCAACCAGTTCTTCTACTTCTTCTTGTGTATATTTTTTGGAAGCAGAGAAGCCGTTGGCCAACATCCAAGTTACAAATTTATGATGGAATACGATATATTCTTCGAATGCGTCACCTGTTTCGTCGACAAAGTCAACACGAGCTTCCGCATCGTTCGGGTTCACCTTGCGGCGACGGCGATAAACGGGCAGGAACACCGGTTCGATACCCGAAGTAGTCTGCGTCATCAAGCTGGTCGTTCCCGTCGGTGCTATCGTCAGACAGGCGATATTACGGCGACCGTATTTCACCATGTCGTCATACAGCTCCGGATCGGCTTCACGCAGACGGTTGATAAACGGATTCTTTTCTTCGCGCTTTGCATCATAGATATCGAATGCACCACGTTCTTTGGCCATTTCCACAGAAGAACGATAGGCAGCCAAAGCCAACATCTTCTGTACCTTCTCGGCAAACTCTGTCGCTTCTTCCGTGCCGTAGCGCAATCCCAAGGCGGCAATCATATCGCCTTCGGCTGTGATGCCCACACCTGTACGACGTCCCTGCAATGTTTTCTTCTGTATCTTCTCCCACAGGTGGCGTTCGCTCTGTTTTACTTCCAATGATTCGGGATCGGCATCGATCTTCTCCAGAATCTTTTCAATCTTTTCTGATTCCAAGTCGATGATATCATCCATGATACGTTGCGCCAGGATAACATGCTTCCGGAACAGGTCAAAATCGAAATAAGCCTCTTTTGTGAATGGATTGACAACATATGAATATAAGTTGATTGCCAACAGACGGCAGCTATCATACGGGCACAAGGGGATCTCACCGCAAGGGTTGGTCGAAACCGTACGGAATCCGAGATCCGCATACGAATCGGGAACAGACTCTCTCAAGATCGTATCCCAGAAAAGCACACCGGGTTCAGCCGACTTCCATGCATTATGAATGATTTTCTTCCAAAGTTCGGCCGCATTGATTTCCTTCACATTGGTAGGTTCCGACGAGTCGATCGGATATTGTTGTTTATAAGGAGTTCCGTTGATTACGGCCTGCATAAATTCATCATCGATCTTCACAGAAACGTTAGCCCCCGTCACCTTCCCTTCCGTCATCTTGGCATCGATAAACGATTCCGAATCCGGATGTTTGATGGAAACACTAAGCATCAAGGCACCACGACGGCCGTCCTGGGCCACTTCGCGGGTTGAATTTGAGTAACGTTCCATAAAAGGAACCAATCCGGTCGATGTCAACGCCGAGTTCTTAACAGGAGATCCTTTCGGACGAATATGTGATAAATCGTGACCAACACCGCCACGACGTTTCATCAACTGCACTTGTTCCTCATCAATTCGAATAATCGCACCATATGAATCGGCATCTCCATCCAATCCGATTACAAAACAGTTAGAGAGTGAGGCAATTTGAAAATCATTGCCAATTCCCGTCATCGGGCTTCCTTGCGGCACGATGTAACGGAAATGATCAAACAGGGCAAAGAGTTCCTCTTCCGACAGAGGGTTAGGATACTTCTTTTCTACACGGGCAATTTCACTTGCCAAGCGGTGATGCATGTCTACGGGAGACTCCTCATAGATATTTCCGAATGCATCCTTCAAGGCATACTTATTTACCCATACTTTTGCGGCCAATTCGTCACCGGTAAAGTAGTCCAGTGAAGCTTTAAACGCTTCATCGAAGGTGTAAGTTTTACGATTCACGATTGTTTTAAGTTTAATGATGTGCAAGTTTAAGCATTGTTTATGGATTAGCCAAATTATTCAATAAAGAAAATATACATTGTCGACAAGTTCTCCCTTCCATAGACCAACCATGCTATTTATCAATAGTTTACCTTTTCTTTCAATTCAAAAAGTTTTCCAAAAAGAGAACCGACACTACAATAAGATTTTCTCAAAATAGAAAAAGGACGCAACCCGGAAGCGCATCCTTTCATATAAATATATCATCAAATCAAGCCTTGAGCAAAGCCTCGATCTCTTCTACCGAAGAACGGAAAGATTTATTCGTTTCGATCTGGTCCCTTACCGTCTTACAGGCATGCAAGACGGTTGCATGGTCACGCTTCCCGACGATCTTCCCGATATGAGAAAAAGAACTATCGGTATACTTCTTCGCCAGGTACATCGTAACCTGACGTGCCTGCACGATTTCCCGCTTGCGTGAGTTGGTCTGGATAGCGGCTAGTTCCAGATTATAGTATTTACAGACTACATCCTGAATCGATTCCACAGACACCTGCTTCTTTTCCAGTTTTACGACGCGGCTCACCACCTGTTTGGTCAAGGGCAGGTCGATCATCCGGTTGAACGCCGTAGAATAAGCCAGCAAGGACGCAACGATACCTTCCACATCACGTACATTCTCCGTCACGTTGCTTGCAATAAAATTGAACACGTCATCCGGAATCACCACACCGTCATGGCTGATCTTATTCTTCAGGATTTTCTTGCGCAAATCCAAATCCGGGCGATCCAGCTCTGCCGTCAGCCCCCATTTCAAACGGGTAATCAAACGTTCCTCCATTCCCTGCAAATCGACGGGAGCTTTATCGGAAGTAAGGATCAACTGTTTGCCCAGCAGATGCAAGTGATTGAATATATGGAAAAATGTATTCTGTGTCTTATCTTTACCGATCAGTTCCTGGATATCGTCCAAAATCAACACATCCACGCCTTGATAAAAATACATGAAATCATTTGTCGTATTTTTCCGGATGGCTTCCGTGTATTGTACGGTAAAAAGGTGGGCTGATATATACAGCACCTTCTTTTCCGGATGGATCTCCTGAATGCGGTTACCGATCGCATGGCATAAGTGGGTCTTTCCCACACCGGACGCCCCGAATACAAACATCGGGTTAAAGGTCTTCCCCGGTTCCTGTGCGATAGCCTCGCTCGAAGAACGGACCAGACGATTGCTTGTCCCTTCAAAATAATTGTCGAAGTTGTATTTAGGGTTCAAATGAGAATCCCAATCCTGACGAGCTTTAGACTCGAATAGAGAAGGGATATCCGCACTTTTCTTACCGGTACGGGGAGCGTCATTACCGGTAGGTAAAGTAATCATGCCATCTTCCTTTACCTTATCAACGACTTTGATACGATAGTTCAATATCGTACCCTGTCCTATCACACGATATAAAGTAACTTTCAATACGTTCACATACTTCTCTTCCAGATACTCGTAAAAGAACTGGCTGGGTACTTGAATCGTAAATTTATTATCCTCGTATGATAATGGTATGATAGGCTTGAACCATGTGTTAAAAGCGGCCTCAGGGACAATGTCCTTAATGACTGCGAGGCATTTATTCCACAAAGTTTGATATTCAGTCTGCATGATTTTTTACTCTCCCAACTCTACTTACAACTTCAATTTTTATTTTTACGACTACAAAGTTTAGAAATTAATTCCGAAAAAAAAAGTATCATTTTGTTTGGAACTTTTGATTGTTCAATATCCCGTTTATTGTCAGGCAGTTAATTCCAACAATCTGAATATCTTCATTTTAAAATATCAGAATCACAAAAAACCTTTGTTTAAGAGCATTCTTTAGCTCCTTGCCATCTCTGGCAACCGACTTCAAAAAAGGCCTTTCGATCCAGTTATACTTCTCAATCTAAAGGCCTTAGAGAAGTCAAACTTCTGTATTTTATATTTTTTCGTTTAATTGGAATAATTCTAAATAAACAGATTTGTACAACAAATCTTATGCAATCTTAAAATACAGAAAAATGTACATATCTTTTGGGGTTCTGCCTCAAATCGAGCAAAAGCTTGGAGGCATTGTCTGCCGTACTGTTCAGGTTATCGTAAAGAGCACGGTCGTTCAACAGGAGTCCCATACTATTATCCTTTGAGTTCAGCTTACGCGTCATCTGTTCCACGTTATCCAATGTTGCATTCACCGCATTCACGGTCGTTGCCAGATCCAGTTTTTTCAAATCCGTGCTGACATCGGCAAAGTTTCCGGTGATGACCTTCAGATCGCTCATAATGCCCGGCACATCCTTGCTCAGCATCTGGTTGAGCTGGCGGGAAGAAACAGCCAGACTATTAGTCGTTGTCTCTATATTATTCAAAGACTGGGCCAATGCCGGATGATTTACCAGCGTTTGCAAACCGCCCAGAATCGAATCGATCTTCGGCAAGAGCAGTTCCACCTGCGGGAGAATCTTTTCCTGCACGGATTGCATCATATCCGACTCCATCCGCCCCTCGATCGTATCACCGGGCTTCAGATAGTCGTCCACATACTTGTTCAGATGGATATGCAATTCACCGCCACCGAGGAAGCTGTTCACAATCGTGATATAACTGCCTTTATTAATTTTCATGTGGTCTTCCAGGCTGATATCGATCGAAATCTTATCGACGGCATCATAGTCATAAACTATCTCACGCACCAGACCGACTTTAAAACCTTCTACAAATACAGGACTCGAAACCGTCACTCCCTTTACATTCGTACAAGCCACCACATAATGATTTGTCGGTTTAAACAGATTGATCCCTTTCAAATAATTAATTCCTAAATATAGCAATGCCAGACTGACTATAAACACAAGTCCGATCTTTGCTTCTTTGGTGAATACATTTTTCATTTCTTCTCTGTATATATAAATATAAATTCTGTTACTATCAATATTTCACTTTCTTTCCATCTTTAAAGGCGACTATAAAAGCGTCCTTAAAATCTTTCGCTACCCGCCGGCGCAACTTGCGGATAGAATCGAAACTTGTCGTCTCGCCGTATGTATACTTGTAAATGCCTTTCTCAATAAAGTAATCGACATTCTTATATCCTTTAAACAATTTAGAACCGGAAGAAAGTTTTTTATCTGAGGTAAGTATTTGTATTTTATAAATCGTTTGCCCCTTTTTAACCCGACCCGCTTGCTTCGCGGAGACTGCCGACTTGGACACGCGACTCTGGTTGGACTCCTCCATCTTGTTCTTTTGGCGAATATACTCTTCGCTTCCAGGAGGCGCAGAAATCGGTTGATTATCATCAATATTATCTACAACTTCCAATATAGGAGCAGCACTTGCATTTCCCGCCAACGCACCGCGCTTGCGGTCATACTCCCACTTATATTTTGTAAAAGCATTATAAATGGCGGTTGCCAGTTTGTTTTGCCCTTCCTTCGTTCTCATGAAGCGTTCTTCCGCAGGATTCGAGATATACCCTAATTCCACAAGAATACTCGGCATGCTCGTCTTACGCAGCACAAGGAAACCCGCCTGCCGCACTCCCCTGTTATTACGCTTGGCCGAAGCAAAACATTTCTGCACCTCCGAAGCCAGGCTAATGCTCTGCTCCATATGCTTATTCTGCATAAATTCGAAAATAATATACGATTCGGAAGAAGTCGGATCGAAACCTTCATACTTCTGCAGATAATTATCTTCCAAAAGGATTGCTGAGTTTTCGCGCATAGCGACTTCCAGATTCTCATCCGTACGGGCCAAACCTAATGTATAAGTCTCCGTTCCCGATACGGAACTGCCTCTCTTCACCGCATTCGTATGAATGGAGATAAACAGGTCCGCCTTATTCCGGTTGGCGATATTCGCTCTCTCGTCCAATTCGATGAAGACATCCGTTTTGCGTGTATAAATGACTTTCACATCATCATGCTTTTCCGATATCAGGCTACCGAGCCTAAGAGCTACCGCCAGATTAATAGCCTTTTCATTGATGGACGAACCACGCGCACCAGGGTCTTTCCCCCCATGCCCGGCATCGATCACCACCGTAAACGTCTTTTCCTTTGCCTGCGACACAGGTAAAACAAAAAACAAGGCTATCACCAAATTGATATATAGAAAAGTTCTTTTTACCACTTTAAAAATTTCTTGCAAATTCGGGACAAATGTAATGTTTTTTGATGAGTTAAACTGGGCTGATCTGAAATAAAAAAAGGGCAATTCGCAAGGAATCGCCCTTTCCATTTATAGATCCGGTATAGGATTATTCAGAAACTACTTCAAAAGGAACTTCTACCGATACTTCTTTGTGAAGTTTCAAGGTAGCTTTGTAATTGCCAACTTCCTTAACAGATTCCTTGATATAGATAATCTTACGGTCTACCTCGAAACCGGCTTTTGCCAATGCATCAGCCACTTGGATATTCGTTACAGAACCGAAGATCGTACCTGTAGAGCTTGTCTTAGCACCGATTGTCAGGGCAACGCCTTCCAACTTAGCAGCCAAAGCCTGAGCATCCTCTTTGATCTTAGCCAACTTGTGAGCACGTTGTTTCAAGTTTTCAGCCAATACTTTCTTTGCAGACTCAGATGCGATAACTGCTTTACCCGTGGGGATTAGAAAGTTACGTCCGTAACCGTCTTTAACCGTTACGATATCGTCCTTGTAACCTAAGTTGATTACGTCTTCTTTCAAAATAACTTGCATATTCTGTCTCCTCTCTTTTATTATTTCATTAAATCGGTTACGTAAGGAAGCAACGCCAAATGACGAGCTCTTTTAACAGCCTGAGCGACACGACGCTGGAATTTCAAAGAAGTACCAGTGATACGACGCGGAAGAATCTTACCCTGTTCGTTCAGGAATTTCTTCAAGAATTCAGGATCTTTGTAATCGATATACTTGATGCCATTCTTTTTAAAACGGCAATATTTTTTCTTTTTAACGTCTACTGAAGGCGGAGTCAAATATCTGATTTCTGATTGAGTTGCTGCCATGATTAATTCTCCTTTACTGTTTCTTTAGATGATTTCAAACTTCTTCTCTTTGCTGCATATTCTGCTGCATATTTGTCCTGGCGGAAAGTCAGGAAGCGAATCACACGTTCGTCACGACGGAAGTTAATTTCCAGTGTAGCGATTGTTTCCGGATTTGCCTTGAATTCAACCAACTGGTAGAAGCCTGTTGTTTTCTTGTCGATAGGATAAGCTAATTTGCGCAAACCCCAATTTTCTTCGTTCACGATTTCAGCACCCTGTTCTTTCAGGAGGTTCGTGAATTTTTCTACCGCTTCCTTCATCTGAGCGTCAGACAAAACGGGAGTCAAAATGAAAACGGTTTCGTAATTGTTCATAAAACGCTGTTTTGTATTGTTATTACTAAATATTTTTTGCGGTGCAAAGGTAGGAACTTTTTTTTATTCTGCAAACAAAAACTTTTATCTTTTCAGAGCAACCTCAATTATGTTTATCCTAGTAAGCTCAGTAGCAAATCAGAATAGAAAACTCTGCCGAAGCCATGAATTAACGTTTTATCCGGCAGAGGAAATGATTAAATTGCCTACTATAAGATTATTATTGAATATAATTTAAACAGGCTCTAAACCAAACAGTTCACCTCTAATAAAAAAGGTGCAGTCAATGGCTCAATATAAACAACTCATTACAAGTAGCTTACAGAGGTTTTCCGTTCATTGTGGTTCAATCCTACATCTTAAAATAAATATATTAATATATATATAGGCTCATATCCTTGTACCCCTTTAAACCGGCATAGACACGACAGGTATGAGAAGAATCCCTTCTTTCGCATCCGGAAGTCCGGTCTTTTACCTCCCGAACTTCTTGGTTTGACACGCCAAAGTCCCTTGTTTCGTACACAGAAGTCCCTTATTTCAAGGCTCACCCGGATATTGCACGATCGTCCTCACCTGTAGGGGGAGTCTACATCTTCTTCCCTTTCCTTCAATCGTTTCCCCGTGGCTCTGTCTTTAGCTCCGGGTTTACCCCTACCCATTGGGACAACCGTTTCCCTGCCGATACCGACATCAAATCAGAACTGTAAAGGACCGCCAATTCCTCCCCCCGTAACTCCTGACTTCGAATTCATTCATCATCGTAATCCCCATCGTTTTATCGTCCCGTAAAGATAAGCAATAATTAGTGATATTCAAAATATAATGGCATCTATATTCTACCTTTTCCTACCTGTTACCGCACCGATCTTCGCCGATATTCCCCAAACCGTATTCCTGCCTGTTGCGAGGCCCTACCTTCGTGTTGTCATTGATAATGAAAACAGGTAGAGCGACCAATACGAATTCATAAAAATCGATATCTTTGCAATCGGTTATCTGCAACAAACATCAGGACGAATGCGTTATAATAAAGAAATTAAAAACGATATGACACGAAAACTATATTTTACAATCTTATCACAGCTCTTCATATCTACAATTTACGCTCAATACGTCCCGGACATACTGGGCGATAATTATCTGCGCCGGACCATTCAGATGCCGGATGACTACGAGGGGAAAGTCGTCTGCACGCTTGTCAAGAAGCCACAGTTACCGGAGGCCAAACAGGCAATCTTGTATATACATGGCTACAATGACTATTTTTTTCAGAAACAATTGGGTGACAGCGTGAATGCCCACGGTTATAACTTTTATGCTATGGACCTCCGCAAGTACGGACGCTCGATACTGCCGAACCAGAATCCTTTCTTCTGCAAAAGCTTGAAAGAGTATTTTGCAGACCTCGATACTGCCCTTGCCATTATTAAGGAAGAGGGGAATGACAAAATATTGCTGATGGCACATTCTACCGGTGGATTGATTACCCCGTATTATCTGGACAGCAAAAAAGGTAAACTTCCTGTCGACGGATTGATATTGAACAGCCCCTTTCTGGACTGGAATTTCGGATGGATGATGGAAAAAATCGTGATCCCTGTAGTTTCCTGTATAGGGAAACTATTTCCTAACCTGACCGTACAAGGATACGGGGATGCTTCGTATGCTCATAGTCTGCTCAAACAATTCAAAGGGGAATGGGTATATAATACGGACTGGAAGATGATTAACGGCCATCCGAAAAAAGCCGGATGGATAAACGCCATACAAGAAGCGCAGAAAACAGTGCAGAAAGGGATCGGCCTGGACTGTCCGGTACTGGTGATGTCGTCAAACAAGTCGTTCCCGGAAACAAAAGAATGGAATAACGAATATCTGTCTTCCGACATCGTGCTGGACATACACGATATTCAAAAATACGGACAGAAATTAGGCAATTATGTTACACGTGACACGATACAGAACGGGATTCATGACTTGATACTCTCTGAAAAAGACTCGCGCGACCATGTATATCGCACAGTGTTCGACTGGTTGCCAGGAAAATAAACATTGATTATTCTGATATTTGTATTTTCAGAATGCTTATACTTCTTTTCGAAATGAGATATCCGCCGGTAAGTTTTAATCCTTACCTTTGTCCGGTTAAAATAAATATGGAATGAAAGCCTTACAGACAATCATTGCAGTTGCCACTCTTCTCCATGCTGCAAATACTTTTGCACAGACGGAAGAAGCAGAAGATGCAACCTCATATAAAGCCGAAGTTTTCGGATCGGCCAGCAGCGGATCGACAACTCCGTTCTGGATGGTGAGCAATCGGTACGGGGTAGTTCCCCTAGACGCCAATAACGGCTATCTCAACGCTGGAGTTTTTCATCAACAACATTTTGGAAAGGGATTTCGCTGGAGTGCAGGGCTGGACATTGTAGCTGTCGTACCCCGTTACCGTAATGTGTATATCCAACAGATATATGCCGAGTTAGGATATAAAAGTATGCTTCTGAGTGTGGGGAGCAAAGAAAACCGGCATTCGCTTTGGGATCATTCCCTTAGTTCCGGTGACATGGTTCTCTCCTCCAACGCACGCCCGATTCCGGAAATAAAACTGAGTATGCCGGAATTCACCGTCGTTCCGCTCACAAAGGGTTGGATGCAGGTGAAAGGAGATTTTGCGGTAGGCAAGTCTTTCGATACCAAATATCTGGAAGATTTCTCCAATGGAAAACAAACCTATATAAAGAACGTCCTTTGGCATCATAAATCTTTTTACGTCCGCATCAAGGACACGCAAAACAAATTCCCGCTTTCCGGTATTATCGGCGTGCAACACTGGGCGCAATGGGGTGGAACATCCAGCAATCCGAGAATAGGTGTACAACCTCACTCCCTGAAAGATTTTATCCGGGTAGTTTGTGGTAGCGAAGGCGGAGACAATGCAACTCTGTCGGACCAGGTCAACGTGCTTGGCAATCATTTCGGTTCGTACGATTTCAAACTGGAATATACGATGCCGAACTGGAAACTGGCAGCTTATCATCAGCATTATTTCGAAGATAAATCCGGAATGATATTCGTGAACGGGACAGACGGACTTTGGGGAGCACAGTTGGATTTGCCACGCCTTCCCTGGCTAAAAAAGGTTGTAACGGAATATTTGGTCACCCGCAATCAGAGCGGACCGTTCCATTTTATCATCTTCGATCATGACAAATATCAAGGTCCGGGTGGTGGCGGAGATGATTATTACAATAATATAGAATACATAACCGGTTCTTCCTATTTCGGACAAGGTATAGGATCACCGCTTCTGACTTCCCCCCAATACAATACGAACGGGGATATAGATTTCAAGAATACACGTGTACGTGCCTGGCATTTGGCATTTGAAGGAGACCTGTCGCCAATGGTTTCCTATCGCCTCAGATACACACTCATGAATAGCTGGGGAAAACCTTACGCCCCGTTTCTGAATAACAAAAGAAGCAATTCCGGACAGGTGGAAGTCAAATATCGCCATCCACGCCTGCAAGGTTGGGAATTCACAGGAGCTGTGGCCGCAGATGCAGGTTCACTCTATGGGGATAACGTCGGGTTCAGTCTGAGTGTCTGCAAACGCGGCATTTTAAAATCCTGGAAATAGATTATTTATATTGCTCCCATAAGGCTGACGCAATGATGTCTTGTGTTTTGTCAGCCATCTGCTGCAATCCTTTATGGGAAGCATCCATCCCTTCGGTCGGGATAGGCGGATGAATGACCATTTCCATCTTGTGACGGTGAATATTCAACGAACCGATCGGCAATACGTCAAAAGGTCCGTTCAAGGTGATCGGGACAATCTGTAAATGCTGGTCGGCTGCCATCTGGTAAGCTCCTTTCTTAAAACGGATCATCTTTCCGTTATAAGTACGTGAACCTTCCGGGAATACCACCACCGACGTTCCGTTCTTCAGGCTACGTTCCGCCTCCAACACGCTACGGGCGGCAGCTTTCGGTGTCGAATTATCGACAAAAATAAAACCTGCAGCCCGGCAAGCAGCTCCCACAAACGGGATTTTGGCAATACCGGCTTTCATCACCCACTTGATCGGTACACCCAAAAAACCATATATAAGGAATATGTCGAAAGCGCCTTGATGGTTGGCAACAAATACGTACGATTTCTTCCGGTCTATATTTTCCCGTCCTTTCACCTTCACCGGGCAAAGGGCCAAATGGCAAGTCAGCCATGACCAAATCATTCCCGGATAATAAGCAAATATTCTTTCCCCGCCTAATAGGCAACCAACAATAACCGTAAGGGCTGTCAGTATGGTCAATGCCACAAAAACAGGAACCACAAACAGCCATAAATAGAGCATATAAAGTATCCGTAGCATATATAACTGTATTATTTCACAAATATAAAAGCTAAATTCAATGGTTTCATCATTTTTGTCCCAAAATATTTTTGCAATCGGGTTATTATTGCTTTATTTGCGGTAGAAAAAAAATAATATATAAAATATCTATCACCATGAACGAATTATTGAAAAATCTGGGGGTAATCGTACTCCTTATCGGTGTTATCATTTTGGCTGTACCGGCAATTAACGGAGGATTGTCAAATACTATTCTTCTTACCGGTTTAGGAGTCATTATTCTGGGTTATATCGGTCATATCGTTATAAACAAGAGACTCGGATAATCACACACTTACAAATAAAAAAGTCCGCTCCTTAGGAACGGACTTTTTTATTTTCTGTCCAGGATAATCAGGCTTCCCCTTTCACACCTCCGATGGGAGGAACAAAATCTTCAAATTTGGCAGTCTTACCATTTGCTTGTTCTTCAAACTTTGCCAGATTATCTTGCAAAGCAAACAACAGTCGTTTTGCATTGTCCGGAGTCAGGATGACACGACTTTTCACCTGTGCCTTCGGAGCACCCGGCACAACGCGGATAAAATCCAATATGAACTCGGATGAAGAATGTGATATAATTGCCAGATTTGCATACGTTCCCTGAGCCATCTCTTCTGACAGCTCTACTTGAATCTCATTTGTCGGTTTGTTATTTTCCATATTCTTATTATTTGATTATAAATATTCCAAGACAAATATACATATTAAAATCGGAATAGTATCAAATAAAAAGGGCTACCTTCACAGGCAGCCCTTTTTCAGTTGTGTTTTTAATTCTCAATTCTTTAGACCAATGTAAAAAAAATACCTTATTGTGTTTAATATTCTATAATCTCGACGCTTAAACTAAGGCAATTCGTCTTAGTAATTTCATTGTTTATTCAACGTTACAAAGATATGCCTCATACAATTAACCACCAAATACTATTTTATCATTATATGATACTATTCCGTCACAGATAATTCATTTATTTTGCAAATTAGTTTAAAATCATGTTTTAAATCCTAAAACGAGTACGTGCATATTTTTCACGATATTCGGTAGGAGTATTACCTTTTCGTCGCTTAAAAGCCCGATTGAAATTCGATAAGTTATTAAAACCAGATTTATAGCATATTTCTGCTATTGTATCACTTGTGTCAATCAGTCGGCAAACCGCTTCAGCTATACGAATGTCATTCAAATTGTCGATAAAAGTTTTTCCCGTCCACTTTTTCAGAAACCGAGTAAGCGACGCTTCGCTCATATTTATTAACGAAGCAAGTTCGGACAATAAAACCGGACGCTGATAATTTTCATGCAAAAACAACATGATCGTATCCAGACGATCATTATCTATATTGCTAAAGTTTTCTACAGTATTGATAGCATTTAACTTGCGTGCCTTTTCATCTAACGACAAAGTCTTGAGTATTTCTATCAAACGTAATAAATTGTGAAACGAATCCGGTTTATCACTCGATAGCTTTTTAAGTTCGGGTTGAATACGCAAAATCATTTCACGGCTAAAGACAAGACCGCACGAGGCTTTCTCAAACATATCTTTTATAGTCTTGAAATGACGCTTGTTGATAAAACTATCAAAAAGAGAGGCATGGAACTGAATTGTTATTTCCAAAATATCCGTACTCAGACATTTGTGATTTGAATAAGCATGCTTGGCTCCACCTGCAACCAATAACAGATCAAGCTCTTCCATCTCCTCCACCGAATCACCAACGATTCGAATCGCGCCAGCAGCATTCTCCAAATAGTTCAGTTCAAATTCCGGATGCACATGAAGCGGATAGGAAAAACTACGCTTAGGTCGCTGCATCACCAGAAAACAATCTTCCGGTGAAAGCGGCGTAATTTCTCTTAATACATCTACGGAACCCATAACATTTACTGAACAATTATTCTCGATATAACAGGACAATGGTCTGAAGGATATAAGTTATCCAGACTTTCAGCCAAAACACCATGACGAAGTACTTTGACATTACCTTTTACAAAGATATAATCAATCCATACACGTTCGTCCAAAGGAACACGCCCATAATCGTGGAAAGTCCACTCAGGTCCGTAGCACAAAGGAGCCAATGTACGGGCATGTGTCAAATGTCGCGGATCTTTTTCGTCTGTTAAAACTTTAATCGGATCATCAGTCGGAACAGCATTAAAGTCACCAGTAACAATCACCGGTAGATTTCTGGAAAGCAACTTCACCTGCTTTAAGACTAAAGAAGCCCCTTCATGACGAGCAACCTGTCCCATGTGATCCAAATGAGTGTTCAGAAAGAAAAACTCTTTTCCGGATTTCTTATCTTTGAATATCGCCCAAGTCGCAACACGCTCACAAGCGGCATCCCAGCCTTTTTTGCCCACGGCATTCATATCTTCCGCCAGCCAGAAATTGCCACTTTTGACAACAGAGAAACGATCCTTTCTGTAAAGGATAGGAGAATATTCACCTTTTGTCTTACCATCTTCACGCCCCACCCCGACATAACCATAGTCCGGCAAACGGTCCAATAAATCCGTCAACTGATTATGCAAGACTTCTTGCGCACCAAACATATCGACATCATAAAACTTGATCACATTGGCAGCCAGGTCTTTCCTATACTCCCACCAGTTAGCCCCGTCAGACTTTGTACTCATGCGAATATTAAAAGACATCACATTCATTTCATTATCAAGATGTTCAGCAAAAACAATATTCGTCGAGATCAAAAGGGTGAACAAATAAAATAGTACTTTCTTCATATATGATTTATTTTAATTATCAAGATAATACACAAATATAAGGACTCTGATTTTATTAAACAAATAACAGAAAATAAAAAAGGGCTACCGAATATCGGTAACCCTTCTCTTTTATTTATTCCGCATTTTACTCATCGTCTCTGTCCATAGTATTGAAATCTACGACATTCTTACGATTTGCAAAGATACGTTCGAACTCATCTTTAGCACCGACAACCAATTTGTCGAAATCACGCTGGCCTGTACCGGCAGGAATCAAATGACCGCAGATAACGTTTTCTTTCAAACCTTCCAGACGATCCACTTTTCCATTGATAGCAGCTTCATTCAGCACTTTAGTTGTTTCCTGGAAAGATGCGGCAGACATAAAGCTGTTTGTCTGCAAAGCGGCACGAGTAATACCCTGAAGAATCTGGTTAGCCGTAGCAGGAACTGCATCACGGACTTCAACCAATTTCAAGTCACGACGTTTCAGCATACTATTCTCATCTCTCAACTTACGGACAGTCACGATCTGACCTGCCTGCAATGTCTGAGAATCTCCCGGATCCGTCACAACCTTCTTGCCCCAGATACGATCGTTTTCATCCATTACCTCCAGCTTATCAACCACCTGCTGTTCCAAGAAGCGAGTATCTCCCGGATCGATGATTTCAACCTTACGCATCATCTGACGAACAATTACCTCGAAATGCTTATCGTTAATTTTTACACCCTGCAGACGGTATACGTCCTGGATTTCATTTACGATATATTCCTGAACAGCCGTCGGTCCCATGATTGCCAGGATATCAGACGGAGTAGTCGCACCATCAGACAGAGGCATACCAGCACGAATGTAGTCATTTTCCTGAACAAGCAGTTGCTTGGACAGAGGCACCATATATTTCTTTACTTCACCCAATTTGGATGTAACAGTAATTTCACGGTTACCACGCTTGATCTTGCCGAAACCAACTTCACCATCGATTTCAGAAACGACAGCCGGGTTAGACGGGTTACGAGCCTCAAACAATTCCGTTACACGAGGCAAACCACCAGTAATATCACCGGCTTTACTTACTGCACGCGGAATCTTGACCAAGACTTCACCCGCCTTAACCATATCGCCCTCGTCTTTTACAACGTGTGCACCCAACGGTAATGAATAATTCTTCAGATAGTTTCCGTTTTCATCCACGATGTGTGCAGCCGGAGCTTTTGTCTTATCTTTAGATTCGATAATGATCTTTTCCTTCAAGCCGGTCGTTTCGTCACTTTCAACATTGTAAGTAACATTTTCAACCAAACTTTCGAATTCGATCTTACCGGAAACTTCCGATACGATAACGGCGTTGAACGGGTCCCATTCGATAATAACATCCCCCTTCTTGATTGTATCTCCATTCTTGAAGAACAATTTGGAACCATAAGGAATATTGTGAGCCAGTAATACGATCTTCGTTGTCGGATCGACAATACGGAGTTCAGCCAAACGGCTGACAACAACCTGGAATTTCTTACCGTTTTCTTCGCTATCCACAGCACGAAGTTCTTCGATTTCCAGAACACCGTCATATTTAGAAGTGATACTGTTTTCTGTTGCCACGTTAGATGCGATACCACCGACGTGGAATGTACGCAGTGTCAGCTGAGTACCCGGTTCACCGATTGACTGTGCTGCGATAACACCCACAACCTCACCTTTCTGAACCATCTGGTTCGTAGCCAGATTACGGCCATAACATTTCGCACAAACACCTTTCTTGGATTCACAAGTCAATACAGAGCGGATTTCAACACTTTCGATCGGAGAATCTTCGATCTTTTTAGCCGCATCTTCACGAATTTCTTCACCGGCCCGAACGATTACTTCTCCTGTCAACGGATGAATAACATCATGAACGGAAACACGCCCCAAGATACGTTCACCCAGACTAGCGATCACTTCATCATTGTTCTTCAATTCCGTACAAACCAAACCACGCAACGTACCACAATCTTCTTCATTAATGATCACATCATGCGATACGTCAACCAGACGACGAGTCAAATAACCAGCATCAGCAGTCTTCAAAGCTGTATCGGCCAAACCTTTACGAGCACCGTGAGTAGAGATAAAATACTCCAACACGGACAGACCTTCTTTAAAGTTAGAAAGGATCGGGTTTTCAATAATCTGACCACCTTCTGCACCACTTTTCTGCGGTTTTGCCATCAAACCACGCATGCCGGACAACTGACGAATCTGTTCTTTAGAACCACGGGCTCCAGAATCCATCATCATATAGATAGAGTTGAAACCATCATTATCAGCAGTCAACTGCTTCATCAATGTATCGGACAACTTGCTGTTAACATGTGTCCAAGTATCAATAATCTGGTTATAACGTTCGTTGTTGGTAATGAACCCCATGTTATAGTTGTTCATAATCTGTTCAACTTCGTCATAACCTTCTTTCACCAACGCCTCTTTTTCAGGTGGGATCAGAACGTCAGCCAAGTTGAAGGACAAACCACCTTTGAAAGCCATATAATAACCCAGATTCTTGATATCATCCAAGAACTGAGCCGTACGGGCAACACCACAAGCCTTGATCACCTTACCGATGATATCACGGAGAGCTTTTTTACCCAATACTTCATTAATATAACCGACTTCTTCCGGAACAAATTCATTGACCATCAAACGCCCGACAGAAGTTTCGACCATTTTCTTAACCGGATTACCTTCCTTATCTATGTCGTTCACATATACTTTGATCGGAGCATGGATATCCACTTTCTTTTCATTATATGCGATCGTTGCTTCTTCCGGCCCATAGAAAACAAGACCTTCACCTTGTGTTCCCTTGCGCATTTTGGTTATGTAGTACAAACCTAACACCATATCCTGGGAAGGAACAGTAATAGGTGCACCGTTAGCCGGATTCAGAATGTTATGAGAAGCAAGCATCAACATCTGTGCTTCCAATACGGCCTCGTTTCCTAAAGGCAAGTGAACAGCCATCTGGTCACCGTCGAAGTCGGCGTTGAATGCCGTACATGCCAACGGGTGCAACTGAATAGCTTTACCTTCGATCAACTTTGGCTGGAATGCCTGAATACCCAAACGGTGCAGTGTCGGTGCACGGTTCAGCAATACCGGATGTCCTTTCATTACGTATTCCAAAATATCCCAAACCACCGGCTCCTTACGGTCGACGATCTTCTTAGCAGACTTAACCGTTTTTACGATACCGCGTTCAATCAATTTACGGATCACGAAAGGCTTATAAAGTTCGGCTGCCATATTCTTTGGCAGACCACATTCATGCATCTTCAATTCAGGACCTACAACGATAACCGAACGGGCCGAATAGTCAACACGTTTACCCAACAGGTTCTGACGGAAACGACCTTGTTTACCTTTCAAACTGTCGGAGAGAGACTTCAACGGACGGTTAGCATCTGTCTTAACAGCACTCGATTTACGAGAGTTATCAAACAAAGAATCCACAGCTTCCTGAAGCATACGTTTTTCATTACGTAAAATAACTTCGGGAGCTTTAATATCGATTAATCGTTTCAGACGGTTATTACGGATAATAACACGACGATACAAATCATTCAAATCGGAAGTAGCGAAACGGCCACCATCCAACGGAACCAACGGACGCAGTTCTGGAGGGATAACAGGTACAACCTTCACGATCATCCATTCCGGTTTGTTACGCCCTCTGGATGCACGGAAGGACTCAACAACCTGTAAACGTTTCAATGCTTCGTTCTTACGCTGTTGCGAACCGTCTGTGCTTGCACGATGGCGCAATTCGTAAGACAAAGAATCTAAGTCCAGACGAGCCAACAAATCATAGATGGCTTCAGCACCGATCTTTGCGATGAACTTATTCGGATCCGTATCTTCCAACATCTGGTTTTCCTTTGGCAGGTTATCCAGAATCTGCAAATATTCTTCTTCCGAAAGCAAGTCCAATTCAGCAATAGTGTCTACACAACCCGGCTGAATCACGACATAACGTTCGTAATAGATAATAGAATCCAGTTTCTTGGTCGGCAAGCCTAACAAGTAACCGATTTTATTGGGCAGGGAACGAAAATACCAGATATGAGCAACAGGTACAACCAAATGAATGTGTCCCATACGTTCACGACGTACTTTTTTCTCTGTAACTTCTACCCCGCAACGATCGCAGACAATACCTTTATAACGAATACGCTTGTATTTACCGCAATGGCATTCATAGTCCTTGATAGGACCGAAAATACGCTCACAGAAAAGACCGTCACGCTCAGGTTTGTACGTACGATAATTAATCGTTTCCGGTTTTAAAACTTCACCACTAGAGTTCTCAAGAATCTCTTCAGGGGAAGCCAGACCGATGGTTATTTTTGAAAAGTTACTCTTTATTTTGTTTTCTTTTCTAAAGGCCATATTTTTTATTTATAAAGAGTTATCAATGAGTAAGTAGATGAGCCGAAACTCATCT
Organism: Parabacteroides sp. MSK.9.14; assembly: GCF_019041495.1. Classification (NCBI taxonomy): domain Bacteria; kingdom Pseudomonadati; phylum Bacteroidota; class Bacteroidia; order Bacteroidales; family Tannerellaceae; genus Parabacteroides; species Parabacteroides sp. MSK.9.14. The sequence goes on from NZ_JAHPXO010000005.1 coordinate 40,310, forward strand.
ACTTATATTGTTTTTGAATTAATCCAGAGTAAAGCTTAAACCAAGACCTCTCAGCTCGTGCAGCAATACGTTCAAAGATTCGGGGATACCCGGTTGTGGCATCGGATCACCTTTCACAATTGCTTCGTAAGCCTTAGAACGTCCAACAACGTCGTCAGATTTGATCGTAAGAATTTCCTGAAGAACATGTGCAGCACCGAAAGCTTCCAGTGCCCAAACTTCCATCTCTCCGAAACGCTGACCACCAAACTGTGCCTTACCACCCAGAGGCTGCTGAGTAATAAGAGAGTACGGACCGATTGAACGAGCATGCATCTTATCGTCAACCATGTGACCCAACTTCAGGAAGTAAGTAACACCCACTGTAGCCGGCTGGTCAAAACGTTCACCTGTTCCACCGTCATACAAGTAGCTCTTACCGTAACGGGGTAATCCGGCTTTGTCCGTCCATTCATTCATATCATCTAATGTTGCACCATCAAAGATAGGAGTAGCAAATTTAACCCCCATCGTCCGGCCTGCCCAACCTAACACAGCTTCAAAAATCTGTCCTAAGTTCATACGAGAAGGTACACCCAGCGGATTCAAACAGATATCAACCGGAGTTCCATCTTCAAGGAATGGCATATCTTCCTGACGGACGATCTTGGAAACAATACCCTTGTTACCATGACGACCGGCCATCTTATCCCCAACCTGGATCTTACGTTTCTTAGCAATGTAAACCTTAGCCATCTGAACAATACCAGTAGGCAGTTCATCGCCGATCGTAAGATCAAATTTCTTACGTCTCAACTCAGCATCCAGTTCCTTATATTTCTTCAAATAATTCAGAATCACCTGCTTGATAAGTTCGTTCTTATCAGCATCGGCAGTCCATTTACTTACTTGGATAGAATTATAATCCAATTCTTCCAGAGCCTTGCGAGAGAACTTTACTCCCTTCGCAATAATCTCTGTATTCATATAGTCTTTAACTCCCTGAGAAACCTTACCATTAGTCAAAACCAACAGTTTATCAACCAACAAGTTCTTCAGGTCAGCCATCTTCATTTCGTATTCCTCATCCAATTTAGGAAGAATAGCCTTGTCTGTCAGTCTGGACTTACGCTTCTTGATGGCTTTCGAGAATAAAGCAGTTTCAATAACTACACCACGAAGAGACGGGGTTGCTTTCAAAGAAGCATCTTTCACATCACCAGCCTTATCGCCGAAAATTGCACGAAGCAATTTTTCCTCTGGAGAAGGATCAGATTCACCCTTCGGAGTAATCTTACCAATTAAAATATCACCCGGTTCAATACGAGCACCCACACGGACAATACCTCTTTCATCCAAATCCTTAGTCGCTTCTTCGCTGACATTCGGGATATCGGAAGTCAACTCTTCCATACCACGTTTCGTTTCACGAACCTCCAAAATGTATTCGTCAACGTGAACTGAAGTAAAGAAGTCTTCACGGACCATACGTTCGTTCAAAACGATAGCATCCTCATAGTTGTAACCCTTCCACGGCATATATGCCACTTTCACGTTACGTCCCAAGGCCAACTCACCATTCTGAGTAGAATAACCTTCCGTCAGGATATCGCCAGCCTTCACACGCTGACCACGATGACAGATCGGACGCAGATCGACAGTCGTACTTTGGTTAGTCTTACGCCACTTCGGAATATTGTATGTCTTAACCGCATCTTCGAAACTTACGAATTCTTCATCTTCCGAGCGGTCATATTTGATCTTGATACAAGTTGCATCCACAAATACAACTTCTCCCTCACGTTCAGCCATGATCTGGGTACGTGAATCACGAGCAACCTGCGCTTCGATACCTGTACCAACGATTGGAGCATCCGTACGCAGCAAAGGAACAGCCTGGCGCATCATGTTAGATCCCATCAATGCACGGTTAGCATCGTCATGTTCCAAGAACGGAATCAAAGAAGCCGCAATAGAAGCAATCTGCTGTGGAGCAACGTCCATCAAATCGATCTCCGTAGGAGGCACGACCGGGAAATCAGCTTCAAAACGAGCTTTCACTCTATCACGAACAAACTTGCCGTTATCATCCAATGGAGCATTTCCTTGGGCAATCGTCAATTCTTCTTCTTCTTCTGCAGTATAATATTGTAAACCTTCCTCAGAAAAGTCCACCTTACCATCAACAACCTTACGGTACGGAGTAGAGATAAAACCAAGATCGTTAATCTTAGCATATACACACAAAGAAGAGATCAAACCGATGTTCGGTCCCTCAGGAGTTTCAATTGGACAAAGACGACCATAATGCGTATAGTGTACGTCACGAACCTCAAATCCAGCACGTTCACGAGACAGACCACCCGGTCCCAATGCAGACAAACGACGTTTATGCGTAATTTCAGCCAGTGGATTTGTCTGGTCCATAAACTGAGACAAAGCATTCGTTCCGAAGAATGAGTTAACGACAGAAGAAATAGTCTTCGCGTTAATCAAATCAATCGGAGTAAACACTTCATTATCGCGTACATTCATACGTTCACGAACCGTACGAGACATACGAGCCAAACCAATACCGAACTGGTTGTACAGCTGTTCGCCCACTGTACGCACACGACGGTTGCTCAAATGGTCGATATCATCAACGATCGCTTTCGAGTTGATCAACTCAATCAGATACTTGATGATCTCGATTATATCTTCTTTTGTCAAAACCTTAATATCATCGCTGGTAGTAAGGTTCAACTTCTTATTAATTCTGTAACGGCCAACTTCACCTAAATCATAACGCTTTTCAGAGAAGAACAGGTTCTGAATAACTTCACGGGCACTTGCTTCATCTGCAGGTTCTGCATTTCGCAACTGACGATAAATATACAGGACAGCTTCCTTTTCAGAGTTACTAGGGTCTTTCTGAAGCGTATTATAGATGATAGCATAATCTGAAAGATTCTGGTCCTCACGATGTAATAGAATGTTTTGCGTGCCAGATTCCAGAATAGCCTCAATATTGTCGCTATCGAGAACCGACTCACGGTCGATGATAACGTCATTACGTTCAATAGAAACAACCTCACCGGTATCTTCATCTACGAAATCTTCCACCCAAGTCTTCAAAACACGAGCAGCCAGTTTACGACCGATCAGCTTCTTCAGGTTAGCTTTCGAAACTTTTACTTCTTCAGCCAGATTAAAGATCTCGAGAATGTCTTTATCGCTTTCAAAACCAATAGCTCTTAAAAGGGTTGTTACAGGTAATTTCTTTTTACGGTCGATGTAAGCATACATCACATTGTTGATGTCAGTTGCAAACTCGATCCAGGAACCTTTAAAAGGAATGATACGCGCTGAATACAACTTCGTACCATTGGCATGTGTACTTTGTCCAAAGAATACACCCGGTGAACGGTGCAATTGTGAAACCACAACACGCTCCGCACCATTTATCACGAAAGTGCCCCTTTCCGTCATATACGGAATCGGGCCCAGATATACGTCCTGTATCACTGTATCGAAATCCTCGTGATCAGGGTCTGTACAATACAGTTTTAACTTCGCTTTTAAAGGCACACTATAGGTTAACCCGCGAGCAATACATTCGTCAATCGTATAGCGAGGCGGATCTATATAGTAATCTAAGAACTCCAACACAAAATTGTTACGCGTATCTGCTATCGGAAAATTCTCGGCAAATACCTTATACAATCCCTCCTTTTTTCTCTTTTCAGGAGGTGTGTCAAGTTGAAGAAAGTCTTGGAATGACTTCAATTGTACTTCGAGAAAGTCCGGATATGGGAACTGATTTTTGATCGAAGCAAAATTAACTCTTTGGTTTTCAGCTGTTGAAGACATCTAGTAAGGAATTTATTGAACTTATTGAAATTATAGACACAAAAAGGTTAAGAATCTCCTTTAAGGGAGACTCTTAACCAAATCACCTGATTACCAGGTTATAAATACTATTTAAGCTCAACTTCAGCTCCAGCTTCTTCCAACTGTTTCTTCAATGCTTCAGCATCAGCTTTAGCGATTCCTTCTTTGATAGCGCTAGGAGCACCGTCAACCATATCTTTAGCTTCTTTCAAACCAAGACCAGTTAATTCTTTTACTAACTTAACGATAGCCAGCTTGTTTGCACCAGCTGCTTTCAATACTACGTCAAAAGAAGTTTTTTCTTCTGCAGCGGCAGCAGCGCCACCGGCAGCAGGACCAGCAACAGCAACAGCTGCAGCTGCAGGTTCGATACCATATTCTTCTTTCAGGATTGTAGCCAGTTCGCTAACTTCTTTTACGGTCAGGTTTACTAATTGTTCTGCAAAAGCTTTCAAATCTGCCATTTTTGTATGATTTAAATGTTTGTTTATCTGTGTAAATTAAAAAAATTATCTTTCTTCCAAAGTCTTCAACAGACCATGGATAGTTTGTCCTGATGACTGAAGAGCAGAGATAACGTTCTTCGCCGGAGATTGCAACAACATGATAACATCTCCGATAAGTTCGTTTTTGCTCTTGATATTTACCAAGGCTTCGAGATTTTCTGCACCGATATAGAAACTTTCCTGTACATAGGCAGCTTTCAATTCCGGCTTAACAGGAGCATCCTTTTTAGCATCTTTAGTAAATTCCTTAATCAGACGAGCGGGAGCATTAGCAGTCTGTGAGAACATCACAGCTGTATTGCCTTTCATTGCAACCTGCAGAGGTGAGAAATCACCTTCTACATTTTCCAATGCCTTTTTAAGCAAGTTATTCTTTACAACAACCAACTTGATCTCTTTCTTGAAACATTCCCGTCTCAATTTGCTGGTTTTCTCAGCATCCAATGCTTCGATGTCAGTCAAATAAAAGTTAGGATATTCCTTTACGATCTCAGTCAGTTGACCTATAATTAAGCCTTTATCTTCCTTTTTCATTGTCCAATAATTTTAATTAGTTTTCTTCAACTGATTTGGGGTCAATTTTAATACCCGCACTCATTGTACTTGAAAGATAAATGCTCTTTATATATGTACCTTTAGCTGCAGACGGTTTCAACTTCAAAAGAGTTGAAATAAATTCCTTAGCATTGTCACGAATCTGATCGGAATTGAAAGAAATCTTACCGATTGAAGTGTGAACGATACCGGATTTGTCTACCTTAAAGTCGATCTTACCTTGCTTAACTTCTTTCACTGCGTTTCCAATTTCATTGGTAACCGTACCACTCTTTGGGTTAGGCATCAAACCACGCGGGCCTAATACTCTACCCAGAGCACCAATCTTACCCATGATAGAAGGCATAGTGATAATTACGTCAATATCAGTCCAACCGCCTTTAATCTTTTCAATATACTCGTCCAATCCAACATAGTCAGCACCTGCAGCAGTAGCTTCAGCTTCCTTGTCTGGTGTACATAATGCGAGAACCCGAACCTGCTTACCCGTTCCGTGAGGCAGTGAAACCACACCTCTCACCATTTGGTTAGCTTTACGAGGGTCAACACCTAAACGAACATCAACATCTACAGAGGCATCAAACTTAGTAGTAGTAATTTCTTTTACCAAAGCTGAAGCTTCTTTCAATGTGTACGCTTTCCCAGCTTCAATCTTGCCCAAAGCCAACTTTTGATTTTTTGTAAGTTTACTCATCTCAATTGAAGTTTATTAATTATTACCCGGGAATGTCCCTTTAACAGTGATACCCATACTTCTTGCTGTTCCGGCAACCATTCTCATAGCTGACTCGACAGTGAAGCAGTTCAGATCGACCAACTTGTCCTCTGCAATAGTTTTTACCTGATCCCAAGAGATTTCTGCAATCTTCTTACGATTCGGCTCAGCAGAACCACTCTTCTGTTTGGAAGCTTCCAACAACTGGATAGCAACAGGAGGAGTTTTTACAACAAAGTCGAAAGACTTATCGGCATAGTAAGTGATTACAACAGGTAATATCTTACCGGCCTTGTCTTGGGTTCTGGCATTAAATTGCTTGCAAAACTCCATAATATTAATACCCTTAGAACCCAGAGCAGGTCCTACAGGGGGAGAAGGGTTTGCTGCTCCTCCTTTAATCTGCAATTTGATTTGTCCAGCAACTTCTTTAGCCATTGTTTCTAAAATTTTTTAGATATATAACATCGATAACTTTTAAAGAAAGACAGTACTTTTCGTAACAAAAGCACTTATTCCTTCTCCACTTGCATATAACCCAACTCAAGCGGTGTTTTACGTCCGAAAACTTTTACCATCACTTTAAGTTTCTTTTTCTCGGCATTGACCTCCTCAATCACACCAGTGAAGCCATTAAAGGGTCCAAAAGTGATTTTCACATTCTCACCAACATAAAACTGAATATCTAGGTCATCTTGCTGTTCCTGCAATTCATCAACCGTACCTAAAATACGACTAACTTCTGCCGGGCGCAAGGGAACGGGATTATCCGATCCACCCAAAAAACCGATTACGTTAGGAATGTTTCTCAATCGATGAGCGACTTCTCCAACCAAAGCGGCTTCTACCAAAACGTATCCAGGCAAGTAAGCACGTTCTTTCATCACCTTCTTACCATTACGTACCGTAAAAGTCTTTTCAGTAGGAATCAAGACCTGTGACACATACTCACCTAAGTCAGTATTCTTCAACTCAGCCTCAAGATACTCTCTGACTTTATTCTCCTTGCCACTAATAGCACGCAGAACATAAAATTTCTTTTGAATATCAGACATACTTTAAACTGATTAAAAGATTTTCTCGTAGAAGAAACGCATCACGCCCTCAAAGCCTAAATCAATAACAAAGATTAATGCCGCAATTATAAGGGAAGCAAACATAACAACCACAGCACTATTGGAAAGCTCTGTTCTCGTAGGCCAAGAAACTTTATAAACAAGTTCGTTATAAGATTCCTTAATATAATTAATTATCTTTTTCATCGAATCTATAGATTTTTAGCACGGAACGAGAGGCTCGAACTCCCGACACCTGGTTTTGGAGACCAGTGCTCTACCAACTGAGCTAGTTCCGTAAAATAGCCAGCCCTAAAAAAAGACTGGCTACATTTTATATGTTTGAATTAGTTTTCTAATTCTGTGATCTGACCAGCACCTACTGTACGACCACCTTCGCGGATAGCGAAACGAAGACCTACATTACAAGCTACCGGATAGATCAGTTCAACGTCAATTGTAACGTTATCACCAGGCATTACCATTTCAGTTCCTTCCGGAAGAGTGATTTCACCAGTTACGTCCAATGTACGGATATAGAACTGAGGACGATATTTGTTGTGGAACGGAGTGTGACGACCACCTTCTTCTTTCTTCAAGATATAAACCTCAGCTTTGAAACGAGAATGTTCTTTTACCTGACCCGGGTGGCAGATTACCATACCACGTTTGATTTCGTTCTTGTCGATACCGCGAAGCAACAAACCAACGTTGTCACCAGCTTCACCCTGATCCAGTAACTTACGGAACATTTCAACACCTGTAACAACAGATTTCTTTCCGTCAGCACCCAAACCGATGATCTGAACTTCATCACCAACTTTCACAATACCAGTTTCGATACGACCAGTAGCAACTGTACCACGACCAGTAATAGAGAATACGTCTTCGATAGGCATCAAGAAAGGCTTGTCAACTTCACGCGGAGGCAGCGGAATCCAAGTATCGCAAGCTTCCATCAGTTCCATTACTTTTTCTTCCCATTTCGGATCGCCATTCAAAGCACCCAAAGCAGAACCACGAATGATCGGAGTGTTATCACCATCGAAATCATAGAATGAAAGAAGTTCTCTCATTTCCATTTCAACCAGTTCCAACATTTCTTCGTCGTCCACCATGTCACATTTGTTCATGAAAACAACCAATCTCGGAACGTTTACCTGACGAGCCAACAAGATGTGCTCGCGAGTCTGAGGCATAGGACCATCAGTAGCAGCAACTACGATGATAGCACCGTCCATCTGAGCAGCACCAGTTACCATGTTCTTTACGTAGTCGGCGTGACCCGGACAGTCTACGTGAGCATAGTGACGGTTTGCAGTCGAATACTCTACGTGAGAAGTGTTGATAGTGATACCTCTTTCTTTTTCTTCAGGAGCGTTGTCGATTGAGTCGAATGAACGCAATTCTGAAAGACCTTTCTTTGCCAATACTGTTGTGATAGCAGCTGTCAAAGTTGTTTTACCGTGGTCAACGTGACCAATCGTACCAATGTTCACATGTGGTTTCGATCTGTCAAATTTCTCTTTTGCCATAACTTAATTGTTCTTTATTTGATTAATGATCATGTTCTAAAATACCATTTTGAGCCGGTGCCGAGACTTGAACTCGGGACCTCTTCCTTACCAAGGAAGTGCTCTACCGCTGAGCTACACAGGCAATAAATAAGAGCGGAAGACGGGACTCAAACCCGCGACCCTCAGCTTGGAAGGCTAATGCTCTATCAACTGAGCTACTTCCGCAATTTCAAACAAACCAATTCTTTTATAAATTGTTTTATTTTGTGGGCAGTGATGGATTCGAACCACCGAAGTCGAAAGACAGCTGAGTTACAGTCAGCCCCATTTGGCCACTCTGGTAACTGCCCAATAAGTTGACAGTTGAAAATTGATAGTTGACAAATAAAACTGGAAAGTGACATAAACTGTCAACTGTCAACTTTCCACTATCAACTATTTTGAGCCTCTTGTCGGATTCGAACCAACGACCCCGAGATTACAAATCACGTGCTCTGGCCAACTGAGCTAAAGAGGCATATCTGCTTCAAAAAGCAGCCGTTTCGTCACCAAGGCGAAACGGCTGCAAATTTAGGCATTATTTCTTATATACCAAATTTATCTACCGTTTTTTTTATTTGGCTCTGATTTTTTCCTTGAATTTAACTAACTGTTTCTCCAATGCTTCTACGCATTCGTCAATTGATTCTTCAAAGGTATCATTTACCTTTTCGGCAAAACAATCTCCATTTTTAATAATCAACCGAATAGCAGCTTCTTTATTCTTTGCAGATTCTGGTTTTACAACCTTTAAACTAACTTCTGCCGATATAATGCCGTCGAAATACTGTTCCAACTTAGCCACTTTCTTCTGAATAAACGCTTCTAATTGATCAGTTGCATCAAAATGGATTGCTTGAATTCTAATGTTCATAATAAACCTCCTTCTTTTTGTGCTCTTGGATGAGCATGATACACTTTTTTTAATTCCTCAAAGGTTGTATGTGTGTAAATACTGGTAGAAGCCAGACTGCTATGACCGAGTAACTCTTTCACGGCGTTCAACTCCGCTCCATTATTCAACATACTTGTTGCAAACGAATGTCTTAATACGTGGGGACTGCATTTTGCCAATGTCGGAATGTCCGAAAGCTTCTTTTTTACTATCGTATAAAGAATACCCGTAGACAATTGTTCTCCATTCTTCCGGACAAAGAACCATCCGCATCCTGCGTCAACTTCACGATTTCGGACTTCAGTGTATGCAAGCATCAAGTTTTTTAATCTTTCTGCAAAAGGAATCAGCCGCTGCTTGTTACGCTTACCTGTCACCCTGATCAGCATAGCATCGTAGTCTATATCGGTATCTTGTAAACCGACCAGCTCCGAACGTCTCACCCCGGTATCATACAGCATTTCAAGTATCAGACGATCCCTCACCCCTTCAAAATCCTCATCAAACCCGTCTCCATCCAACAACTCTTCCATATCCTTCTCTTTTACAAAAGTAGGTAACGGCTTCTTTGTTTTCGGACCGGTCACAAACCGTAACGGATTTACAGAAACGAATCCCTGCTTCATAAGGAATTTAAAAAAAGATTTCAAAGAACTCAATTTCCGATTGACAGATACGGGCGAAATCTTATTATCCAACAAAGATATAATCCAATTCCGTACAATATCCGTATCAACTTCCCCCGGCACAAATATGCCTTCCTTCTTCTCTTTTACAAAATCTTCAAACTGCTGTAAATCTTTAAAATAAGCATTAATCGTATATTCGGAATAATTCCGCTCATACCGAAGATAATCTAAAAATGAATCAATCAGCACATTCACGTTGCATCAACTTTTATGCAACGAAAATAAGAATAAGAATCCAATAAAACAAGCCTGGCAGATAGATTTTGTATTTTTATTCTTCTACCTGCTGTAATTGCTGAACGTAAACAGCACGCATAGTTTGTTTTCTCTTTGCTACAGAGGGTTTTTCGAAAGCCTGACGGTTTCTCAATTCTTTTACTACACCTGTTTTTTCGAACTTTCTTTTGAATTTCTTCAGCGCTTTTTCAATGTTTTCGCCTTCTTTTAATGGAACTACGATCATAATTTAATTTATTATATTGTTTAATTACTATATCCACAAATTGGGCAGCAAAATTACTGATTGTTTCGGGATTAGCAAAACTTTCCGTAAATATTTTTCAGAAATCCTCCAGACGGAAAGGAGGATAAGCAATACCTTTTTCGGTTATAATCGCAGTTATCAAGTCGTGAGGAGTTACATCAAAAGCCGGATTATAAGCTTTCACCCCTTCAGGAGCCATCCGCGAAGCATACCACATATCCGTAATTTCCTTGGGATTCCGTTCTTCTATCACGATCGAATCCCCATCCGGACAATTCAAATCAATAGTGGATGTCGGACCTAACACATAAAAAGGAATACCGTAATAACGAGCCAGGATCGCCACTCCCGAAGTCCCGATCTTATTAGCCGTATCGCCATTTGCCGCGACCCGGTCGCAACCGACCACGACAGCCTGTACCCAGCCTTTCCGCATGACGGCCGACGCCATATTATCACAAATCAAGGTAACATCCACACCCACCTTCTGCAATTCGTAGGCCGTCAGGCGTGCACCCTGCAACAGCGGACGCGTTTCATCGGCAAACACCTTAAAGCCATATCCACGTTCTTCTCCTAAATAAACCGGAGCGAGAGCCGTTCCATATTCCGATACCGCCAAATGACCGGCATTGCAATGTGTCAGGATTCCCATTCCCGGGCGCAACAAGGACAAGCAGTTCTCTCCTATCTTACGGCAAGCAGCCGCATCTTCCGCCCGGATCGCCTCCGCCTCGACACGCAACAGTTCCACTATTTCCGGAACAGGATTCACAGAATGGGCGACCACAACTTTTTCCATCCGGTCCAAAGCCGCAACCAAGTTGACCGCAGTAGGGCGAGAAGATGCCAGATAATCCTTGATTCGGAGAAACTCACTGCAAAAACCACCATAAGTGTTTGCCGCAATCTGTCGGCTACAAACATAAATGCCATAGGCAGCAGCTATCCCGATAGCCGGCGCCCCGCGCACCTTTAATCTATATATAGCCTCCCAAATCTCTTCTGCAGAAGAAAGGGAAACATAGACTTCAGATCCCGGCAAGCAGGTCTGGTCCAAGATAATCACAGCACTCCCGTCCTGACTCAAACGGACCGTCTTTAAATCTGTTATGTCTACATTCATAAAAGAGAACTATTATGGATGCGAAAATAAGCAATTCCGATGAGATGAAAAATGTTTTGCAGGTTAAAAGTATCCCAACTAGAATCGCTCTTTCAATTCTATCAAATCGTCACTACTATCCCTTCAGTTAGAATAAGATTCGTCCGGCTAGATATAATACCGTAATCGAGCAGTTCCAAACCCAACATTTCCGAAAGATACTGCCAATAATTTTTCGTCGTCCCGACATGTATCTTATCGGTAATCGATGCACCCAAAGTATCTCTCCTGTTTTAATTGAAAAATTTACCGTACCTTTGTACAATTCTTATTCACTGTAAAAATATGGAAATCGCAGCATTAGTTTCGGGAGGAGTAGATAGCTCCGTAGTCGTCCACCAGTTGAAAGAGGCAGGATACGATCCTACCATTTTCTATATCCGTATCGGCATGGAAGATAAAGACGGATATATAGACTGCCCTGCCGAAGAAGATATTGAAATCACCTCTTATATCGCCAAGAAGTACGGTTGCCGGTTTGAAATCGTCTCCTTGCACGACGAATATTGGGATCGTGTCGTGAGCTACACCATTGATTCCGTAAAACGCGGACTCACCCCCAACCCGGATATGATGTGCAATAAATATATCAAATTCGGCTGCTTCGAAGAGAAATGGGGAAAGGATTTCGATAAAATAGCGACCGGTCATTACGCCACGACAACCGAGATAGACGGTAAAGTATGGCTTTCCACCGCCAAGGATCCGGTAAAAGATCAGACCGACTTCCTCGGCCAAATCACTCGTTTGCAAATACAGAAATTAATGTTCCCGATCGGACATCTCATGAAAAGCGAAGTCCGAGCTATAGCCGAACAACAAAAACTGCCGAGTGCCAAACGGAAAGACAGCCAGGGAATCTGCTTCTTAGGCAAGATCAACTATAATGATTTCATCGAACGCTACCTGGGCAAACGAACCGGAAAGATCGTCGAACTGGAAACAGGCAAGGTGTTAGGCAAACACAACGGCTACTGGTTCCACACCATCGGACAGCGTAAGGGTTTAGGCTTAAGCGGAGGACCGTGGTTCGTTATCAAAAAGGACATCAAGCGGAACATTATCTATGTTTCCAACGGTTATGATCCGGAAACACAGTACGGCAAGATTATCAACATGCACGGCTTCGACTTTATCACCGAAGACCCATGGGGAGAATTTGAAGACGAGAAAGAGATCACTTTCAAGATCCGCCACACACCGGACTTCACACACGGCCGCATCCGTCGCATCGGAGACTTATACCGCATCGAATCCGACAACAAAATCCAAGGAATAGCCCCCGGACAGTACGGAGTAGTCTACGACAAAGACCATCGTCTTTGCCTCGGCAGTGGCATGATTATTGATGAAGAGAAATAGGCAAATTGCTAATTATTATTTTTGGCCGTAATATTCAAATTAAGTAAAGATAGAGGCAACAAGTAAAAAAGAAACGGTAAAAACATAAGTATGACGGTCTATGGGAGTGCCATTATATAATCAGACCGGTTATTAGTCTGGAGCCAAAACGAAACAGAGTTTATACTCCTTTTTACCGATACCGGTACGCATGCTGATCCATTCTGACCTATAGATTAAACCAATAATTCATCTTAATCATATCAAGCGAGAAGGTTCTCGCTCTTTTTCATGCAGACAAAGTTAAGAATTATATGGAAATAAAAAGGCTGCTCATCCCGCAGGATTGCAGCCTTTCCTTGATATATGCATTAATTAAATAGTATACAGAGAACTGATAGATTCACCGCTACAAACACGACGGATGGCTTCGGCAAACATATCGGCAACAGACAACACTTTCACCTTTTCGCATTTCTTTGCATAAGGGATAGAATCCGTAAAGATCATTTCAGTCAAAGCAGACTGGTCTACACGTGTAGAAGCCGGGTCGGACATAACGGCATGACTGGCGATGGCACGCACGGATTTAGCACCGTTTTCGAGCATCAGGTTGGCAGCCTTCGTAATAGTACCGGCCGTATCCACCATATCGTCGATCAAAAGTACATCCAAACCTTTCACATCACCGATGATACGCATTTCGGCCACTTCATTGGCACGCAGACGTGACTTGTGGCAAATAACCATCGGCAAACCCAGGTATTTGGAATAACTGCTGGCACGTTTAGTTCCTCCAACATCCGGTGTAGCGATACACAGGTTATCCAGAGGCAATGATGTTTTAATGTAATCCAGGAAAATGGAAGATGCATACAAGTGGTCGACCGGAACATTAAAGAATCCCTGAATCTGATCGGCATGCAGGTCCATCGTAATCAAGCGGTCGATACCGGCAGTACTCAGCATGTCTGCGATCAGTTTGGCCCCGATAGAAACACGCGGTTTATCTTTTCTATCCTGACGTGCCCAACCGAAATAAGGAATAACTGCGATTACAGAGTGTGCTGAAGCACGCTTGGCAGCATCGATCATCAGGAGAAGCTCCATCAGATTATCAGAGTTAGGAAACGTTGATTGTACCAGGAATACATCGCGACCGCGAATCGACTCTTCATAAGAGACGGCAAATTCACCATCGGCAAAGTGTTGAATGTTCATCTGTCCCAGCGGACAACCAAGACTATTGCAAATTTTCTCTGCAAGATACCGGGAGTTAGTTCCCGAAAACACCAAGAAAGGAGTTTGTGCACTCATTATTCCGAATATTTATCTTAAGTAAATAGATTTGAATTGTGAGTGCAAAGGTACAAAACAATTATGATTTATGATTTATGATTTATGATTTATTACCAAACACATCGGTCAGAGCAGATCATAAATCACAAACCATAAATCATAAATCAATATGTAAACTTCAGTAAACGACCGGAATAAGCAGGTATAACGACCTGATAGGGCCAAGCAGCCGTCAATGTGCTGATACAGTTCTCTCCAGTCATCAGATCGGTCTGTACGGCAGCTTTGTTGTCCCCGAAATCAAGTGCCTTGAATGCCTCGTCAGGAATTTGGATGCGTACCGTCTGCTCTGCCTTGTCAAAGTTGACCACCACTAACAACACTTCATTCTGATATTTACGCATGAACACGAATTGACGGTGTGAATTAAAATACGGATTGCTCAGGTTTGCATACATCAAATCATAGAAAACTCCTTCCGTGATAACCCGTTCGGACTTTGATATATTCAAGATCTTTGCATACACCTCGCGCAACTGCCGTTGTTCGGCAGTCAGTTTGCCCCCATCGAAAGCTCCCTCGTTTATCCAGTTACGCAAGCTGGCAAGACTCCAGTAATCAAAAATCGTCGTGCGCCCATCACGTCCGCTGAACCCTTCATCGTCCATTCCCGGCTCTCCTAACTCCTGTCCGCTGTAGATCATCACCGGATTGGTATTCATCATAGCCAACACGATCATCCCCGGAATTCCCGGACGCGGATCACCGGCAAAGAAGTAAGAAGCGATACGCTGCTCGTCATGGTTTTCAAGGAAGTTCAACATATTATGCTGGATGCCTTCGAGTGACTGCCAGCATCCGGAGATATTGCTTGCCGGAGCCTGGTTACACATGACCGCCCGTACCGTATCGTACAGTCCGACCTTATCATACAAATAATCAAAATGTCCGTTCCAGATATAATTGCGATATTCTGCCGGATTATAAACTTCGGCAATAAAACAAACATCATAAGCCTGTTTCACCTTCGGGATCACCCAGTTCCAGAATTCAACCGGAACCATTTCCGCCATATCGCACCGGAAACCGTCTATCCCTTTTTCCGCCCAGAAAAGCAGGATATCCAGCATCTTCGCCCATGTATTGGGAACCGGATCAAAATGCAGGGTACGGCCGTTCACATAATCAACACCATAATTCAACTTGACCGTCTCATACCAGTCGTTTTGTCCGGGACAGGTACTGAAGCAATCATTCCCCGTGACTTTCGCCGGAAATTCACTATATTCAAAATCTTCCTGCTGAGCACCGAATTGCAGACACAAAGTCTGCCCCGGTATATAATAGAAATTATTATTAGGATCGAAAGCTTTCGAAGTATTGTCTTTTTGCCCCAAGTCTTCCACATATGCCATCTTGGCATCCGAATAATACTGGCGGGCCACATGATTAGGTACGAAATCGATGATTACTTTCATTCCGGCTTCATGCGTCCTTCTGACCAGCGATTCGAATTCTTTCATACGGTCAGGCACATTATCGGCCAGGTCCGGGTCTATATCATAATAATCTTTGATCGCATAAGGCGAGCCGGCATTCCCCTTTACGACTGCCGCATGGTCTCTTCGTATCTGGTAAGCCGTATAATCAGTATTCGTTGCATGTTCGATCACTCCGGTATACCAGATATGGGTGGTTCCCAACTCCTTAATCTTGGACAAAGCAACCGGCGTAAAGTCCGAAAACTTTCCTACTCCGTTTTCAACTTTACTTCCATTCTTCACCAGGGATGATTTCATATTTCCAAACCAACGTGGAAAGACCTGATATATTACCATCTTATTTGCCTGTTTCATCGCGTTATTTGCCAACTTAGTTAATATTTGGAGTGAACACCGGAACTTCCGGAAAAAACTATGGCATCAAGGCGTTGTTTCTTCTTGCCATAATAGCGTTCACCAAGGTTTCATATTTATTTTCTTTTATCACGACCTCGAATGCCCGGATCGCCGCAGCATATCCGATACCCGCGATCTCATCCACATTTTCCAGATCGAATGTCTTATACATACCGAACTCCTCCGCCTCGATCAGGACATCGCACATCTCGCGGTCCTCCAACGTGTTTGCCCGGAACATATAGTGGTAGGAACGTTCCGCGATATGGAAAATCGTCTGCTTGTACTTTTGCGGGACAAGGGGACTGACATTCACACCGATGATACGTTCACACTCTTCACGGATGATCGAAACCGGGAAATTATGGAAAAGACCTCCATCAACATAATGCACTCCGTTTATCACGACCGGGCTAAAGATAATCGGAATACTACAGGAAGCGGTCACCGCCTCTACGATGGGGCCGCTACGAAACTCATGGCTCTCGCCATTGTCAAGATCGGTCGCCACGACAACCAAAGGAGTTTTCAGCTCTTCAAACGTTTTAGCCCTCAAATGACGACGAAGGAAATAGCGGAACCGCTTGCTGTCGAACAATCCCGATTTCGGGATTTGCAACTGGGCGAATTCGGAAAACTCACGTCCGGTAAAGAGTTCTTTAATTTCGTCGGACGTATAGCCATCGGCAAACAAAGCACCCATCAACGAACCGACACTCGTACCAACGATGATATCCGGCTTCAGACCGCATTCTTCCAGTAATCTAAAAACTCCGATATGAGCGAAACCTTTCGCTCCTCCTCCGCTCAAAGCCAAGCCTAATTTACAGGTCTTATGGTTCGTTTCTTCCGTCATTTGCGTTTTCATTCTTATTCTGTGACAAATATGCTGTTTTTTTTAGAATGAAACATTATTATTTACGAAAAAGTTTCTCTACTTCTTTATTTTTGTTATATTTACAGATGAACAATAAAGGATCGTAAGACGCTAAGTGTCAAAACGATTAAATTCGTATTAATTTTAAATCTCATTGCTATGATTACACCTATTTTTTGGATCATACCGGTAGCCTCCATCCTGGCACTGGTATTTGCTTGGTTCTTCTTCAGGCAGATGATGAAAGAGAGTGAAGGGACGGAGTTAATGGCAAAAATAGCCCGGCACGTACGCAAAGGAGCTATGTCATACCTGAAACAACAATACAAGGTTGTCGCTTCGGTGTTTCTCGCCCTGGTGGTTTTGTTCTCCATCATGGCGTATGGATTCGGAGTACAAAACGAATGGGTTCCGATCGCTTTCCTGACCGGCGGTTTCTTCTCTGGTCTTGCCGGTTTCTTAGGGATGAAGACGGCTACTTACGCATCCGCCCGTACCGCCAATGCCGCCCGGTCGTCTTTGAATAGCGGCTTGCAGGTTGCTTTCAGGAGCGGTGCCGTAATGGGGCTGGTTGTCGTCGGCCTCGGCTTGCTGGACATTTCGTTCTGGTACATATTATTGAATATCTGCATTCCGGCAGAAACGATGGATGCCACACATAAACTGACCATCATAACCACCACCATGCTGACCTTCGGTATGGGAGCTTCCACACAGGCACTCTTCGCCCGTGTCGGCGGTGGTATCTACACAAAAGCAGCCGATGTCGGAGCCGACCTGGTCGGCAAAGTCGAAGCCGGCATCCCCGAAGACGACCCGCGCAACCCGGCAACCATTGCCGACAATGTGGGAGACAACGTCGGAGATGTGGCCGGCATGGGGGCGGATTTGTACGAATCATATTGCGGTTCCATTCTGGCAACCTCCGCATTGGGTGCTGCCGCATTCGTGGCGTCCGGCGACGTAGAGATGCAATACAAGGCGATCGTGGCGCCGATGCTGATCGCCGCGGTCGGGATCGTATTGTCGATCATCGGCATCTTCGCCGTCCGTACGAAGGAAAATGCGACTATACGTGAGCTGCTGAAAGCGCTTGCCATAGGGACAAACCTAAGTTCCGTGTTGATCGCCCTCTCCACTTTCGGCATTCTTTATTTGTTAGAGTTGGACAATTGGTTCTGGATCAGTTGTTCGGTTATAATCGGATTGTTGGTAGGGATCGTGATCGGCCAATCGACGGAATACTACACCTCCCAGTCTTATAAGCCCACCCAGCGGGTTTCAGAGGCCGGACTGACCGGACCGGCAACGGTGATTATCTCCGGCTTGGGGCTGGGCATGCTATCGACCGCCATTCCGGTACTGGCCGTAGTAGCCGGGATCATCTGTTCGTTCCTTTTTGCTTCCGGCTTCGATTTCAACAATGTAGGGATGGGGTTGTACGGCATCGGCATCGCCGCCGTCGGAATGCTCTCGACATTAGGGATCACTTTGGCTACGGACGCTTACGGGCCTATTGCCGACAATGCCGGCGGCAATGCGGAAATGTCCGGCTTGGGCAAAGAAGTACGCAAACGTACGGATGCGCTCGACTCCTTAGGCAACACGACCGCCGCAACAGGCAAAGGGTTTGCGATCGGCTCGGCAGCCTTGACTGGCTTGGCTTTGCTGGCTTCTTACGTGGAAGAGATTAAAATAGGCTTGCTCCGGTTGGGCGAAACAGTCCTGACATTTTCCGACGGCAAAGCCATCGAGGTATCAAAAGCCTCTTTCTCCGACTTTATGATCTATTATGATGTCACACTTATGAACCCGAAGGTGTTGGCGGGGATGTTCCTCGGCTCCATGATGGCTTTCATGTTCTGCGGGTTGACAATGAATGCAGTCGGACGGGCAGCCGGACACATGGTGGAGGAAGTACGCCGCCAGTTCCGTGAAATCCCCGGAATACTAACAGGAAAAGCCGAACCCGATTACGCCCGTTGCGTGGCCATCTCGACAAAAGGGGCGCAGCATGAGATGGTGACCCCTTCCCTGTTAGCCATCATCGCACCGATCCTCACCGGTCTGATATTCGGAGTGACAGGAGTGGTCGGACTGCTGATCGGCGGCCTGAGCACCGGGTTCGTACTGGCGATCTTCATGGCCAATTCGGGAGGCGCCTGGGACAACGCCAAGAAACATATCGAAGAAGGAAACCACGGCGGCAAGGGCAGCGAAGCCCATAAGGCGACAGTCGTAGGCGATACGGTCGGCGACCCGTTCAAAGACACCTCCGGTCCCAGCCTCAACATCCTGATCAAGCTGATGAGCATGGTAGCGATCGTCATGGCAGGATTGACAGTAGCCTGGAGTTTGTTCTGATCGGGTGATAGGTGATAGGTGAAAAGGCCTTTTTGTAAAACTTTTCTGAGTTTGAATTAAAAAACGTCACCTTAAAGGCGGCGTTTTTTAATTCATTTTTCCTAAACTTTTACAGAAACGGGGGTTTACCTATCACCTATCACCATAAATCACTGATAATCAATAATAGCATTTCTTAATACACCTTTTTTATTTATCCCACGCGATGAAATGTTTGAATCTTCATTTACGCCCTCATTCGAAAGGACAGACACCCCAAAAAGGCTACCGTAAAGCTATGCTTTATGAAGGCTAAAGCTATGGGTTACGCAACCTAATGCATAGCTTTAGAGAAGCTGGTGCATTGCCGAACGGGATGCGCCGGGACAAATCGTTTCCTACTCATCTATTTTTAACTACCGGATGAAAGCATTCATGGAGAATTGCATGTATCTTTGCAGCCGGTATAACATAAAAACAATCTGTATGTCAATCTCACGCTTCAATGCAGTGGAGAAAGCATCCAACCGAAAGGCAGTGGAAGCCATTACTCCCAATCAGAAAGTATCCGAATATTATGGTGAGAACGTCTTCAACCGGAAGGCAATGCAAAAGTATCTCTCCAAGGAAACCTACAAAGCCCTGACCCATGCCATCGACAACGGAACCCCTATCGACCGCGAAATAGCCAATCATGTGGCTGCCGGCATGCGCATGTGGGCACTGGAAAAAGGAGTCACACATTACACACACTGGTTCCAGCCTCTTACCGACGGGACAGCCGAAAAGCACGACGCATTCGTCGAACATGACGGCGGCGGTGGCATGATCGAAGAATTCAGCGGCAAGCTGCTCGCACAACAGGAGCCGGACGCATCCAGCTTCCCCAACGGCGGATTGCGCAACACGTTCGAAGCCCGCGGCTATTCGGCTTGGGACCCCTCCTCACCTGCGTTTATCGTAGACGACACCTTGTGTATCCCGACCGTATTCATCGCCTATACCGGTGAAGCGCTGGACTACAAGACCCCGCTGATCCGCTCCATCGAAGCCTTGAACAAGGCAGCCAAAGATGTCTGCCATTATTTCAACGAAGACGTCAATAAAGTCATCACCTATTTAGGTTGGGAACAGGAGTATTTCCTGGTAGACGAAGACCTCTATTCCGCCCGTCCCGACCTGTCGCTGACGGAACGTACTCTCTTAGGACACGAAAGCGCGAAGAACCAGCAATTGGACGACCACTATTTCGGAGCCATTCCCTCCCGTGTACAGGAGTTTATGAAAGACCTGGAAACTGAATGCTACAAGTTGGGCATCCCGGTCAAGACACGCCATAACGAGGTTGCCCCGAACCAGTTCGAGCTAGCGCCTATTTACGAGGAATGCAACCTCGCCAACGACCATAACCAGTTGTTGATGTCAGTGATGAAACGTGTTTCCCGCCGCCACAACTTCCGCGTGCTGCTCCACGAAAAGCCTTTTATGGGCGTGAACGGTTCGGGCAAGCACTGCAACTGGTCGATGGGAACCGATACGGGCATCAACCTCTTCTCTCCGGGAAAGGACCGGGAAGACAACCTGCGTTTCATCACATTCGTGGTCAACTCGCTGATGGCCGTTTATAAATACAACGCCTTGCTGAAAGCCAGTATCGCTTCGGCTACCAACGCGCACCGCCTGGGCGCCAACGAAGCGCCTCCCGCCATCATCTCATCCTTCTTAGGAACACAGATCACCGAAATTCTGGACAAGTTCGAGAACTGTTCCATCGAAGACGCTATCGAGGTGGACGACAAGAAACGCCTGCATCTCGGCTTCGGACAGATCCCTGAACTGCTGTTAGACAATACGGACCGTAACCGCACCTCTCCTTTTGCTTTCACCGGAAACCGTTTCGAATTCCGTGCATTGGGATCGTCGGCCAACTGCGGTTCGGCGATGTTGGCACTGAACTCTGCCGTAGCCTACCAGCTCCGCCAGTTCAAACAGGATGTCGAAGCCTTGCGTGCCGAAGGAAAGAGCAAGGAGGCCGCCATCTTCGAAGTGCTGAAAGCCTATATCAAGGAATCCAAACCGATCCGTTTCGACGGGAACGGCTACGGCGACGAATGGAAGGAAGAAGCTGCCCGCCGCGGCCTGGATTGCGAAAACAGCGTTCCGTTACAATACGATGCTTACCTGAAACCGGAAGTTATCCGGATGTTCAAGGAAACGGGTGTACTGAGCGAAAAGGAATTGGAAGCCCGCAACGAAGTGAAATGGGAAATCTATATCAAAAAGGTACAGATCGAAGCTCGTGTCCTTGGCGACCTATCGCTCAACCATATCATCCCGGTTGCCGTCCGCTACCAGTCATTGCTATTGGACAACATCGCCAAGCTGAAAGAGACTTTCGGCGGATATCCGGAATATGACGATATGTCGGAAGAGCCCCGACGCCTGGTTCGCAAGATTGCCGGACATATCTGTTCCGTCACTCGCATGGTGGACGAAATGGTGGAAGCCCGCAAAAAAGCAAACCGTATCACGGATTTGCGTACCAAAGCGATCGCTTACCATGATACCGTCGCTCCCTATCTGGACGAAATCCGTAGCCACATCGACGACCTGGAGCTGATGGTCGATAACCAGATGTGGCCGCTGCCGAAATATAGGGAACTGTTGTTCATCCGTTAATTTACATTAATCATTTAATTATTATATAAGTATGAATAGTTCGTATCTACGAATTATTCATACTTTTGTTTTTATAATCACTTAAATCTACGTGAATATGAAAACAAAAGCATTCCTTCCCGCTATCGTTTTCCTTCTGGCAAGCCTTGCAAGTTGTAATTCCTCCGTTCCGAAATCGTTGGTAACTGACGACGGCAGTGTCAGGATAATCGAAAACCCGGACGGCCCGCTTTACATCTGCGACCTGAAAGCGGCAGGCGATACGATTGATATCCCACTTAGCGAACTGGTCGAAGATTGCCGGATCGTGCGTTTTGAAACCTCCGACGAGGCCCTGTTCAAGGCCTGGTGGATCGAGGTGAGCGATAACTACATTTGCGTACGACAGCAATCCAACGTGGTCAAGCTATACGACAAGGACGGAAAATTCCTCTGCAACATAGGTGCAATGGGAAACGGACCGGGCGAGTATCCGGTGACTATCTACGACGGGAGTATCGACGAACGAGGCGGCCATATATTCCTCTCTCTCTTTTATGGGAAGAAAATCATGATGTACGGCCTTGACGGGAAATGGATAAAAGATATCAATCTTCCCGGACAAATCAACAAACCGAAAATCGAGGTCAATGCCGACGGTACGCTCTCGGTCGTACACATGCCTTTTGAAGAAGGGACGCCGATCGCTTTCCGGATGGACACGAACGGGAACATCCTATCACAAATACCGGCACTCGACTATATGTTGGCAGGAAATTTCGACAATGAGATATTTTCCTACCGGAATACCGGAATATTCGACTTCTTTTATACCGGCATCGACACGACTTTCACATACGATACGGAAGCAAACAAGCTGATCCCCCGTTTCACGATGAACTTCCCCGGTTTTGCCCAAAAACCTATCCATATCTACACGGAACTGCCCAACCATATCCTCATCCACTACTACACTTGGGATAAAGGCCGGTTCACACCCGGAGGAGACATACTGGTAGATAAGATGAAAATGTCATCTTCCCAATATCACCTGGTCAACGACTTCTACGGGAATCTCCCGATTCCCAATCCGAACAACCACTTCAACAAGGGCAGATTCATTTTCAATGTCGAACCGGCTGCACTTCAGGAAATGATCGAAGCCCATCTCGCCTCCGGCAAATGTCCTCCCGAAGCGAAAGCCCAACTGAAAGAATTGGCCACTACGCTCCATGAGAACGACAATAACCTGATGTTTGTGGGAAAGCTGAAGAGGTAAAAAGAAGTCTGTTGATTAACGGCAAACTTTTATCCGGGAAGTCCGAGTAATACCGTTCTCATTATAGGCATCTATCGTAAAGTAATAAGCAACCCCTTTATTCAGACTTCCGATTTCCAATGTATTTTCTCCCATCACCTGGAAATTATTATACAACTTGTCTCCGGCTATTCCGTAGCGGACAATATACCCCTGAGCATCCGGAACAGCCTCCCAACAAAGACGCGCCTTGCACGGATCGGCCTCATCCCTTTCCACCGTGAAATCATTTACGGCACGCGGAGTACTCCCCTGACCTTTTCCAAAAATTCTCAAATCGCGTACGGAAAAATTTTCCGACACCATATACTCCTTGTTTTGCAACTTGATATACCGGGCTTTGAACGGTTCTTCAAATTCGATATAATCATGAGGAGTGTCTGTTTTCTTTGTACCATAGTCCACCACCAAAGACCAATCTTCGCCATTTACCGAAGCGTAAATCAGATAGCTCTGGTAAACTCCGGAGACAGCACCTTTTTGATTAGCCCCGTATTCATCGAAATTCACCTGAATAGCATGGATAGACGAAAGCCGTTGCAAATCTACTTGTGCCCACTCCATGTCACGGTTCGATTGGGCGACCCAAGCTGTACGGGCGTCCTCATCCACTATATTTTCTGCCGGATAACCTTCCAGCGAAGAAGATACGCTCACTTTTTTTCCATACGAAAGCAACATCCACCCGGGTTGATATTCACCGGCGATCTGTTCCTTTCCTCCGGGCAGGAACATCGGGTAATCTCCTAAATAGGTGTTCGTAAACAAATAGCCGTCTTTATCAAAGCCGGACGGATAGAAAGAGACCCTGCGTTCAAACATATGCCGGACGGAAATTGAATTGGTCGCGGCTTTCCAATAGTTCTCACTACCGGCCGTAAAGATACAACCATGTCCCGCCCCTCCGATAAAACCGGTCGGTTTATAAGAAACCGGACTGTTCTCCATATAGGTAAAAGGCCCGGCGGGAGAAGTACCGTACAGAAAAATCAGTATATCATCGTACCTCCCCATGTCCCTTATTCATTTGAGGCGGACAGCCATGATCCTTGGACAATCTATTGGCTTCATTTCTGTGGTAAGCTAACCGAATCATTCCTTTCTCCCAACCCCGCTCCTCAAGAAATATTAGCAGACGAACATGTACGGCAACTCGTCCGCATCCGTCTATTCGAAGAGATATACAGTAGTTTTGCCAGAGGTTACATAAAAGAATATCTGGCTTATTCATCCATGTGCTTATATACGTTTCTCTCAACTTTCATTTTTCAGGAACAGTTCCGCCATATCGATCTTCCGACCCACAAAGAAAATTCATTCTCGATGCGAGTTATCTATTACTTACAAGAACACGTGGAAACCAATCTGACCTTAAAAGATTTAGCGGAATATTTCAAATATTCGGAATCTCACTTTTCCACCTTATTCCAGAAAGAAACGGGTACTTCCCCCATCAATTACTTTACACGCCTAAAAATACAGAAAGCCTGTCAGTATATCGAACTTACGGATATGAAACTGAACGAAATTGCGATGCGGCTCGGATTCGAGGAGCAGGCCTATTTCTCCCGTGTCTTTACCAAAGTTATGGGAATATCTCCTTCCTCTTATCGGAAAAAAGAAGCCGATAACAGATAAATAAAAAGAAAGCCGGAGAAGGAACATTCCCTCCGGCTTACCACGTGATTTGAAATAAATCTATTGGAAATTAAGAATCGAAAAATGCAGCACACATCCGCTATTCCCGACCAAATCAATGATAACCTCATTGCGGTTCTCCAACCTGATTTTCTTGGCATCGACGACATCCTTTTTCTCCTCGGAAGCCTGGTAATAGAGTGTGGCGGTATAGCCCTTTCTGTTTTTCAGAAAATCAATGGGTAAGGAGATTTGTTTTTTGTCTCCGGCATTCAACATGCTTACATACCAATCGGAACCCGAACGGCGGGCGACCACAGCATATTTTCCCATTTCTCCCTCCAGGAAGCGAGTTTCGTCCCATACGGTCGGAATAGAATTATAGAAACGGGTTGCAGCATCTGTTTTGATCACAGACTCGGCAGAGCCTGCACCACCGGCGCGTCTCGGTGATTTTTCGGGACGGTCATACCAATAGACAAACTGCCAGGGACTGTAAATAGCGACTAATTTAGCTAACTGGGCAGCACGTCCGCCCATCTTTTCCGTGACTCTTTCCGCAAAATAACAATTGGTATAGTCACCCGCTCCGCAGATCATGCGATTATATAATGTATAGATGGCCTGGTCCAGCGACGGACTTTCTTCGTCGCCACGGATACCTTCCTGAGTCAGTAAATTCGGATACGTGCGCGAATAGCCTGTCGAACGATACTCATCGTGGATATCAACCATCAATCCATATTTGGCGGCTTTGCGTACTGCCTGATGCAACCATGCCGTAGCGTATTGGTCGCCCACATTCACAAAACCATATTTTACACCTTTGATCCCCCATTTCTTATATAAAGGCAGAATTTCATCCAGTTGCTGATGCAGTGCCTTTTTATTCACATAAACCAGTATTCCAACTCCTTTTGAATTGGCATATTCTATTACTTTAGGCAAATCAAGCGGTCCTTTCGAACGGGCCGGATCAACCGTAACGGTGGTCGCATCCGATTTCACATCTTCTTCCGCCCCATACCAACCGGCATCAAACAGCACATAGGCTATATTGTTTTCTGCGGCAAAATCAATACTAGCCATACTGCCAGCCGTTGTCAATGTAACTTCACGAATTACCTGTCCGGGCTTGATCCAGCTAGTGTTCGCAATCTGATTAGGTTCGTTCAAGTTAAGAACGAAGTAATTATTTTCGACCAATTTTCCCGGAAGGGCTGACAAGCGGAAAAGCCGCTTGCTCACCAACACGCATGGACGGAGTTTTCTTAATAACAAGACACGCACCACCGCCCGGAGCCAACTTCAATGTCAGTTTATCATTGTTTGTCAGTTGCCGAGTCGTAACTTTCAAGCTTTCCCGGTTTGTCAGATAGTGGGCATCGTCGCCGTCTTCGATGACTTCAACAGTATATTTTCCTTTTTCCAAGAAAGAAAGAGGCAGATCTATCGTCCTTCCGGACTCATTCGTGGCCGCACCGACTAAGTAGGCATCCTCCGTTTCACGCATCATCACGATATACTCCCCGATTTCACCGGCCAGGGTACGGCTCTCTTTCCACGGCATCTTCTGGGCAGACAGGAAGTTCAACAAAGCCGGGTACTTCCGGTAGTATTCTGGAATATCCGGCAAAATAGTCACGCCAGAAAAAGCAATCAACGTACGGGCAGCTTCCGAAACCAGTGTGGAAGGAACCGGCTGACTCTCGTCCACACGTGTCGTATGCCCTTGGCGAAGGTCAAACATTCCGTTGTTCATATCGATCGGACCGGCAACCATATTGACGAAAACGGTCGTCACAAATGTTTTAGGCTCGAACACATGATGTCCGTCCAACTGGGCATGGCAATATTCGCGTGTCACAGCGTTCGGCCAAGTACGCATTTGTCCGTATGGATGAACCGGACCGTCATGGAAATCGACCAACAAGTGATTTTGAGCACAAAGCTCCGTGATCTTTTTCGTCCACCGGTTCTTTTCTTCTTGTGTTCCGCTCATAAAACCGTATTTAACCCCGGCTGCTCCCCAATCCCCATACTGTTTCAAGGTCTTTTCTATCGGATATTTCCGACCTCCGACATCATTCAGATAAAGCCAGATTCCGACACCTTTCTCTTTTCCATATTTCAACAGCCGTTGCACATCCTGCGCTTTTTCTCCTTTAACCGGATCGGAATCCGATTCGAATTCCGGTCCATACCAATTGGCATCCAACACCAGGTATTTGAAACCCTGCTCGGCAGCGAAATCGACCATTCGTACCCAGGAAGGATAAGACATCCCGTATGTAAATCCATCCCACACAGCTCCGTTGATACGCCAGTCCCAGACAGCCAACCCCGGTTTCACCCACGAAAAATCATAACGAGAGTCGGGATCCGGATTCAGCAACTCCAACAAATGGGAATCGGTCAACACGCCAGGTGTCGTCCCATACAAAACGACACGCCAGGCTGATGTATATCCCGGCGACAGACTGGTCGGCTTGGAAGCGACCGAAAAGAGCGATTCCCCCCCCTTAGATTGTAAAACAAGAGGTGCTCCTGTTTCCAGACAGGCTTCATGGATTGCCATATAATGTTTATCACCCGCCTTCACGGTCATCACCGGCAAACGGGTTCCATCTGTTTCCGTCAACTTTTCGGGTCCTATATTATGATTTTCGCCATTATAGAACCATGCCGTATAATCTCCTGCAAAGTTATAGGCCGTCAATTCGGACTGCACATTTACACACGGTCCTTTTCCATCCGGTATTTTATAACAGAATGCAAAGCCGTCATTATATCCACGGACAACCAACTGCATCCGCTCCGGTTGTCCGGCCGGATTCACCAAATCGATCACCAATTCATTAAAATGATCTTCAACCACAGCCCGTTTACCCCAGAGCGGTTTCCATTCATCCCGTACTTTCCGGTCGGATACTTTCTCTATTTTCCAACCGGAAGAAGGAACCGTCTCCTGTGATTCCAATTTGAAACCCAGCGGAGATTCTTTGATCAATATTTCTCTATTAGCTGCAAAAGTGTAGGTCAGCAAACCGTCGTTATGTCGCTGAATAGCCATCTTCAACTTTTTGTCGGGAGAGAAAACCTGATAAAGTTTGGGAAGATATTGGGCCCAAACGCTGTCCCCCTCCAGCCAAACGAATAGCAGCAAAACTAATGTCACAAATCTTGCATTCATAATATGTTTTTCTAGGTATTAATATTAGATCCACTCCATTAAACGATTATACTTTCATAGTCCTTGAATTGTAAATCATAATCTCTCGGACAAATATAAGAACAAAAAGAAGGTTTCCATCACAGAGACCTTCTTTTTCTTAAACAAATGTGTCTAACCTAAATATGTTATAGTGTTATTGGTGTGCCGTTATAGAAGTCCAAGATTTTGGTGCGGAAAATGAAGTCATACTTGGCCTGAGCCTGTTCGGACAAGCTCTGGGCATACTTCGTTTTGGCTTCGCTGTATTCAAAAACCGTACTCTTACCGGCGGCATAACGGTCTTCGGCATAAGAGAAAGCCTCCTTGCTAGCGAGGACAGATTTGTCGGATGCGGTATATTTCTCCTGGGCAGCAGTCGCATTGTAGTAGGCTTGCTGGATTTCTTTATACAACACCTTCTTCGTATTCTCCATCATCAACTCCCGGTTCCGGATATTGATACGGGCGGAGCGGACACTGTTACGAACCTGAAAGCGGTTGAACAGCGGGATACTCAAGCTGAACCCGATCGTTCTACGTCCGTTGTTTTTCAGCTGATCGCCAAAAGGAAGGTTCGTATATTCGCCATCACCGGAATAATGGTAATAGCCGTTGCTGTAGCTGGCGCCGAAATTCAATTTCGGATAATAACCTGCCCGAGCCACTTTCAGCATTTTCTTCTGGCTTTCCAAGAGAAATTCCTGCTCCTTGATCTGCGGCTTGAAAGCGACAGCATGATCATAGACATTGTCCGGTGGAAGGATGCTGCCCATATACTGTTCAACCGCATCTTCTATTTCAGGGACTACGATATCGAAATTTTCACCGTC
Source organism: Parabacteroides sp. MSK.9.14 (assembly GCF_019041495.1). NCBI lineage: Bacteria > Pseudomonadati > Bacteroidota > Bacteroidia > Bacteroidales > Tannerellaceae > Parabacteroides > Parabacteroides sp. MSK.9.14. Next base: position 69,198 of record NZ_JAHPXO010000005.1, read on the forward strand.
GCGTTCCAGTTCGAGGCTTTGCGTCAAGTCGAGCAATGCCAGTTTCACATTGTTACGCGCTTCGGTCAGCGAGACTTCGTCCTTCGCTAGCTGCGCTTTCATATCGTATAACTGGGAAAGGGGAACCTTCCCGTTCTTTACCAATGCTTCGGTTTTCACGACCTGCTCATTGCTCAGCGCAACCTGCAACTCGGCAATCTTTTGGACTTCCTTATTATACAAAACCTGCAAATAGTAGGAAGCAACATTAATCGACAAGTCTTCCTTCGCCTTATTCAACGTTTCGACAGCCGCTTTCAAGTCCAGCTTGCGGGCAGCGATATCGTTGGGAATACGCAAGCCGTCGAATATCGGCATGCTCAAAGAGACAGATGCCGAAGTATTAGCCGAGTTCTGATCCACAATCACACCTGATTTGGAAGGAGAACGTCCAAAGTCGAAGTTCTGTCCGATATTGGCATTCAGATCGGGCAACCAACTGAATTTGCTGGTGTTCAATTCCACTTTCCGGCTTTCCTGGTCCTGCTCTCTCTGCTTCAGTTCGATGTTATGTTCGATCGCATAGCGGATACATTCTTCCAGAGACCATTGTTTGGCAGGTTCCTGTCCCCGAGCCAAAGAACCGGAAAGAAATAAAGCCGTAGCGATTATTAATCGTTTTCTCATCATTTTACTGTTTACAATTATTTCTTATTCGGATTGACAATCGCCCCGCGTACCTTTTCGTTTTCGGCGAGACCTTCCTTTATCTCGATCTTAATGCCATCGGACAAGCCTACTTTGACAGCCCGTTTCTCAAACACTTGTTCTGGCTTTTCCGCTTTTACTACTTGTACGAAAGTAGAATCACCGCTAAACTCGACACAGCTTTCGGGTACGGACAATACATTCTCCGCACGCTTCAACACAATCTCGGCGTTGGCACTGTAGCCGGCACGGATAAAGGCATCGCCTGGCATATGTACGGCTGCCTTCACCTCAAACAGCACAGCCCCGTTCTCTTCCACTCCCTTAGGAGCCACATACTCCAGTTCAGCATCGAACGTGCGGCTTTCCATAGCGCCAACCGTCAATTTGATCGGCATCCCTTCATGGATACGGCCGACTTCCGTCTCGTCTACTTTCCCCCTAAAGATCATATTGCTCATATCGGCAACAGTAGCGATCGTCGTACCGTCGTTGAAAGTATTCGATTGGATCACCGAGTTACCGACCTTGATAGGCACATCCAAGATCATACCGGTGATAGTAGAACGAACCTGTGTCGTACTGGAAGCGGCAGACCGTTTAGAGATACCTTCACGGATAATCTCAAGAGCATCCTGAGCGTTCTCTGCCTCTTCCTGCGCCTTTTTATAGTTGGCAAGAGATGTTTCGTAATCTTCTTTGGAGATAACCCCCTGTTTATGCAACTCTTTATCCCGCTTGAAGGTAGCACTGATCTGTTCGAGGTTGATCTTCGCCACCCGTACACGCGATTCGGCACTATTCAACTGAACCATTTCAGGAATAACCTTGATACGAGCAATGATCTCCCCTTCTTTCACCATCTGTCCAGCTTCTTTCAGCAATTCGGAGATGATACCCGACATTTGTGGTTTGATAAGGACTTCATCACGAGGTTCGACCTTTCCGGTCGCCACGGTCTTCGTCTCAATCGTGTCACGTGCAGGGGTAACCAACTCATAGAGGGTAATGACAGGTTGCGCTTTCTTCCACAAGAAATAGAAAGTGCCGACAACAGCAACTCCCACAAATACCAAAAAGATGATCCGCAGGACTTTTTTTACGATACGATTCTTCATAACTATACTTTTTTATTAATTGACAATGGAAATATTTATGATTTATACGTAGACACAAATTATAAATCATAAATCCAATTCACTCTTCCCTGATAGCATCTATCGCCTTGATCTGCATGGCACGCCAGGCCGGGATCAACCCGGCAAGGAGACCGCTGAACAGCAGAATTACGGTAGCTGCCACCGCTGTCCCGATATGGATTTCGGGATTGGAAAAAAACGTGTCGTTAGACACATCTCCGCCGCTTGCCATCGCATTGTTCACCACATCGAGCAGGAATACCCCCACGCTAAGCCCGATCAACCCGGCAAGGGATGTCAACAGCAGGCTCTCACTCATGATCTGCGATATAATATCGAAAGGCTTCGCACCGATCGCACGGCGCACTCCGATCTCGCGTGTCCGCTCCCGAACTGTCACCATCATAATATTACTAACCCCAATAATACCAGCCAGCAGAGTTCCGATACCGACAAGCCAAACCAGAATATTAATACCGGTGAACAACATATCGAATGTTTCGAACTGTTTGGCTATCGTAAAGCTGCTGATAGCATGTTCGTCCGTCGGGGAAATTTCGTTCTGCGAACGCAGGACCGTCTTTATGTCTTCCACCATCTTATCACAGGAATAACCGTCGTCGGCCGTCGCACAGAGGAACCAGAACTTGTCTCCCTGGTTGGAAGCCTGCTGGAGCGTCTTAAACGGAATCATTACGCTTTCCTCCGTACGCCCGCCAATCTGGGCACGGGGCTTCGGCTTGATCACACCGACTACCTGGTAATAGATACCATTCACCCGTATGTACTGTCCGATCGGATCTTCATCCGGGGCAAAAAGGACTTCGCGCACGATATTACCGATCAGGCACACCTTACGCTTTTCGATCATGTCGATTTCATTTAACAAGCGTCCCGCCAAGATATGCTGCGTTTCGATATTGAAATATTCAGAATAGACGCCACGCACGTTATATGTACCAGCTTTCTGTCCTCTCACTACATTATTCTGTCCGCCCCATTGCATAATCATCGGCGAAAGATAGCGCACTCCTTTCACACGCTGGCGGATCGTCTCCAAGTCGCGGTTGCGCATCTGCCAGTAACGCCCTTTCTTATACCCTTTGTAGGGTTCGCCGGTCCGTTCGGAAAAGAAGAATGCGGAGTTCGTCGAAAAACCGTCGACGTTCTTCAACACGCCATTCTTAAAACCGTTGCCGGAACCCAACAGGATCACCAGCATCAGGATGCCCCAGAACACACCGAAGCCGGTCAGCAGGCTACGGGTTTTATTACGGGTGATCGTCACCCATATTTCCACCCAGCGATCTATATCAAATATGAACATAATCTTTCTATTTTCAATTACCAATTATTCATTGCGCATGGCCTCGATCGCCGTGATCTTGACCGCCTTGCGGGCAGGGAAATAGCCGGCCAGCACGCCTGCCCCGATGATCAGGGCCGTAGCGGACAACACCACACTGAGGTTCACCGTCGGATTCAGGAAGATGCTCATGTCATCCTGCGAAACATTCTTTCCGGCATTCATCATCTCCATAACCGAATTGATTCCTTCTGTCAGCCCGATCCCTAAGATCATGCCCAAATAACCGAACACTGCCGTGATCAGGATCGATTCGACAATGATCAGTTTCAGGATGGAGAACGGAGTCGCCCCTATCGCCTTCCGGATGCCGAACTCCCTCGTCCGCTCACGTACCGTTATCAGCATGATGTTGCTCACGCCTACGATCCCGGCAGTCAGTGTCCCGATGCCGATCACCCAGATAAAGAGGGCGATACCGTTCAGCATCCCGTTCAGCATCATGAAGTTTTCGAGCGTGCTCCACATACCGATCGCCCGCCGGTCTTCGGGGTCGAACTTATGCCGCGCTCCCATCTGCTGGCGGAAACGTTTCTCGAAAGCGTCAAATTCTTCCTGCGTGGAAATACCTTTCACCGTAAAGATAATCTCATCCAGTCCGTAGCCAGCGTTATACAAGGTCTGCGCCGTACTGAAAGGGATATAGGCCGGCGCGTTGTTGTCGTTGTCCTCCGCCTTATAGACACCGATAACCTGGTATGCGACACTTCCGGCATTCACATATTTGCCCAACGGGTCCTCGCCTTTGAAAAGGACTTCTTTCATGCGGGGGCTCAGGACAATCACCTTCCTTTTTTCCTTCACATCTATATCATTGATAAAACGGCCGTTCCCAACCGTCATTTCGATATTGTCGATCACCGCCTTCGAAGGGTGCACTCCGTTCAGGGAATAGGCGTTATATTCGTCTCCGTAGGAAAGCGTATCGCTCCGGCTGATACTCGCCGTGATCAAATCCACTTCGGGATTTTCGCGAGGGATGGCAATCAGATCTTCATCTTTGTATTCGATCCTCCGGTTCATCTGCATTCCCTTGTACGGCTTGCTCGTGTAGCGCGGCCATGTCTCCACCCGATTCAGGCTAAAGTTGCGAAAGTTCGACATGATCCCGTTCTTCATCCCGTTTCCTGCCCCCAAGAGGACAATCAACATGAAAATCCCCCATGCTACGGAAAAGCCGGTCAGGAAGGTACGGAGTTTATTCTTTTGGATCGTACTCCATATTTCTCGGAAATTATCAAAGTCAAACATGTCCCAATCCTTTTTCTATTGTTTCTATCAGACCGTCTTTCACGCGGATAATGCGGTCGGTTGCCTCAGCCACGGAAGGTTCGTGCGTCACGATCACCATCGTCAGCCCTTCGAGGTTTACTTTCCGGAGCAGCTCCATCACCTCAACCGTCGTCTTACTGTCCAACGCTCCGGTCGGTTCATCCGCCAAGATCACCTGCGGTTTGGCAATCAGGGCGCGGGCAATGGCAACACGCTGTTTCTGTCCACCGGACATTTCGTTCGGCATATGCTCCGCCCAGTCCTTCAGCCCGACCATATCCAGATATTCCAATGCCATAGCGTTTCGCTTCTTGCGACTTACTCCTTGGTAGTACAGGGGCAAGGCTACGTTCTCCACCGCATTTTTGAATGAAATCAGGTTAAAGGATTGGAAGATAAAACCGATCATCCGGTTACGCAGTTCCGCCGCACGGGTTTCGCTCAGATTGCGGATCAACTGCCCGTTCAGGGTATAAATGCCCGTATCGTATGTATCCAATATTCCCAAGATATTCAGCAATGTGGATTTCCCCGATCCCGACGCCCCCATAATAGACACCATCTCTCCCTTCTCTATATCCAAGTCTATGCCTTTCAAAACATGTAGCGGCGCACCGTTAAAATACGTTTTGTTAATTCCTTCCAGATGAATCATTATATTTGTTGTTACTTTTATCTATTAGACGAACATTTTGCAAAATCGTTACATAAATAGAAAAATATTTTGTCATTAACTGCCACAAATATATGCTTTACCAAGATACCTTGTATCACAAGGTACTTATATTTAACCCAAATTAACCTCACATAGGTATATATTTCTTTGTAGAAAACGACATTTACATCTGCATGGAAACCTAATCAGATTTGCATCTATTTTATTTTCTACAATGTCGAAAACAGATTACACTTGTATCCATTCGGAAATCCCCTATTGAGAACCACTTGTCAATTGCCAATATTACTGTACCTTTGCACCTATGAACAAAAGAAATATAATACATTCAATAAATATGGTAACAATAGGAACACCGAAGTCGGCTACCGCAACGAAAGTTTTGCTCTGCGGTTCTGGCGAATTAGGCAAAGAATTTGTAATTGAATTACAGCGTTATGGAGTGGAAGTAATCGCTTTGGACAAATATGCAGATGCTCCGGCCATGCAAGTCGCCCACCGTTCGTATGTCGTATCGATGTTGGACGGAGACGCTTTGCGCGAGATTGTAGAAAAAGAAAAACCAGATTATATCGTTCCCGAAGTGGAGGCCATCGCAACACAGACGTTGATGGAACTGGAAAAAGAAGGATTCCATGTCATCCCGACAGCCCGTGCCACCTGGTTGACTATGAATCGCGAAGGCATCCGCCGTCTGGCTGCCGAGGAATTGGGTTTGCCGACCTCTCCTTATCGTTTTGCCGAGACAGAAGAAGAATTTATCGAGGCTGTCAAAGTTATCGGAATGCCATGTGTCGTCAAGCCGATCATGAGCTCGAGCGGACACGGACAAAGCATTATCCGTAAAGAAGAAGATATCGACCGCTCCTGGCACTATGCACAGGAAGGCGGACGTGCCGGTGCCGGAAAAGTGATCGTGGAAGGGTTTGTCGATTTCGATTACGAAATCACCCTGTTGACCGTCCGTCATATTGGAGGCACATCATTCCTAGAACCGGTCGGACACGTACAGGTTGACGGCGACTATCGTGAATCCTGGCAACCACAGGCAATGAACCCGGTTGCCAAAGAAAAGGCACGCGAAATTGCAGGCAAAATCACGGAGGCGCTCGGCGGCCGCGGTATTTTCGGGGTCGAATTGTTTGTTAAGGGCGAAGATGTCATTTTCAGCGAAGTCTCTCCCCGTCCGCATGACACAGGAATGGTCACAATGATCACGCAGGATCTTTCGCAGTTCGCTTTGCATGCCCGTGCTATATTAGGCCTACCGATCCCGAACATAGCTTTTCACGGTGCAGGCGCTTCGCGTGCTGTTGTGGTCGAAGGGGACAGCAACCAACTTTCATTAGGCAACCTGGATAAGGTCTTGGAACAGCCGGACACCCAAATGCGCTTCTTCGGTAAACCGGAAGTCCGCGGACATCGCCGTATGGCAGTGCTGCTGGCACGCGGATTGGATGTGGCCGATGCACGCCGAAAGACAGGGGTGATGATGGAGCAACTGGAAATAAAGTTGTAATATCGTAATCAGCATTGACCGGACGCAAACGAACGCTGATTTGCACAACAAGAATGCGACCTTCCGTGTTTTGTTTATAAAAAGAAAGGAAAATATACATGAGACTTACTTATATCTACCATAGTGGTTTTGCTATCGAGGCAGACGAATTTGCCATTTTGATCGATTATTATAAAGACACAGGGAGGTCACCGGAAAAAGGTTTCGTGCATGAGAAACTATTGAATCGTGCGGGTACATTATATATATTGTCATCCCATTTCCATCCGGATCATTTCAATCCGGAGGTTTTGAGATGGAAAACATACAAAAAAGATATCGTCTATCTTTTCGGCAAAGATATTTTGAAAAGGAACCGGGCAGGGAAAGAAGATGCAATCTATCTCAAAAAAGAAGATTCTTATGAAGATCATAACCTGTGGATCAAGGCATTCGGATCAACAGACTCCGGCATATCCTTCCTGATCGAAGCCGAAGGGAAACGCCTTTTCCATGCCGGCGACCTAAATAACTGGCACTGGAAAGACGAATCGACTCCCGAAGAAGTCGCAGAAGCAGAACAAAATTATCTGAAAGAATTAGGTGATTTGGCAAAGGCGACCGACAAGCTAGATGCTACCATGTTTCCGGTCGATCCGCGTATCGGGACCGACTTCATGCGCGGTGCACAACAGTTTGTAGATCATATCAAAACCAATATCTTTGTACCGATGCATTTTTGGGATCGTCCGGCGGAGGTGGTTGCTTTCAGACCTTACGCGGAATCGCGTGGTTGCCGGTATGCGTTGATATCCGTTCCGGGAGAAGGGACAGACATTTGAAAATGGAAAATAAAAAAATAGAGAGAAAATGGAAATAAAGAGCAGATTTGATCATTTTAATATCAATGTCCTGGATCTGGACAGAAGTATTGCGTTTTATGGAAAAGCGCTTGGTTTGAAAGAACACCACCGCAAGGAAGCGACAGACGGTTCGTTCACCTTGGTTTATCTGACAGACAACGAGACAGGATTTCTGTTGGAACTGACCAGGCTTCGCGACCGGAAAGAAGTATACGAATTAGGAGACAATGAAAGCCATCTCTGTTTCCGTGTAGCCGGCGATTATGACAAGGTACGCGAATATCACCGAGAACTCGGATACATCTGTTTCGAAAATAACGAGATGGGCTTGTATTTCATCAATGATCCAGACGATTATTGGATTGAAATTTTACCTGCTAAATAACATATCGGGTAACATATTCACGTCCATTTCGGTTTTTTTTGAATAAAATCATTGTACCTTACCAGATTCCTCTTATATTTGCTTTCCAGAAAAAGCATTATTAATCTAAAATATAAAATCATGGAGAAGCCTTATGTAGTAGGTATCGATATAGGTGGTACCAATACTGTTTTTGGCGTAGTAGATGCAAGAGGAACGATCTTGTACAGTAGTTCAATTAAAACCGGAAAGTATACTGATGTCGACGATTATGTCAGCGAACTTGCAAATGGCCTGAAATTAGTGATCGACCAGGCAGGCGGTGTAGATAAAATAAAAGGTATAGGTGTAGGAGCTCCGAACGGTAACTTCTTTAACGGTTGTATCGAATTTGCACCAAACCTTCCTTGGAAAGGTAAAATTCCTTTGGCTCAGTTAATCAGCGAAAAGGTGGGTGGTGTGCCCGTGGCATTGACAAATGATGCGAATGCAGCTGCTATCGGTGAAATGACGTATGGTGCTGCCCGCGGTATGAAAGACTTTATCGTGATCACATTAGGTACAGGTGTCGGGAGCGGCATCGTAATCGGCGGTAACCTGGTTTACGGGCATGATGGATTTGCAGGCGAGCTAGGTCACGTGATCATGCGTCGTAATAACGGACGTCCTTGTGGTTGTGGTCGTCAAGGTTGTTTGGAAGCATATGCTTCTGCTACAGGAGTTGCCCGTACGGCACGCGAATTTCTGGAAATCCGTAAGGATGACAGCTTGCTTCGCGAATTGGATCCGGACGAAATCACATCCAAAGACGTGTATGACGCAGCAATGAAGAATGACAAGCTGGCTTTGGAAATCTTCGAATTCACAGGTAACATCCTGGGTGAAGCATTCGCTGATTTCGTTGCATTCTCCAGCCCAGAAGCGATCATCCTGTTCGGAGGCCTAACTAAAGCCGGAGATCTGATTATGAATCCGATCAAACGTTCAATGGAAAAGAACATGTTGAAAGTGTTCGAAGGCAAGACAAAATTATTATTCTCCCAATTGAAAGAAAGCGATGCAGCCGTATTGGGCGCAAGCGCACTGGGTTGGGAAGTGAAGTAATAAAAACACAAAGCTATTTCAGGCACGGATTTCGCGGATTGCACAGTTTGTTAGAACAGTGAAATCCGTGTAATCCGTGCCTGACTATTAAATATAAAATATCATGTCCCATCCTTTACATCAATTTACGTATTGTCCGAAATGCGGAGCCAGGACATTTGTGGAACGCAACGAGAAAGCCAAACAATGCACAACTTGTGGGTTCGTCTATTATTTCAATCCTTCCTCGGCTGTCGCCTGCTTCATCCGCAATTCAAAAGGAGAACTGCTGTTGGTACGTCGTGCCAAAGAACCCGCCAAAGGGACACTCGACTTGCCGGGAGGCTTTGTCGATATGTATGAATCAGCCGAAGATGCAGCCCACCGGGAAGTGAAAGAGGAAACGGGACTTGACATCGTCGGCTGCCGTTATCTCTTTTCCATTCCCAATCTTTATCCCTATTCCGGCTTCGAGGTACATACGGTCGATATGTTCTTCGAATGTCTGACCGAATCCTTCGACGGAGCAAAAGCTGAAGACGATGCAGCCGAGATTATTATTCTGCCAGCCAACCAGTTGAATCCGGACGATTTCGGATTGCAATCTATCAAAAAAGCAGTAGACCGCTATATAAAGTAATATATTTCTTATATTTGCAACTTAGAACCAACATATACCGTTATATTTATATATATCTGTATTATAAAAGCTAAGGAGTGATGAAAAGAATACTTATTCCACTGTGCATAGTGGTGGGGAGTCATGTCGCATACGGGCAGCGGTCGTACCAGTTTGATGCACCGGATCGCCTATTTGTAGAAGGGAAAGAGTTGTTTAGTTTAAAAAATTATGCCGGTTGCATTGACAAGTTGGAGGCTTACAAACAGCATTCCACGAATGCCGACCTGATCCAAGAGGCAGACTATATGCTGGTCTATGCCGCTTATGAACAGGGACGCCCTAATGCAGACGAGTTGCTAAAAGACTATCTGGAAGAATATCCAGCTTCCCGCCATAGCGACGAGATCGGTTACATGATCGGTTCCGTACATTTCGAACGCGGTGAATATGAAAAAGCTATTTTCTGGTTCAACGAAGCCGATATCGACATGTTAAGTCCCGAACAGCAGGAGGCTTATTCTTTCCGTCTGGCTTATTCGCTGTTGCAGACCGGTGAGATGGAAAAAGCCCGCGGCTACTTCGCACGGATCGAGCAGGTCGGAGACAAATATAAGGAAGCCTCGACCTATTATGTCGCCTACATCGACTACGCGATGGGGAATTACAACAATGCTCTGATCGAGTTTTCCCGTCTGAAAGAGAGCCCGAAATACCGCGAGCAGTCGCAATACTACATCGCACAGATTTATTTTATCCAGAGCAAATACGAAAAGGTGGTGAAAGAAGGTGAAGAGCTTCTCTCTCTATATCCCGATAGCAAGAACAACAGCGAGATGTACCGGATCGTTGGTGATTCATATTATCATTTAGGCGACCAGGAAAAAGCGATCCGGATGTTGAGCAAATATGTTTCATCTACGGAAAACCCGCTCCGCAGCGATCTGTACATTTTAGGTGTATGCTACTTCAATAAAGGGAATTACAGCAATACGGTCAACGCCCTGAGCCGGACCGTACGCCAGAACGACGAGCTGACACAGAACGCCTATCTCTATCTCGGACAGTCTTACCTGAAGTTAGGCGACAAAAACAATGCCCGCATGGCATTCGAGGCTGCTGCCACCTCTTCATTCGACAAACAGATAAAGGAAGTCGCCATGTACAACTACGCATTGCTCATCCACGAAACGGCATTTACAGGGTTCGGCGAGTCGGTGACGATCTTCGAAGACTTCCTGAACGATTTCCCTAACTCGCAATACGCAGACAAGGTGAACGACTATCTGGTCGAAGTCTACCTGACTACCAAAAACTACGAAGCCGCTTTGAAATCAATCAACAAGATCAAACATCCGAGCACCAAGATACTGGAAGCCAAACAGGACATCCTTTTCCAACTCGGAACACAGGCTTTTGCCAATGTCAAGCTGGATGACGCCGTTAGTTTGTTCAGCCAGGCAATCCAGCTCGGTTCTTATAATATGGAAGCCCGCAACGACGCCTATTTCTGGCGTGGCGAATCCTACTACCGCATGGGAGAATATGAAAACGCGATATCGGACTATCGCACGTATCTGAACAATACGCGCCAGCGCAATACGGACATGTATGCTCTGGCTTATTATAACTTAGGTTACAGCTATTTCAAACTGCGGGATTACAGTGCGGCCCTGAACCGTTTCCGCCAATATGTCGACCTGGAAAGTAACCGGCAGGCCGCTTCTTTGGCTGACGCTTACAACCGTATCGGCGATTGCCTGTATCAGAACCGCCAGTTCAGTCTGGCAGAAGAAAACTATTCACGTGCAGTCCAGTTGTCTCCTTCCGCTGGCGATTACTCGATCTACCAGAAAGGATTCCTGTTAGGGTTGCAGAAAGACTATAAAGGCAAGATCAGCGCAATGGACCGCCTGATCAGCGAATATCCGGAATCGCAATATGTAGACGATGCGTTGTTCGAGAAAGGACGCTCTTATGTCTTGCTCGAAAACAGCTCTTCCGCCGCACAGGCGTTCGAAAAGCTGATCCGCGAATTTCCTCAGAGCAGCCTGGCACGTAAAGCAGGCATCCAGCTCGGTTTACTATACTACAACGACAACCAGCCGGAAAAGGCGCTCGCCGCCTACAAGCAGGTGATCAGCAATTATCCGGGTAGCGAAGAAGCTAAAATCGCATTGCAGGATTTGAAGTCTGTTTATATCGATCTCAACGATATCAATGCTTATGCCAGCTATGTGAACTCCATAGGCGGCAACATCCGCTTGGAAGTAGGCGAACAGGATTCGCTGACCTATATCGCCGCCGAAAAACTCTTCATGCGCGGTGACAACGACGGTGCTCGCCGTAGCCTGATCAACTACCTGCAAACATTCCCCGAAGGGGCGTTCAGTTCGAATGCCAACTTCTACTTAGGTAGCATCGCTTTTGCCAAGAAAGAGTTCGACGAAGCCATCCAACGGTTCAAATCGGTCATTGCCAGCGGCGACACCAAGTTCCTCGAAGAATCGGTTGCCCGCACGGCCGAAATCGAATACCTGAGCAAAGATTATCCGGCCGCATTGGAAAGCTTCAAACGCTTGCTGATCGTAGCCGAGAATCCGGAGAACAGACAGGCCGCCCGTTTAGGCATCATGCGCTGCGCCTTGCAGACGGGACAGCAAAAGGATGCCCTTCTGGCGGCAGACGAATTGCTGAAAGAACCGAAGCTCTCTCCTGAACTGGAAGCCGAAGCCCGTTACGTACGTGCTAAAGCCTATATCGCCCAAAAAAAGGCGAACAAGGCGCTTGCCGACCTGAAAGAATTGAGCAAAGATACCCGTACGGTACACGGTGCGGAGGCCAAATATCTGTTGGCCCAACTATATTACGATACCAACGATGACAAGAATGCCGAAAAGGTGCTCATGAACTTCATTGAGAACGGTACGCCTCACCAATACTGGCTGGCTCGCGGATTTATCCTGCTGGCCGACATCTATATCCGCCAGGGTGATGACTTCCAGGCTCGTCAATACCTCACCAGCCTGCAGAACAATTATAAAGGTGACGACGATATCGCCGGTATGATAGAAAATAGATTGGGTAAACTTAAGAACTAAGAAAAAGTGATGAAGACAATATACAACATCAAAGCACTGTGTGTGATGGCCCTGTTAGGGAGTGTCGCAACCGTCAGCGCACAGGAAGACAAAACGAAGGAAAAAAACCTGAACCGGGAAATGACGCTTGAACGCGAATACGACCCGACCGTACAGGATGCCAGCAAAGTGAACACATTGCCGGTCATCAAAGGACCGGTTGTCAAGAAGAAGGCGATCGACTACGCGACTTTCACCGTCCCCGCCGATCCGGAGAAGGAGATCAGCCTCCTGCCTTCAGGCAATATCATGACGGATATCCAGTACAACAAACGCCGCGGTTATTTCAACTTCGGCGGCGGTACGTATCTGAACCTGAACGGCGACTTAGGCTACCACATCCTGAGCACGGACAAGGATAAGCTGAATATCTGGTTCTCCCATCGTTCGACGAACGGGAAGGTGAAATATATCGATACGGACTTCGACAAGGTTAAGGCCAAATTGAATGATAACTTAGGTGGACTCAACTTCAAACACGCATTTGAAAAACTATCGTTGAACATGGGGATCAAATACGGATACTCCGCATTCAATTACTATGGGCTACCGGTTTACAGTCCCGAATCATCAGTAACATTAGTTCCGGAAAATTTCGACCGTGAGACCAATCAGGTAAACCAGACTATCCAGGCAAAGATCGGAGTCGAATCGAAAGAAGACGCTCCTGTCGGCTATCTGTTAGATCTTGGATATACCAACTTCTCCCATAAATATGCGTTAAGCAAGGAGCAGGACGGACCTACGGAACATACGTTCGACGTAAAGTTTGATTTGAACGCCCGTTTCGGCGGTGAACAGCGCATCGGATTAGGAGGAAACGTAGAATACTTCAATTACAGCCTGCCGACAATGGGCGGACAGGAATATCTGGAATTTGAAAACCATGCCGAAGCAACTCTTTCGCCTTATTACAAAGTGTCGGGAGACAATTGGAATTTGAAGTTAGGTGCGAACATCATGTTCGTGACCGGTGACAACAGCAAATTTATGGCCTCCCCGAATATTACGGCTGACGTGGAAGTTGCCGATAAAACCGAGCTTTACCTGGTTGCCGGTGGCAAACTCTACTCAAACAGCATGTACGAAATTTCGCAGGTCAACCGCTATATCAACCCGACGATGGAGCTGCTTCCTTCCCGTAACTATCTGGATGGGACGGTCGGTATCAGAAGCGGTATCGCTCCCGGTTTCTGGTTCGATGTATTCGGGGGATATAAGATCACGAGTGATGAAGTTTTCTTTGCTCCGACGCTCCTTGCTCCAAGTGCGCAAGGCGATATTTTTGCTAATACCAGTAGAGCTTTGCAAGCAAATGCAAAACATGCGTTCGGCGGTGTCAATCTGAAATATAGCTATCAGCAATTATTCGACATCAACCTGAAAGGTGTCTACAATAGTTGGAACGTCGACGATATCGAAGATGCTTACGGCAAACCCGAAATGGAATTGACAGCCGGCATCACCGTCCGTCCGATCAGCCAAGTAACTGCTTCTTTGGATTATTATTTAGCAACCGGCCGCAAGACGTTCTTAGGAAGATCGGAAGGTGAAAAGATGAAAAACATCAACGAACTCAACCTGACCGGAACTTACACCCTAAACGACACCTTCGGGCTGTATCTGAAACTGAACAACGTCCTGTTCCAGAAATACGAACTCTATTACGGCTATCCGATGCAGAGTTTCAGCGCGATGATCGGGGTAAACATCAATTTCTGATACTAATTTTTATCCGTACAGCCTGCCGCCACTCGCGACAGGCTGTTTTTGTTTATAGAGAAGCTGGCATGAGACATGCGAGGCTGTTTTCCAACAAAAACATCCCGGCATGAGGCATGTAGAGGCTGTTTTCAGGCAAAAGCTCCCCGGCATGCTGCATGCCGACATCTTTTCAGCGGAAAACATCGTATCTTTGTCCCCGAATTAAATAAACAAACATGCAAGGAACAAAAAATCTGACAGAAGGGCCTATTAAAAAGCAACTGTTCAACCTGGCGCTTCCCATCATGGGAACCTCGTTTATACAAATGGCCTACAGTATCACCGATATGGCCTGGGTAGGGCGTCTGGGTAGCGAAGCGGTAGCCGCTATCGGAGCTGTCGGTATCCTGACGTGGATGACGACTTCGATCTCCTATCTGAATAAAGTGGGTTCGGAAGTCAGCGTGGCACAAAGCATCGGAGCCCGTGAGGAAGATGATGCCCGCGCCTTTGCCTCCCACAACCTGACGATCGCCCTCATGATTTCCGTCTGTTGGGGATTCCTGTTGTTCGTCCTGGCAAATCCGATCATCAGTTTCTTCAAGCTCGACACAGAAATTTCCGGCACAGCAGTATCTTATCTCAAGATCGTGGCAACCGGGTTTCCGTTCATTTTCTTGGCAGCCGCCTGTACCGGAATTTATAATGCGGCTGGACTAAGTAAAATCCCGTTCTACGTCAGCGGTAGCGGATTGATCATGAATATGGTACTCGATCCGTTGTTTATATTCGGGTTTGGAATGGGAACAAACGGAGCGGCTTGTGCGACTTGGTTGTCGGAAGCGACCGTACTGGCCATCTTTATCTATTACCTGAAAAAGAAAAACCGGCTATTCGGAGGATTCCCGTTCTTCATCCGGTTGAAAAGCCGCTACAGCAGACGAATCTTTCAGTTGGGGCTTCCCGTAGCACTGCTAAACAGTCTGTTTGCCGTTATCAACCTGATGATGGCACGCACGGCCTCCACCTATGGCGGACACATCGGACTGATGACGATGACAGCCGGCGGACAGATCGAAGCGATCGCCTGGAATACCTCGCAAGGATTCAGCACGGCTCTAAGCACGTTCGTGGCGCAAAACTTTGCCGCCCGGAAAAAAGAACGTGTCCTGGGTGCTTACCATACGACACTGAAAATGACTGCCCTGTTCGGAATCTTCTGTACGTTGCTTTTCGTGTTCTTCGGCAGCGAAGTATTCTCACTGATCATACCCGAAAAGGCCGCTTATGAGGCAGGAGGCGTTTTCCTTCGCATCGACGGCTACTCTATGTTGTTCATGATGCTGGAAATAACAATGCAGGGATTATTTTACGGTACGGGCCGCACGCTCCCACCCGCCATCATCAGCATCACGTTCAACAGCCTTCGTATCCCGATGGCGATCGGGTTGACAGCAATGGGACTGGGCATCACCGGTGTCTGGTGGGCAATCAGCATTTCCAGTATGCTGAAAGGGATCGTCGCATTCATTTGGTTCCGTATTTTACAGAAGAAGATATTGTGATACAAACAAACTATTCCTTATTTTTGCCGGATAATAACAAATACATAGTAAAACATTATCATAATGAACAATTCATTAAAGCTGGAAACCCTCTGCGTGCAGGGAGGCTGGCAACCGAAAAAGGGAGAACCGCGCGTCCTGCCCATCTATCAGAGCACGACATTCAAGTATGACACCAGCGAACAGATGGCCAAACTGTTCGACCTGGAAGAGAGCGGATATTTCTATACCCGCCTGCAAAACCCGACAAACGATGCTGTCGCAGCCAAGATCGCCGTTTTGGAAGGTGGCGTAGGCGCCATGCTGACATCTTCCGGACAGGCAGCCAATTTCTATGCCGTATTCAACATCTGCCAGGCCGGCGATCATATGGTCTGCTCGTCCACGATCTACGGTGGAACGTTCAACCTGTTCGGCGTGACAATGAAGAAATTGGGCATCGAAGTGACATTCGTCGACCCTGATGCTTCGGAAGAAGAAATATCGGCTGCTTTCCGTCCGAACACAAAGGCTTTGTTTGGCGAAACCTTGTCCAATCCGGGCATGAGTGTGCTCGATATCGAAAAGTTTGCCCGTATCGCCCACAGTCATGGTGTGCCTCTGATCGTGGATAACACATTCGCTACGCCGATCAACTGCCGCCCGTTCGAATGGGGAGCCGATATCGTGACGCATTCTACAACCAAGTATATGGACGGCCATGCGACAAGCGTAGGCGGTGCGGTTGTGGACAGCGGCAATTTCGACTGGGATGCACATGCCGACAAATTCCCCGGCCTGACAACCCCGGACGAATCCTATCACGGCCTGACCTACACAAAAGCTTTCGGCAAGATGGCTTATATGACAAAGGCAACGGCACAGTTGATGCGTGACTTAGGTTCCATCCAGGCTCCGATGAACGCCTTCCTCTTGAATTTAGGACTCGAAACCTTGCACCTGCGTATGCCTCAACATTGCAAGAACGCCCAGCAGGTTGCCGAATGGCTCGAAGCAAACGAGCAGGTCGCTTGGGTGAACTTCCCCGGATTAAAGAGCAACAAATATTACGATCTGGCACAAAAATACATGCCGAACGGGACTTGTGGCGTGATCGCTTTCGGCCTGAAAGGTTCCCGCGAAGATGCGATCCGCTTTATGGATAACCTGAAGATGATCTGCATCGTGACCCACGTAGCGGACGCCCGTACCTGCGTCCTCCACCCCGCCAGCCATACGCACCGCCAGTTGACGGACGAACAGCTGATCGAAGCAGGCGTAGCTCCCGACCTGATCCGCCTGTCTGTCGGCATCGAAAATGCAAATGACATCATTGCGGATATCGAGCAGGCGTTGAAATAGTATATAAGAATATTTGAACCTTAAAATGATGATCTATCGGTGAATTAACAGACAATGCGCAGCCTTGTCTGTTTGCCCACCGATAGATCTTTTTTCATGTTTCAAATCTGTCAAATCATGAATCAATAAACCGCCATCAAATCGATAACAATTTTCCAAACCGGTATATCCAACGAGTAGACAAGCGATGCCATAGGGAAGCAGGTGTTTCCTCCATCAATAAGTCCGGGCGGAACTCACGCAGGATTAACCAATCCGCCTGCTTCACCCAATGAGAAAAAGCAAGATCCGGCTGATGCGTTTGCGACAGTTGCAACAAAGCATCCAGATCGAACCGATCCGCAATAACGCCGGCCCCGGCATGAACGGCATCAAAAGCATTACAAGCTTGTTCAATATGTGTCGGAACCATCAGAACAGGCTTACCCAAATACATCGCTTCACAAACAGACTCGAACCCAGCAGTCGTGGCATACGCCCTCGCTCCTGCCATATAACGGACAAACAGTGTATCATTCAATTGATGGAAAGAAAGACGGGAATCAACTTTAACTTCAGGAAGCACCTCTTTTTTATCCCAAAAGATATGCAGTTCGACACTCGGATGTACCTTATGCCAGGAACATATCTCTTCACCAAATCCACTATTCAATAAATAGCCATGCAGATAATCCCCTTTTGTCGGTGTCATTTCTAAAACCTCCTTACGCAAAAGAGGAGGAACCACCACGATCCCGTCGGCCGGAACCTCCCGCATCTTACGGAAAGATAACGCCAACTTCTTAGCAGCTCCGATAGCCGTAATGCGGGTAAAGAACTTCAAGGAAGCAAGCGACAGACGATTTTCTTTCGGAAAAGTAAAGTCCGGATGCAGGAATAAGTACTGGTGCGCAATGCAGACCATGACAGCTTTCGGCCGGCAAAACAGGTAAGTAAGTCCGGTCAACAGCTCATAAAAGTTTATGACCACATCTGCTCCTGTCTCCTTTATCATCCGGTTGATATACCGGATACTCGACATATATTTGTGCAACCGGAAAACATTATAAGCTACGCTTTTGACCAGGTTGACCTGTTTATTTTGGGCGGAAGGCAGGAAGTTGGGACTTTCAAACGGATAGACAGGCGCTTCGATCTTCTTGCTAAAGAAATCTGGAAGACGGCGGGCAGGACTTTTGCCAACCAGGACACCAACCACCTGATGGCCTTCGTCCGTCAGCTTCTGACGGAGAGAAAGTGCCTGAGTCAGATGTCCCCGGCCTTCACCCTGTATGATAAACAATATTTTCATATCACTTCGGCATAGTGTAAACAGGAAGGTAGCATTTCATCCGCCGTGTATCCCTCCCTATTATAAGAAACAATATTCCATTCACCTTGTTCATTTTCGACAAGAGCCGTAAGGCTTTCCACCCAATCACCGGAATTCAGATAATGAATATTCCCGTACCAAACATTAGCTGCCTGATGAATATGCCCGCAGATAATACCGTCCAGTTTCTTCGCTTCCGCCAGCTTAACCAGCTCCTTTTCGAAATCGGAGATATAAGAAACAGCACTTTTCACCTTATGTTTGACATGCTGGGAAAGTGAAAAGTAAGGCTTTCCAGCTTTCTCTCTACGCTGGTTGTATATACGGTTCAGCCACAACAGGAAAGTATAGCCCATATCTCCCAACATCGCCAACCAGCGCATATTCGTCGTAACCGTATCGAAGATATCCCCATGTGTCACCAGATAGCGCTTCCCGTGCGTATTCAGAATATAATCTTTCACGATAGAGAGGTTGGAAAAGGTAAACGGAACCAGGTTGTCCAGAAAATCGTCGTGATTCCCACGGACATAGATAATCTCCGTTCCCTGCTTTTCCATCATCTTCATCAGGACTTTAAAGAAATCGGTATGTTGTTGTTTCCAGCGGCGACCTGATTTCCGGAGTTGCCAACCATCGATGATATCGCCGTTCAGTATCAGACGGCCACAGTTAACATGTTTAAGGAAATTCGTCACTTCTTCGGTTCGGGAATGTTCAGAACCCAGGTGAATGTCCGACAGGACAATGGTTGGATAATACTTTCTCAGTTTCATGTTGTTTCTATTAACACGATACAAAAAAACGTACTTCATATTACGGCATTGCAACAGCCATATGAAAAAACAATGAAGGCCACTCCTTCACAGGGGCAGCCTTCATACAATTTATAGAAAATCCAAATCAATCTTCTGCCTGAGTTGCCTCGTAAGCTTTTAACAGCTTGTCCTGGACATCCGACGGAACCAATTCATAGCTGGAGAACTTCATGGTAAATGAAGCACGTCCACCTGTGATGGAACTCAAAGATGTCGAGTACGAAGACATCTCTTTCAAAGGCACTTTTGCCAATAGCTTTTCGTAGCCTTTTTCACTATTCATACCCATAATGATGGCGCGACGTCCCTGCAGGTCACTCATCACGTCGCCCAGATAATCAGCCGGAACCGATACTTCTACATCATAAACAGGTTCCAGAATCTTAGGACCGGCTTCTTTAAAAGCGGTACTGAAAGCATTACGGCCTGCCAGCATGAAAGAAATTTCATTACTGTCTACCGGGTGCATCTTTCCATCATAGACGATGATGCGCACGTCACGGGCATACGACCCGGTCAACGGTCCCTGCTCCATACGAGCCATAATACCTTTCAAGATAGCCGGCAGGAAACGGGCATCGATGGCTCCACCAACGATACTGTTAACAAACACCAGCTTTCCACCCCAGTCCAAATCTATAGTCTGCGTATCACGTACGCTGATTTTATACTCTTGTCCGCCAAAACGATATGTATCCGGTGCCGGCATACCTTCGTAGTACGGTTCGACGATCAGATGAACTTCACCGAACTGCCCCGCACCACCTGACTGTTTTTTATGGCGGTAGTCCGCACGGGCTGCTTTCGTGATCGTTTCACGATACGGGATCTTCGGTTCGTAGAATTCGATCGGCAATTTATCATTGTTCTCGATTCTCCATTTCAACGTACGAAGATGGAATTCTCCCTGGCCGGAAACGATCGTCTGCTTCAATTCCTTGGACTGTTCGATTATCCACGTCGGATCCTCTTCACGCATACGCATCAAGATTTCCATCATCTTTTCAGCATCTGCTTCATTAACCGGCTTCACGGCACGACGATATTTCGGGTCCGGATATTTGATAAAGTCGAAACGATAATCGCATCCCTTACCATTCAATGTGTTACCACGACGAACATCCTTCAGCTTAACGGTAGCACCGATATCTCCAGCAACCATTTCGGTCACGGCGTTACGGGTTTGTCCGGCAACAGAGAACAACTGCGCGATACGCTCCTTCGAACCACGATCGGCATTCAACAAATCGTCACCTTCTTTTACCTTACCTGATATCACCTTAAAATAAGAAACCTGACCGATATGCGGCTCTACAGTCGTCTTGAAGAAGAACAAACTGGTCGGTCCGTTGGAGTCGGGAGTCACTTCCACACCCTCTGTCGTAACCGGGCGAGGCATCTTATCCGTACAAGGAACGACATTACCTAAGAATTCAAGCGTACGACGAACGCACATGTCACGGCCCGCGCATACGCAGAATACCGGGAACATCCCCCGGATAACGAGACCGGCGCGAATACCGGCACGCATATCGTCTTCACTCAATGTACCTTCTTCAAAGAATTTTTCCATCAACATATCGTCATGTTCGGCAGCCGATTCGACCAATGCCTTGTGAAGTTCCATCGCCTTATCCATTTCTTCCGCCGGAATTTCCAACACTTCGGGAACACCACCTTCAGGTTTCCAACGATACATCTTCATTTTCAACACATCGACAACCGCATTGAAAGACGAACCCGTAGAAACCGGATACTGAATAGGAACAACCTTACCTCCCCATTGTTCACGCAGCTGGGCGATTGTCCCATCATAATCAGCTTTATCGTTATCCAGTTGGTTCACAACAAAGATAACCGGCTTATGAAATTGTTCTGTATACCGGAACTGGTTGATTGTACCGACTTCCACGCCGTACTGGGCATTCAGTACCATCAGTGCCGTGTCTGTCACGTTCAGAGCGGAAACTGCACCGCCGATAAAATCGTCTGAACCCGGACAATCAATGAAATTCAACTTTCTGTCCTGCCATTCTACACTGAAAACGGTCGAGAATACCGAGTAACCATACTCCTTCTCAACCGGGAAATAATCGCTCACAGTGTTTCCAGACTCCACACTTCCGCGACGTTTTATAACTCCACCCTCGTAAAGCATCGCTTCAGCGAGAGTGGTTTTCCCAGAGCCCGAACTTCCCAAGATAGAGATGTTCTTAATTTCGTTTGTTTGGTATACTTTCATGATATCAAGGTATTAATTTGTGTTTAACAATAAAGATTGCCCCGAAAACCCTTTTCATTCACGGGACCGCAAATTAGAGATTGTAAAGGAGAAAAACAATTTCAAATCCAGTGTTTGAGAACTATGTTGTTTAACAGTTCAAAGATAAAGAGCGGAAAGAAAGACAGATAGAGATAAAAGTTGCTATCTTTGTATCGTTAAAAAGCAGAACTAAGTGGCAGGTTTATATATCCATATTCCCTTTTGCGCCAAACGATGCCTGTATTGCGACTTCTTTTCCAATACGGATATGAAGTTCAAAGAGCCGTATATCGATGCAGCTATCCGGGAGATGGAATTACGTCAGGAATATATAGGAGGGGAACCTCTTGACACCATTTATTTCGGAGGCGGTACGCCCTCCCAACTTCAACAGGCCGACTTCGAACGGATATTCGAGGCTGCGGACCGCTTGTTCGGCACAAGCTCATGCACAGAAATTACGCTGGAAGCCAATCCTGACGATATGACACCGGAATACGTCGCTTCTCTCCGCAACCTGCCCTTCAACCGGATCAGTATGGGAGTACAAAGTTTCAAAGAAAAAGACCTCCGTTTCCTGAACCGGCGCCATGACCGCGAACAGGCTTTGCGCGCAGTCGGGCTTTGCAAAGAAAACGGCATCCAAAACATAAGCATCGACTTGATATACGGGTTGCCCGGACAGACCTTGGAAGAGTGGCAAGAGAATCTGGATGACGCGATCCGTCTGGAAATTCCCCATATATCAGCCTACCACTTAATATATGAAGAAGGGACAGCCCTATATAAATTGATGGAAGCCGGGAAAGTGACTCCTATAGAAGAAGACTTGAGCGTCACCCTTTTCTCCACCTTAATCAATCGGCTGACCGAAGCCGGATATCTCCATTACGAGATTTCCAATTTTGGCCGTCCCGGTTATTTTTCCCGGCACAACAGTTCCTATTGGACCGGCACGAAATATATAGGCATCGGACCTTCCGCCCATTCCTATAATGGAGAAAGCCGGCAATGGAACATATCTTCCCTTCCCCGCTACTTACAAGGGATCAAGGCAGGCATTCCCGATATAGAGATAGAAGAATTGGACATCAACACAAAATACAACGACTTCATCATCACCGGACTACGCACAATGTGGGGAATCCGGACAGCTGATATCCGGGAGCGGTTCGGAGAAGAAAAGCAAACCTATCTCGAACAGCAGGCAGCTACCTATTTGCGTCAAGGGTTGCTTATCCGTGAAAACGACACTTTAACCCTCTCGAAAAAAGGCATTTTCATCTCAGACGGTATAATGAGCGACCTTTTATGGGTATAAAGGTATGCTGCAGACATTTGACAAAGCCATTAAATTACACCAAACCGCCTGTTTTTACAACGAACTGAGGGGTTATCCGTACATTTTCTGCACATTTTTACTATTTTTGAGAATAAAATTAACCAACATATTAAACTATTATCTATATTTGCCCCAACAAAAGACAGTAAGTAGTGCCATATCTATACATAATATCGGGATGCAACGGAGCAGGAAAAACGACAGCTTCCTTCACAATTCTTCCAGAGATGTTGAAGTGTAAAGAGTTCGTAAATTCCGACGAGATTGCCAAGGGGCTTTCCCCTTTTAATTCTGATAGTATCGCGGTAGCCGTTGAAGCCAGTCGTATTATGTATAAACGCATTAAAGAACTAATCGCTTCAGGCGAAACGTTTGCTATGGAAACTACACTGGCCACCCGTTCAGGCGCAAACCTGATTCGGGAAGCACAAAGGGAAGGGTATTATGTGACATTGTTATATTTCTGGCTGAACACACCGGATCTGGCAGTGGAGCGAGTAAAAATGAGAGTGGCCGCCGGAGGACATAACATTCCGGAGAGTACTATCCGCCGTCGTTACGAGGCAGGTATTCACAATCTCTTTGAACTATATATCCCCATTTGTGATTATTGGATGATTGCAGACAACTCCATGTCACCGATGGAAGTAATCGCCAAAGGTTTCAGGAGTGATAAAAAAGAGATATATAATTCGGATATTTATACAAAACTTGAGCATCATGAGTGAACAAGAAGTTAGAGAATTTGAAGAGAATATAGTTAAAGGTGCCAATATCGCATTCCAGCGATTAGTAAACCAGAAAAAGAAAGAAGACGGTGAATTAGTCTTCTCGCGCAACGGATACATCTTCCGCGTAAAAGCTGCTGATTTGGAAAAAGGGATGTTTTAACTATTATATTGGATATACAAAAAGGCTGGTGAATCAGATTCATCAGCCTTTTTTTGTATCCGGACATTTCCCCATCCCCATTATATGATTGCTGTTGATTCTGACCGCAATATGTTGAATACGACTAAAAACGGCCGATTCCTTTTTATCGTTTTTCCAAGATTCTCTATCACTCTATCACATTTTGCTTCGTAAGCATTGATAAACAATAAGAGCAAGAGTGATACATGCCTGATCCATGTATCACTCCTATGTCACACTTGTATCACTCTCCCTGACATTGAAACAGATAGCCGGTATTGTTTCAAACACGGAAGGAAACATGTCAATATACATTTGTAAGAAGGTTATTTCGTCAACATAAGATACTTTTTTGCAGAAAACAAGCAGGAAAAGAGCGGAAAGCAAGCAGAAATGTTCAGAAACACCCCCATCTTCCGGCTTTCTACACCCGGATGTAGCCACTCTCTACATCCGGATGTTCGGGACGGCTACACCCGGACGCACAGAGTCTTTTCATACTGACTAATTGTAATTAAGATACTTATCCGACAAGAAAAGACTATATGTATCATCCAAACATGAATAGAGTTATTCCGTCCGGCTGATCGTCAATATCTCGGAAAACGATATCGGCCATTCGATTGCATTCATCAATGTTTCGAATGCAATCCTTAAATTAAGAGAAACAGGGGTGTGTCCGGAATAAAGATCACATACAGTCAATGCAAGCAACATCTTTTTATTATAATGCATCCCCTTCAAAGTAACCAAACTGGACAATACCGAAACGGAGCGTGCCCCTTCAAAGTCAGAATCGGTAATATCCGTTTTATCTCTCAACGATTGATAATGTCGGCAGCCCTTTATGTCGGCACTTGTGCCCATAGCTTCCACAATATCCAATAATACGCAACAGATTGCAATTCTTTCCGATTCTTCTGAGCTCATACTCAAATTATGGTGCCGCCCTGCTCCCCTATGTTTGGCATCTATATTAATTAAAAAGCGTGGGAACTGTTAATCTACTATTTTGAAACTGAGGTATCGCCAAACACCCATCGGACAAATAATAAACAACAGCCCACGCTTTATTCTATATACACAAGTATATATAACAAGCGTGAGCGTCCAGTTGTCTATTATCTTTGTCCGACTGGAAAGTTGGCGATTTTCAGTTCCAAAGATAATATCTTAAACGCTTAACGTTATCCATCGACAGAACAGCCGAAAAGTCAAAGCTTCGACAATCCTATGTCAATCGCAAAGATAGTGAAAAAAGGCAAACCATATTATTTACGAAGAAACATTAACAGATATAAATCAAAGATTTTTGGAAACAAAAAAAGGGCGGCCTTTTACTGCCGCCCCTCCAAGCATTCCGATTACCGGAAAGTTTCCCTAAAAATAATACGTATCCTACTTTTCAACCGTGAATTTATATATACACTCGCTGAAATACTTTTCGCCCGGACGCAGCACCACACTTGGGAAGCTCGGCTGGTTGGGAGAATCGGGATAATGTTGTGTTTCGAGACACAAAGCACCGCGATGCGGATAAATCACACCTAACTTTCCTTTATCTCCATCCTTCGTCATTGCGTTTCCGGCATAGAACTGGATACCCGGCTCGTTTGTGTACACTTCAAGGCCGATACCGCTCTTTGCAGAAACAGCCTTTGCAGCCAACACATTGATGTCGCAATTATTATTCAACACCCAGTTATGATCATAGCCTTTGCCTCTTACCAACTGATCGAACGGATCATCGATATGTGCGCCTACGGCAACAGACGTACGCAAATCCATCGGAGTTCCTTCTACCGGATCAAGCGTGCCGGTCGGGATCAATGTTTCATCAACCGGAACATAAGTATCTGCAGCAATCATAATAGAATGATCCAAGATCTGAGAACCCGGAACACCGGAAAGGTTGAAATAGCTATGGTTCGTCAGGTTCACGACAGTCGGTTTGTCCGTTGTAGCTTCGTATTTGATATCGACGGCATTGTCATTCGTCAATGTGTATGTGACTTTCAGGTTCAGATTTCCGGGGAAACCGGCTTCACCATCTTTGGAGAGATACGTCAATTCCACACTTTGGTCATTTACCTGTTTGGCATCCCAAACAACCGTATGGTAACCTTCCGGACCACCATGCAGGCAATGTCCGTTGTTATTCTGCGGAAGCTGGTACTCAACACCATCCAGCGTAAACTTGCCATTTGCAATACGGTTTCCATAACGACCGATCAACCCGCCGTAGTTATTGTTTGGATTGTCCACATACTGTTGGATATTATCGTATCCCAGGACGACATCCGTCATTTTGCCATTCTTGTCAGGAACCATAACCGATACCAGGCGCCCGCCCCAGTTTGTCACACAGGCCTCTGCACCATTCTGGTTCTTCAACACATATAATGCAGTCGGTTTTCCCTGTACTTCTGATACGAAATTAGATTTCATCAGTCCAGAAAGAGTGGCTTCCTCTTTTTTCTCAGTGCATGACAACAAAACACACATTGCCATGACAGCCATACATAGTCTCTTCATTTTCGATACTAATAAATTAATGTTTGTTAGATAGGCAACAAATATACGCTATTATTATCAAAAACAAACGATGCTGTAGAATAATGTTGCTTAATACAAATCACTTTCGTACATTTGTCTGTCATAATAGAGAAAAATGAAACAGTATTTAGAATTACTCGATCGTGTCCTCCGCGAAGGAGTCAAGAAAGAAGATCGGACAGGAACCGGTACATACAGTGTATTCGGACATCAGATGCGCTTCAACCTTGAAGACGGTTTTCCTCTGCTCACAACAAAGAAACTGCATTTGAAATCCATTATATACGAATTACTTTGGTTTCTTCAGGGCGATACAAATGCAAAATACCTGCAGGAACATGGAGTGAGGATTTGGAACGAGTGGGCAGATCCGGATGGAAACTTAGGACATATCTACGGCTTCCAATGGCGCTCATGGCCGGACTATAAAGGCGGCAATATCGATCAGATCAGTGAAGCGGTAGAGACAATCAAGCATAATCCGGATTCACGCCGTATCATCGTCAGCGCCTGGAATGTAGCAGACCTGGACAATATGAATCTGCCTCCCTGCCACGCTTTTTTCCAGTTTTATGTGGCAAACGGCCGCCTGAGCCTGCAAATGTACCAGCGCAGTGCCGATATTTTCTTAGGCGTACCTTTCAATATTGCCTCGTATGCCCTGTTATTACAGATGATGGCACAGGTAACCGGACTGAAAGCTGGAGATTTTGTCCATACGCTTGGTGACGCACATATTTACACGAACCATCTTGAACAGGTAAAGTTGCAACTGACACGCGATCCACGGCCTCTTCCCCGGATGGAAATCAACCCGGATGTAAAAGACATATTCGGTTTCCAGTACGAGGATTTCAACCTAACGGGATACGACCCTCATCCTCATATCAAGGGAGAAGTGGCCGTATAAGAGATTTATGATTTCAGATTTATGATTCATGAACTGCATATAGTCAGACCTCATAAACCATAAACTTGAAATCATAAATCATAAATTATAAATCATAAATCATAAATGGCAATGAGTACTATTTCAATTGTAGCAGCGATTTCCGACAACAATGCGATCGGGAAGAATCTGGGTCTGCTCTGGCACATGCCGGCAGACATGAAGCGTTTTAAAGACCTGACAACAGGACACGCCGTAATAATGGGGCGTAAAACTTTCGAATCTTTGCCAAAAGGCGGATTGCCCAACCGTAAAAATGTCGTGCTGACGACGATGCCTGAAGCAGGTTTCATCAATTGCTTTGCCTGCGAATCCATGCATGACGCACTGGATATCTGCGAAAAGGAAGAAAACATCTTCATCATCGGAGGTTCTCTGGTTTACAGACAAGGATTAGGGATTGCCGACAAGATGTATCTGACCCGTATTCACGGGGAGTTTCCGGATGCAGACGCATTTTTCCCGGTTGTCAACTGGGATCTGTGGGAAGAGGTGGAACGACAGGAATTTCCCGCTGACGAGAAAAATCCGTATCCTTACACATTCCTGACCTACGTCCGTAAAAAATAAAATTACTCCTAATTAACGGTAATTTTACAACTTTTTGCTCTTTCTTTGTATCTATATAAGAAACGGGTTCGGATTTATAATTTATGATTTATCAGTCATACTTCATAAATCCGAAATCATAAATCTGAAAGATATGAAGATAAGAGCAATTATTGTTTTAGCCCTGATCGTATGCGGAATAGTATCCACGATCTTCTACGTGAAAGCAAATCAGGTATCCACCAACGAAAAGGCTATCATAGAAGCCATCCAAACGAAAAACACTCCGGCATTGATCCAGGCGCTTATCAGCCGGATGAAAAATCAGCTGGAAAAAGACGTCAATACATTCCCCGAACTGATCAAAGAGGTGGAAACTTATGCCGGTACATGTCCCGACTCCGCATCTGTAGCCATACTCCACTCCATGATCGCGGAGATGTATAACAACTATTATATGCAAAACCGTTGGAACGTCAACCAGCGGACCGAACTGGCAGGCTATGTTCCCGATGATATCCAGGAATGGACCTCCAATCTGTTCAGAGAAAAGATCAAACAGGAACTGACGCTCTCTCTCCAACCGGCTCGGTTGCTGCAACAAACACCGATCAGCCAATATAACCTGATCCTGAAAAAAGGGAAAGACGCGCCTCAACTTCGCCCTACTCTATATGATTTCCTGGCTTTTCGGGCGATCGACATACAGCCGTCGGATAAATGGTATGAAGATGTGATCGACTTCCGCCGTACACAACCGGAGAAAAAAGCCTTATTGCTGGACGAACTGGACTACTGGCAATATAAATACGACAGCCAGTCTACAAACACCAACGACTACAGAAACACGTTGGACAGTTTGTATAATGTATACGGCAAAGAGCCGTTTGCCGCCGAAATACGCATTGCCGAGATGAATCTTCTCCAACGGGAACGTTATCAAGGCAACAAGGCTCACCAAGACTCCGTCCAGGCGCTCATTTATTCGCTCTGCAAAGAAAGTATCGCGCAATATCCCAAATACGACCGCATAAACGTTTTCAAGAACCAGTTAAACGAAATGGAAACGCCGGTCCTGAATATCCAATCCGACAACAATGTGTATCCGGGCAAGGACCTTACATTGCAAATCAAGTATGTCAACACACCCCGGTTAGTTGTGCGCATCTACAAAAGCCTTCGCCAGCCGGAAGATGCCTGGCGGAATTACGGCAAGAACAGTAAAAGCATGCGGGGAGAACTGGTAAAAGAGGTCACATTCAAGATGAATCTCGCCAACTCATACACCGAAGCCGATTCCACGCTGGCCATTCCGATGGACAGGTTGGGATTATACGAATATGTGATCACGGTTCCCGGCAAGCAGCTGACAGTCTCCAACCGTTTTAGCGTCAGCCGCCTGGCAGCCCTCACCCGCAGCCAGACCAACAACCCGGAAGTGCTTGTCACCGACCTCGAAAGCGGTAAACCGATCGAAGGGGCAACCGTTATCTATTACAAAACCAATATGATGAACGGAACCATCCAACGCCAGGGAGAAGTCAAAACTGACCAGTTGGGAATCGCCATTCTCCCGGCCAAAAAGAAGATCGAGCACATACGTCCGGTACTTCGCGAAGACTCCTCTTCCATCATCACAAATATATATCCTTACGGCACTTCCCGCTCCGGACAGGAAAAGGAGACAGTCGGTTTGTCACTCTTTACGGACCGGGGCATCTACCGGCCGGGGCAAAACGTATTCTTCAAAGGGATCGCTTATGTGAAAGATACGGACAACCCGCATGTCGTGGCTGGACGCTCCTATACCGTCACCCTGCGGGATGCCAACTATAAAGAAGTAGCCAGCAAAGAATTCAAGACCGACCGGTTCGGTTCCTTCAACGGAGAGTTCACCATCCCGGCACAGACTTTGAGCGGGAACTTCACGCTTGTCACAGAAAGGTCTCGTACGAATATCCGGGTAGAAGAATACAAACGCCCGACTTTCAAAGTCAGTTTCCTGCCGCTCAAGGAAGAGGTGTCTTTCGGCCATCCGGTGAAACTGACAGGTGAAGCACAAACTTTCTCCGGTATAAACTTGCAGGAAGGCGAAATAAACTGGACGATCACCCGTCGCCCGTTCTGGGCACGTTTTTATATGCCGGACCCGTTCGATTTTACATACAAGCAGGTGGCTAACGGAACGGCAAAAATTGACAATAAAGGAAACTTCACGATCTCCTTCATACCCGAACGGCCGGAAACTTCAGATATGCGCCCTGCCTTCCAGAGCTACGAAGTAACGGCAACCCTGACCGACAGCAAAGGAGAGACACAAGAGGCAAGCTATACCTTCTCCGTCGGCGATACAGGTATCCTGTTGGATATCCAAATGCTCGGAGAGGAAATGGAAAATGATTCCGCCAAGGCTGTGGTAACGGCCTATACCGTGAATAGGCAAAAAACATCTGCGGAAGGAAGTTACACGATTTATTCACTGTCGGACGAAAAGCCAGAAAAGGATATGTTCGGTGCAGACCGGTACAAAATCAATAAACTGGTGACTGTTGGAA
Source organism: Parabacteroides sp. MSK.9.14 (assembly GCF_019041495.1). Classification (NCBI taxonomy): domain Bacteria; kingdom Pseudomonadati; phylum Bacteroidota; class Bacteroidia; order Bacteroidales; family Tannerellaceae; genus Parabacteroides; species Parabacteroides sp. MSK.9.14. The sequence goes on from NZ_JAHPXO010000005.1 coordinate 99,771, forward strand.
CTTTCATAACGGGATACGAAATATCACCTGCCGTATTCCGCGAACTTCCCGCCGGACGCTATCGCCTGGAAGTGAAATCGACCGACTCCAACGGAAAAGAAGTTTCCGCCAATCAGGATTTCATCTTGTACAACCGCCAGGATAAACGGCCACCCGTATTTATGCATACCTGGCTGGTTAATGAGCACACGACCTGTGCGCCGGGAGAAGAGGCCGCATTTATTTTCGGAACATCCGACAAAGACACACATATATTATATGAAATTTATACAGCAGACAATAAATGCACGGAACGCAAACTGATCCGGTTGAGCGATGAAAACCGGACATTCCGCATCCCGTTCAAAGAAACGGACGGGGAAGGTTTCACCGTGTCTTTCACATTTGTCAAAGACGGCAAGATGTATGTGAAACAAGTTCCGGTTCAACGCCGGCAACCGGATCGGAGATTGAATATCCAGGCAAAGACATTCCGTGACCACCTGCTGCCGGGAAGCAAGGAAAATTGGAAATTCCGTATTACGGATGCTGATTCCTTGACCGTCTCCGCTGAAGTTTTGGCTGGCATGTACGATGCTTCATTGGACAAGTTATTGCCTTTCAGCTGGTCTTTCTCTCCTAAAAGATATGTTTATCTGTATGCTCCTCGTTTTTCTGAAGGGACAGCATTCACAAACAGCAGCAGGTACGAAACAGGAGATCGGAAAAGATTGAACGTCCCACAGTTCCAATACGACCGACTCGACTGGCAGGACGTACTGAGAATCGGTTGGCAATATGAACAAAGCGAACGACGCTATGCAACCGGAGCCGTCATGAAATCAGGGACAGCACCGGCAATAACCGAAGTTCTCAACATCACCGAAGACAGTATGCCACTAGAAGAACCGGCAGTAAAAGCGTACCAGGGTGTCGCTAATATCATAGCAGAAGAAGAAGTGGAAGAAAATGGAACACCGTTCTTCCCGAACAAACCGGTCGAACTTCGTGAAAACTTTGCCGAAACCGCATTCTTCTATCCGGCCTTAGTGACCGACGAGGCAGGCGATGTAGCGTTCAGCTTCACGATGCCCGAAAGCAACACGACTTGGAAACTGCAACTGCTGGCCCAGACGGAAAACCTGAAATACGGCTACCTGTCCCGCGAAATCATCACCAGCAAACCGTTGATGGTAACCCCTAACCTTCCGCGCTTCCTGCGCCAGGGCGATGAAGTGACCATCACGGCGCAAATCAGCAACCAGTCGTCTGCCACTATGGACGGACGCGCCAGCCTGGAACTGTTCGATCCGGGCAACGGCCAGCCGGTGATCTGCCTCACCAAATCGCAGAAGCCTTTCACCTTGGGGGTTGACAGCACCACGACTGTCAACTGGTCATTCAAGGTTCCGGCCTCTTCGGACGGTGTTATCGGTTGCCGTATCATTGCCGACTCAGACAAGGGAAGCGACGGCGAACAGCATCTGATCCCGGTTCTGTCGAACGAGATATTGATAACGGAAAGCACCCCGTTCTACCTGTTCGACAAGAGCGAAGAAGTAATCCGCCCGAAAGACAACAAAAATATCCGTCCGTTCCGCACGACACTGGAGTTGACTGCCAACCCTATCTGGTACGCCGTACAGGCATTGCCGACCCTATCCCAACCGGAAAACGACAACGTCATTTCCTGGTTCGCCTCTTATTACAGTAACACTCTGGCGAGCAACATCGCCACCGCCCACCCGCGTATCCAGCAGGTCATCAGCCAGTGGAAAGCACAGGGCGGAAACGCCTCCACGCTCTATTCTAACCTGGAAAAAAATGCAGAACTGAAAAACATCCTTCTACAGGAAACACCCTGGGTATTGGAAGCAGACAATGAAACGGAACAAAAACAGCGTTTGTCCCTCCTTTTCGATATGAACCGGGCAGCAGGACAGCGGGAAACCGCCCTCCGACATCTTCTCGACCTGCAAACGCCGGATGGAGGTTGGGGTTGGTTCAAAGGCATGTATCCGAGCCAGGAGATCACACTCTATATTCTGAAAGGGATGAGCCAACTGACGGAGTTGAATGCAGTCGAATATAACCAGCAGGAAAAAGAGATGCAGATGAAAGCACTCAAATTCGTTGACAAACAAATCCAGTCCGATTATGAGGCATTACAAAAGATCAAGAACTGGCAGAAAAACGAAATTTCTCCATTGGAAATCGAATATCTGTTTGTCCGCAGCAATTACCGAGACATTCCGGAGTTGGGTTCGGCCCGTGAAGCAATCCGCTACTATACGAACCTGGCGGAAAAGCAGTGGGACAAACAATCCATCCACGGCAAAGGAGAAATAGGGTGGCTCATGTGGAGGAATGGAAATAAAGAGATTGCCGGAAAGATTATCACTTGGCTGCGTAAAACAGCTTCGACCTCTCCGGACAAAGGTATGTATTGGGCGAACAACCGGAGCAGAGCAAACGCCTTTGCCTCTCCGATCGACACCCATTGCCTGCTGATGGCTTTCTTCAATGAAGTTTCGCCCGACAAACAAGAAACAGATCGTATGAAACAATGGTTACTCAACCAGAAACAGACGCAGAACTGGAAATCCGTACCGGCAACGGTCAACGCTATTTATACTTTGCTTCTGACAGGCAGCAACTGGTTGGACACTGCCAACACTTGCACCGCCCAATGGGGCAAGCAAACCTATAGCACGACAAGCGGCGAATTGGCCACCGGCTATCTGAAAGTAACCATATCGGATGAAAAAGCGACCTCATCCGAAGGAACCTCCATCTCTATCCGGAAAGAAGGCTCGGCGCCTGCATGGGGAACTGTCTACGAGCAATACTTCCAGAACATCAACGAGGTAAAAAAACAGAAAGGCGTCCTGAACGTAGAAAAGCTGCTATTCGTAGAAACCAATAACGGGACTGAGCGGCAACTTCGTCCGGTCACCCCGGATGAACCGCTCAGTGTCGGCGACAAAGTGGTCGTCCGCCTTGTGGTCCGCACCGATCGCGAAATGGATTACGTCTTCCTGAAAGACCTCCGAGCCGGATGTTTTGAACCGGCAGACCAACTTTCCGGTTCTATCTATAGGGACGGGGTCTGGTATTACCAGTCGCCGACGGATGTTTCGGAGAATTTCTTCTTCGAACGCCTGCCCCAGGGGACTTTTGTACTGGAATATGCCGTATACGTGTCACGTACCGGTGAATATGCAGGAGGAATCAGTACGATCCAATGCCTGTACGCACCGGAATTCGTATCGCATACGGAAGGAAACATCATCAAGGTAGATTGAGTGAGACTCCCAGCGATGGCAAGTGCACACAAATCCGGTATCCCCGACTCGCGATGGAAGCAGAATTTTATTTTTTAAAGAAACTAATTCAGTAGTAAACATTATCTTTGCATTTTAAACAATAGCTAAATAAAAAGAGAAGATGAAACAGATTATTTTTATTTTTATGGCAATCCTGCTGGCAACAGGAATAGCTTCAGCTCAAAACAAAGCTGTAATCTCGGCAGATGAAACCTCTTTCGATTTCGGAACGATCAAGGAAGCGAACGGCAATGTGTCGCACACTTTTAAAATAAAGAATACAGGCGAAGCACCGTTGGTCTTGACACGTGTGATCGCCTCTTGTGGCTGTACGACACCGGAATGGACAAAAGAACCGATAGCTCCGGGTAAAACTGGTGATATCAAAATCACTTATAATCCGAAAGACCGCCCCGGTCCTTTTGTCAAGACTATTTCCGTATACAGTAATGGTAAAACCGGTAGTTTTATCCTGACGATCCGGGGAGAAGTAGAATAATAACAGGAAAACTGAACGATAAAGAATGTTGAACAGAAACAAACTGGTCTTTATTCTTGCCGGTATACTGTTTGCAATAAGCAGTATATCGGCACAAAATAACGCCCGAATCAGTGCAGACGAGCTGATCTATAACTTCGGTACGATTGGAGAATCCGATGGATTGGCAAGTCACATATTTACGATCAAAAACACAGGTAACGGTCCGCTTGTCATCACGAGGATCACAGCATCCTGCGGCTGTACGCAGCCCGAATGGACCAAAGAGCCCATCGCTCCGGGAAAGACCGGAGAAGTAAAAGTAACCTACAACCCGAAAGGACGTCCCGGCCCTTTTTACAAAACTATAGCGATCTACAGTAACGGGAAAAAAGGCAGTTTCTCCTTAGGTATCAAAGGAAACGTAACCCCTAAAGAAGCTCAACCCATACTGATTTATCCGTATAGCATCGGCGACTTGAAACTGCAAACAAAAAATATTCTTTACAGCACGATCCGCCCCGAAGAAACATTGGGAGAAAAGATCAACCTGATCAATGAAGGAAAGACATCTCTGAACATTCATTTAGGAAAGACGCCTCATTATCTGAACGTCGTAGCCAATCCTACAAAACTGGCTCCGGGTGAAACAGGCGAAATATCCATCCTCATGAATGCGAAAGAGGCAAAACGGAAAGGCCGCATGACAGCCGAAATTCCGGTAACGGTCGAAAGTATCGGTCAGAAGAAAGGAACAGAAGGCAAACTACATGTTGCAGCCAATATCATAGACGACTTCAGCAAACTGACTGCCTCGGAGAAGGCGAAAGCTCCGGTAGCCCAGCTATCGGGTACCTTGCTCGACTTCGGCAAACTACCTGACAAAAGCAGTTTCATCCCACTGGTCGGCGGTCGGGTGAGCGGCACGATCGAAATTACCAACTCAGGAAAATCACCGCTTGTCATCTATAGTGTGACCTGCGAAGACGAACGCGTAGCTGTTTCCGGTGGCAAAAGAGAAATAAAACCGGGCACGACAGCCACTTTCAAAGTGACAGTACGCCCGAAAGAGATAAAAACAAAACTGGAAGCCCTCATCAATTTCGTATGCAACGACCCGAACGGTCCGGTACGGCTTGTGAAGGTGACAGCCAATAAATAACCAGGTGAAAGTTGAAAGGTGAAAGTTAAAACAGCTTCCTCTTCCACCTTTCAACCTTCACCTTTCAACTTTCAACTAAATTATGGAACATCCCGAAAACGACGATCTGTACAAAGGATTAAAGGTGAACAAGGGAGTAGCCGATGTACCGACCGTAAATCCTTATCTGAAAAAAAGGATTCAACGCAAAGAATATACGCCTGCCGAATTTGTAGAAGGTATCCTGAAAGGAAACATTACGATCCTCAGCCAGGCGGTAACACTGGTGGAAAGCTCCAAATACGAACACCAGCAAATGGCACAGGAAATTATCGAAAAATGCCTGCCGCATGCAGGAAAGTCTGTCCGTATCGGCATCACCGGAGTACCGGGAGCAGGTAAGAGCACCTCGATCGATGCGTTCGGCATGCACTTGATAGGGCAAGGACGTAAACTGGCTGTGCTGGCAATCGACCCCAGCAGCGAACGCTCGAAAGGCAGCATCCTCGGCGACAAAACTCGTATGGAGGCCTTGTCCCGTGAAAAGAACGCTTTCATCCGTCCTTCGCCATCAGCAGGTTCCTTAGGTGGCGTTGCCCGTAAAACACGTGAAACGATCGTTCTTTGCGAAGCTGCCGGATTCGATACGGTATTTGTCGAAACGGTCGGTGTCGGACAAAGCGAGACGGCTGTCCACTCGATGGTCGATTTCTTCCTGTTGATCCAACTTGCCGGTACTGGAGACGAATTGCAAGGCATCAAGCGCGGGATCATGGAGATGGCGGACGGGATCATCATCAATAAGGCGGATGGTGACAACCTCGAAAAAGCAAAACTGGCAGCGGCGCAATTCCGCAACGCCTTGCACCTGTTTCCGGCCCCCGAATCCGGTTGGAGCCCGAAAGTATTGACTTATTCCGGTTATTACAATTTGGGGATTAAAGAAATCTGGGATATGGTCGGAGAATATATGGAATTCACTCAAAAGAACGGCTACTTCAACTACAAGCGCAACGAACAAGCCAAATATTGGATGTACGAAAGTATCAACGACACACTCCGCGAAACGTTCTACCACAATCCGGCGGTAGAAAAAATGTTGAACTTCACGGAGCAGCAGGTATTGAATAACGAGATCAGTTCGTTCGTTGCAGCCAAACGGATGATGGACCTGTTCTTGGAAAATCTGTCTGCAAAGAAATAAATAAATGGAAAAGAAAAAACTTATACTGCTATTACTAAGTTGCGCGGTAATCACGGAGGCTCATGCTGCCTATCAAGGCCACGTATATGTAGACTCCAACCGGAACGGAATCTACGACAAAGGAGAGAAAGTCTTAAAAGGCATCCGGGTTTCCGACGGGTTGAACGTTGTCAAAACGAATGCCGAAGGAGTATATACACTTCCCGGACACAAACGAGAACGATTTATCTTCATCACCACTCCTTCCGACTATAGGACAGACAATCAATATTACCGGCGGATCAACGGCACAGGGCAAACATACGATTTCGGCCTGCAACCCTGGAAAGGACGCATCAAGCCGAATGGCAGTCACAGGTTCATCCATATTTCCGATACCGAGATATTCAATACGGAAAACCAAGAAGACTGGGCGAATAACATCCGGGATTATGCGGCTAACGAGAATATCTCATTTATCATCCATACCGGTGATATCTGCTATGAAAATGGATTGAAGAACCATATCCATCTGATGAACACGTCAAACATGGACTGCCCGATGTTCTACTGTATCGGTAACCATGACCTTGTAAAAGGGAAATATGGAGAAGAGGTTTTTGAAAATGTTTACGGTCCGGTTTATTATTCCTTCGACTTCGGAAATGTCCACTACGTCGTTACACCAATGGCAGGAGGAGATCATCAGCCCGGCTATACAAAAGAAGATGTATACCGCTGGTTAAAGAATGACCTGGCGCAAGTACCGACAGGAAAACCGATCATCGTCTTTAACCATGACCTGCTGACTTCCGGGAACGAGTTTGTTTTCGGTATTGACGATAACGAGAAGATTAACCTGAACGAACATAACCTGAAAGCGTGGCTGTACGGCCATTGGCATAATCATTTCGTGCGGAAACAAGGAGATGTCCTGACAATCTCGACCGCAACACTCGACAAAGGGGGAATCGACCACTCGACTTCCGCCTTCCGTGTGGTAGACGTGGATCAAAAAGGAGATGTCCAGACTATGCTCCGCTATACCTATATAAACAAGTCCATCGAAACCGCCTCTATCGCGAATGATGCATGTACAATGACGTCAGACGAAAAGATTCCGGTATCGGTCAACACCTACAATGCAGTTGCTCCTGCCATACGTGTCACTTACAGTTGCGTCGTAGACGGCAATACTGTCCTACCGGAAACACAGCTTACTCAAAATACAGACTGGAATTGGTCCGGAATGGCCAAACTCCCGGCAGACTGTAAAGGCAAACGGATTTTCATTACAGCCAAAGCATTGTTCAACAATGGGGAAACAGCAATCAGCCGTTCCTCATTCGTATACCAGCCGGAAGAGATCGGCAAAACACCCCGACTGGCATGGACCCGTAACGTAAATGCCAACCTGTATTTCTCTTCTCCGGTCGTTGCCGGCGGTAAAGTGTACGTCGCTTCTCTCGATGAAGATTTGAAGGGAGAAGGTGCAATCTTCGCTCTGGATGCAAAGACTGGTGAATTACAATGGAGATATCCGGTTCGCAACTCCATCAAAAACACGATTGCCGTAGACGAAGGAACCGTCTTCGCACAAGATGCGGAAGGTTATTTATACGCCATCGACTCACAGACTGGCAAACTAAAATGGGACAAAAAGATGGATGTCGCCGGCCTTCCTGTCCTTGTGGACGGGCTGACAGCCGCCAATGGCATTGTCTATGCCGGAAGTGGAAAGGCATTCGGAGCATACAACGGTAAAACGGGTGACGCAGTCTGGCTGAACAAAGGCTGGCCGCAAGGAGAAGCCACGACATCGACTCCTCTGCTGGCAAACGGAGTAGTTATTTCAGGCGCCAACTGGCGAGGCTTCTACGGCAACGACGCACAAACGGGAGAGTTGCTTTGGAAACTCGATAAAGACGGAATTACGGATAGAGGCGCAACACCGACATATGACGGTAATCTGCTTTATGTTACTTCGCGCCAATCTTTATTTATCATCGACTGCCATTCGGGGGAAGTCATTGTCCGTAAAGAGTTACCATTCAATGTCCAAGTCAATTCGACCCCGTTGGTCACGGATAAACTGATTGTTTTCGGGACGCAGACTGATGGCTTGGTCGCACTCGACCGTGAGACATTCGAGGTCAGATGGAAAGCCCGGACATCTCCAGCTCTGGTTTATACGGCTCCCTATTCCCGCCATCCGGCTGCCACGGTCGAAACGAGCCCCCTACTCATCGGAGATACGATTTACTTCGGAGCATCCGACGGCATCATCTATGGCATAGATAAGGAAAGCGGGCAAACGACATGGAAACATAAAACGGGAGCTCCGCTATTCTCCACCCTGTCAACAAACGGCAACATGATCTTCGCAACCGATTTCGGAGGCAATGTCTATGCTTTCAAATGCAACGAGTAAACAAGAGCTGAACTCTATATGCAAAAAGCCCCGCGGATAAAAAATATCCGCGGGGCTTTTCATATACTTGCCAATAACAGATCAAATAGAAGAAATACGAAGCGTATTCAACAAATCACGATTGATCGGTTTGTCGTTCTTGATCGCTTTGGAGAAAGGAACGTAAACAATCTCATCATTCTGGATACCCATCATCACGTTACGCTGGTCATCCAACAACGCGTCGACGGCAGCCACTCCCATCCGGGTTGCCAAGATACGATCTTGTGCAGTCGGTGAACCACCGCGCTGCAAGTGTCCCAAAATTGAAACACGTACGTCAAACTGCGGATATTCCTTCTTTACACGTTCAGCCACGCCCATCGCACCACCGGTCACCTCACTTTCCGCAACAAGGACGATACTGCTGTTCTTGGACTTACGGAAACCAGTTTCGATCATCTCGGCCAGTTGGTCTTTCTCCATCGATATCTCCGGAATGATAGCCGCTTCAGCTCCCGATGCAATCGCTCCGTTAAGAGCCAGAAATCCGGCATCACGCCCCATCACTTCGATAAAGAACAGACGGTCATGGGAGGTTGCCGTGTCACGGATTTTATCGACACATTCCATGATCGTATTCAAAGCCGTGTCGTAGCCGATCGTGATATCCGTGCCATACAGGTCATTATCAATCGTACCAGGCAGGCCGACAATCGGATAATTGAACTCCTGTGCAAAGATGCGAGCCCCCGTCAGCGTTCCGTCACCACCGATGGCGACCAAAGCATCGATACCATGCTCCATCAGTTTGTCGTAAGCCTGCTTACGGCCTTCCGGCGTCTTGAATTCCGCACAACGGGCCGTCTTCAGGATAGTACCGCCACGCTGAATAATATTACTTACATTCTGAGTCTTGAAATCTTCAATTTCGTCGGTTATCAAACCCTTGTATCCACGATAGATACCCTTAACGGACATTCCGTTATAAATAGCGGAACGTGTCACTGCGCGAATGGCAGCGTTCATTCCGGGAGCATCACCTCCGGACGTTAAAATGCCAATACACTTAACTGTAGACATAGCGTCTTATATTTTATATGTTCGCGGCAAAAGTAATAATTATTTGCCAAAAACCTGTCTATTTTCCAAAACTTCATCAAATCTTACCCCTAAAAGTCAACGGCTGGCATTCAATTCACGAATACGCACAGCCACCTCTTCCATCAGCCACTTCGGAGTGGATGTGGCCCCGCACACCCCGACACTTCCCACATCTTCAGGCAACGGCTCGGTAATCTCCTTTACCTCCGAGATAAAGACCGTGTTCGGGTTTGCCTTCCGACATTCCTCCAGCAGCATCTTGCCATTTGAACTCTTCTTTCCGGCAACGAAATACACCCAATCATGCTTGGAAGCAAACGCCTTGATGTTCGGTAAACGGTTGGCCACCTGGCGGCAGATCGTATCGAAATACTCGAATTGTACCCCATCTGCAATACGCCGCCGGATCTCAGCCACGACTTCACGAAACCCGTCAAGCGACTTGGTCGTTTGCGAGAAGAGGCAGATATTCTGGCTAAAATCCAACCAGCCAAGGTCCTGTACCTTCTCGATAACGATGGCCGTCCCTTCCGTTTGCCCGACCAGACCATTTACTTCGGCATGCCCTTTCTTTCCATAGATCACGACCTGCGTATGGCTATCGCGCGTAGCCACGTAGCATTTATGAATCTTACGTTGTAACTGGAGCACCACCGGACAGGTCGCATCCACGATCGTGATGTTGTTCCGCCGGGCGATCTCGTAGGTCGAAGGCGGTTCCCCATGCGCCCGAAGCAACACCTTTTCTCCCTTCAAACGGGTAAACTCGTCGTGCCCGATCGTCCGCAGTCCCAACTTTTCCAGCCGTTCCACTTCCAAGCTATTGTGCACGATATCTCCGAGGCAATACAACGTATTCGTATTTTTCAGTTCGCGTTCTGCACTCTCGATAGCCGTTACCACGCCGAAACAAAAGCCGGAACCCTTATCTATCTCGACTTCTATCATGGCTAGTCTGATGTAACGACCTTTTCATACTGTTCCAAGAGCCAAGCCTTCTGCTCGGCAATCGTCAAATGCGAGTTATCCAGCTCCAGCGCATCATCAGCTTTACGGAGCGGACTCTCTACACGAGTCATATCGATATGGTCACGCGTCTTCACATTTTCAAGGACTTCCTCAAAAGAAGCAACCTCGCCTTTGGCTTTCAGTTCGTCCAAACGCCGTTGGGCACGCACTTCCGGGCTGGCTGTCACATAAATCTTCAGTTCCGCATCCGGAAAGACAACCGTACCGATATCGCGACCATCCATCACGATCCCTTTCGCCTTCCCCATTTCCTGTTGCTTGGCGACCATCGCACGGCGTACAAAACCTAAAGCAGCAATCGGACTCACGCGGTTGGCCACTTCCATCCCCCGTATTTCTTTCTCCACTTTCACGCCGTTCAGATAGGTATCCGGACGTCCGGTTTCCGGGTTAAAGCGGAAAGAGATATCGATATCGTTCATGGCATCCTGCAACTTCTGTTCATCGATACCACCGCTTGTAAAGAAACCGTGCTGCAAACTGTACAAAGTGACAGCCCGGTACATTGCCCCTGTATCGATATAGGTATATCCCAGCTCCCTTGCCAAATCTTTTGCCATCGTGCTCTTCCCGGTAGAAGAGACACCATCTATCGCTATAATTATCTTTTTCATCACTACATATATTAATGTAAAGGAAATGCAAATATACAACAGTTTATCGCTCCCTTCCTTATAAATTATCCTATTCATCCTTATATTTTATTGTTTTCCATATAATCCGGAAACCGTTCGCAGCCAAGCGGACGATCTATGAGATACGACAAAGAAGCCAACGGACCAGTAATCCATTGGCAAAAGGTCCTATCGTAAAGGAGAACGAAAAACCGAATTTACTTAGAAATCGCTGATCGTAGTGGAGATGCTCAACATCATGGAAAGAGCTGAAGGATGGTATTTGGCTACGGAAACACCGACGTCGAACATCTTGATCCGCACACCGGCACCACCGGAAAAACCGGCAAGAGCGTTACTTCCCTGCAATTTCATGTCCAACGCCGTCTTGGGGTTATACCCGATACCGAGCCAGAAGTTGTCGGAAGGGATATAATCAACACCGATCACCAGATGCTTCACAAAAGACTTGAAAAAATTATCTCCTGTATACTCCCTGTCGTAATCGTCTACATACTCAACCTTCCATTTCGTCAGATACTGTGCAGTCAGCGACAAACGGATCGGCGCATGGGCCATCTGTTTGGTGATCCCCAGCTGGATATCCCAGGGCATCTTCTGGCGCTCATCTTCATAGGCTTTCAATTGGGCTCCGATATTTTTAAAAGCAAAACCGAAAGAAAATCCTTTTTCAGAATCATAATAACTCAAACCGGCATCGACCACCATGCCGATCGAAGTATAATCGCCGATACCCGAATATAAAAACTTCAACGAAGCCCCGCCACGCCAGCGCTCGGAAAGGTCATACGAGAAGAAACCGTTCACACTGATGTCCTTTGCCGTAAAATCTCCCGTCGGAAGACCTTCTTCCGACATTCCCCGTATCTTTCCCTGACTGAAGAACGAGGCTCCCACACCCCAAGCTCCTTTTTCTTTATACGCCTTGGTAAAAAGAGCGCTCCCGACATTGATATCCGATATATAGTTCAGGTAATTCAGATTAACCATCTGGTCCATCTCGGCTCCCAATAAAGCCGGGTTATGAAAAATCAGGGAAGGATCCCTTTCGACCAGAGACATCGTATTGCCTCCCATCGCATTGGCTCTTGCCGAAGAAGGATAGCGAAGAAAAGTATATCCGGTGTCGCCGGTTTGCGCGACAACAGCCCGTAACAAGAAGGAAAAGAAGAATATAAATAGAATATTTCTCATATTTCTCTGGTAAAATGCATACAAAGATAAATAAAACGGGTACATACACCCCACTTACAGAAACGGGAAAAAGCCGAAAAAGGTATATTGGGAGCTATTATTTTTATTCTCAGTCAAAAAAAAAGTAAAAATAGCGTATATTTAATACGAATTGTTCGGATTTAAAAAATAACTCCGTATATTTGTCGCAGAAGAAAAACACATCTTTAAACACTAAGAGATATGGAAGTTAAGAAATCACCGAAAGCGGACCTGGAAAAAGGTAAGACGATGGGTATCCTGATGGGTATGATCGTCGGACTTGCAGTACTGTTCGTGGGCTTCGAATGGAGCGACCGTGAAATCACAATCGTCCAAGATCAGGGCGTTGCTGATATCATCGCAGAAGAAGAAGTTGAAATTACGAGACCGGAGGACACTCCTCCCCCTCCACCGCCACCTCCCGCACCTGCTGTGGCAGAAGTATTAACCGTTGTAGAAGATGACGTCAAGTTGGACGACGTCGAAATCGTATCATCCGAAGACGATGCCGCTTCTGCACAGGTTGAAGCTTATACTCCTCCCGCAGTAGTTGAAGAAGAAGAGGAATCTTCACAGCAGATCTTTACTGTTGTAGAAACAATGCCTGAATTCCCCGGCGGACAAGGAGCTTTGTTACAATACCTGGCAAAATCAATCAAGTATCCGGTTATTGCTCAGGAAAACGGTATCCAGGGTCGTGTATCCTGCTCGTTTGTGGTTAACAAAGACGGTTCTATCGTAGACGCAGAAGTTATCCGTGGTGTTGACCCGTCACTGGATAAAGAGGCTCTCCGTGTGATCAACAGCATGCCGAAATGGTCACCGGGCAAACAGAGAGGTAAACCCGTACGTGTTAAATACACAGTGCCTGTTACATTCAGACTGCAATAATAACATGTAAATAGTACAAAAAGGCTGCTTCTATCGCAGCCTTTTTTATTTAAACAAATAATCTATGTTCGCTTTCAATGACATCCTACAGAAAATAGAGCAGGAAATTACCCGGCTCCAATTCACCTATCCGCCCAAAAGCTTATACGACCCAATCGAGTACATACTTTCACTCGGTGGAAAAAGAATCCGTCCGGCACTCGTACTGATGGCATGTAACTTATATAAGGAAAACGTAGATACAGCCGTCAATCCGGCGTTAGGGCTTGAAGTATTCCATAACTTCACCCTTTTGCACGACGACCTGATGGACGATGCCGATAAAAGAAGAAACAAACCGACCGTCCATAAAGTATGGAATGCCAACACAGCCATCCTATCCGGCGATGCCATGCTGATCGCAGCCTATCAACTGATCGGCGAAACAGAATCCGAATCATTAAAAGAAATATTAGACCTGTTTACCCGTACGGCGCTTGAAATATGCGGCGGGCAGCAGTACGACATGGAGTTCGAATCGAGAACCGATGTAACGGAAGAGGAATATATCGAAATGATCCGACTGAAAACGGCCGTATTGCTAGCCTGTGCCCTGAAGATGGGAGCCATCATGGGGAACGCTCCGAAAGCCGATGCCGAAACGCTGTATCAGTTCGGCATCAACATCGGACTGGCCTTCCAATTGCAGGATGACCTGTTGGATGTCTACGGAGACACGGCCACTTTCGGCAAAAATATTGGAGGAGACATACTCTGCAACAAAAAGACATTCATGCTGATCAACGCTTTACGCCTTGCTTCAAATACTCAAAAAGCGGAACTGAACAGTTGGATAGGTAAAAAGACATTCGATCCGGCAGAAAAAATCGCCGCCGTAACAGCCATCTATGACCAATTGCGGTTAAAAGAGTTGTCCGAAGAAAAAATACACGCATATTATAATCAGGCAATGAACTGCCTAACCTCATTAAACGTAGCTCCCGAAAGGCTAAACATACTGAAAGAAGTCAGCGCCCGTTTAATGAACCGCCAGTCTTAAAAATGAAACTGATCGACACACACAACCATCTGTACTTAGAGGATTTTGATCCGGAACAGGATCAACTGGTCACAATCGCAAAAGAGTCGGGCATAGACACCCTGCTACTTCCGAATGTCGACACGAGCACCATCAGGCGGATGCATGACTTATGCGACCGTTATCCGGATTTCGCCTATCCGATGATGGGACTGCATCCGACCAGCGTTGACGAGCATTATGCAAAAAATCTGAAGGAAACAGAGTCATGGCTCGGTAAACGTGTTTATTGCGGAATCGGGGAAATAGGTATAGACCTGTATTGGGACAAAACATACCTGAAGGAGCAGAAAGAAGTATTCGAGGAACAGCTCAGATGGAGCATCGACCTCAACCTGCCGGTCGCCATTCATACCCGCGAAGCATACCCGGAAGTTTTCGATTCTTTATATAAGGTAGGAGCCGACACGCTCACCGGAGTCTTTCATAGTTTTACCGGTAATGAAGCCGAATTGGAAGAGATTAAAAAATTAAATAATTTCAAAATCGGGATAAATGGAGTCATTACATTTAAAAACTCCAGGCTGTCGGAAATCATCCGGCAGACAGACATCCGAAAAATAGTATTGGAGACAGACGCCCCCTATCTCGCCCCTGCTCCCTACAGAGGAAAAAGGAACGAGCCGGCCTATATCTGGAAAACGGCTGAAAAAGTAGCCCAGACCTATGGACTGACACTCGAAGATACCGTTGAAACAACACGGATAAATGCTCTAAAACTATTTAAAATCGAGAATAAACCAATATCGTGAGATATTTTCGCGCGTATTCAAAATTTATCCACCAGATATTGTGTATATGTCAGGCAAAAACTATAGATTTGTGCACTGAAACGTTTGGATATGCGATTTTTTTCGTATTTTGCACCCGTTTTAGAGAAGCGGTAGCTCGTTTTTGGAGAGATGCTCGAGTGGTTGAAGAGGCACGCCTGGAAAGCGTGTAAACCCCTAAAGGGTTTCGCGGGTTCGAATCCCGCTCTCTCCGCTTTAAGATACCATGACGATTATTAATAACAAAAAATAAAAACAAATAAGAGAATTATTAATCTTAAAAATTAAACACACAATGAAAAAGTATTTTGCAAAAACGTTCATGAGTTTATGTGCTCTTGGAATCTCTTCTGTAGCATTCGCGCAAGAAGCTACCGAAACCGCTGTTGAAGGTGGCATGTACCAGGCTTTGAAGACTAAGTTTATCGAAGGTGGTGCCGACTTCATGAGTTTGGTTGCCATCGCATTGATTTTCGGTTTGGCTTTCTGCTTGGAAAGAATCATTTACCTGAACTTGGCTGAAACTAACTCCAGCAAATTGCTGAAAGGTATCGAAGATGCTTTGGATAAAGGTGATGTAGAAGGTGCAAAAGCTATTGCTCGTGACACAAGAGGTCCTATCGCTTCTATCGCTTACCAGGGTTTGATGAGAATCGACCAGGGTATTGATGTTGTTGAAAAATCTATTGTTTCTTATGGTGGTGTTCAGGGTGGTCTTTTGGAAAAGAACATGTCTTGGATCACATTGTTTATCGCAATGGCTCCGTCATTAGGATTCTTGGGAACTGTAGTAGGTATGATCATGGCGTTCGATAAAATCGAACAGGTTGGTGATATCAGCCCGACGGTTGTAGCAGGCGGTATGAAAGTGGCCTTGATCACAACAGTAGGTGGTTTGATCGTTGCTTTGATCCTTCAGATATTCTATAACTATTTGTTGAGCAAACTGGAAGCTATCCTGAACCAGATGGAAGATGCTTCTATCACTTTGCTGGACTTAGTTATTAAATATAACCTCAAATTTAAAAAATAAGAAACAACTATGGCAGTTACTAAAATAAGAAAAATGTCCAGTTGGACATTACTGATAGTATCGCTTATCAGTATTGTCGTTCTGGGTATGTTCTTCGGCGGAGGCATCACGAATCCGGGAGAAGAAATGAAAGAATATGTATATACAGGTCTTTTGCTTAATTGGACTTCAGCATTATTCTTCGTCACAATCATTTGCATGGTGTTATTTGCTGTTTGGCAGTTTATCACCCTGCTGAAAGTTAATCCTAAATCAGCTCTTTCTGCTTTAGGTGTCGTAGTTGCTTTCGTTGCAATGCTGTTTATCACTTATTCAATCGGTGATGGAACTCCGTTACAAGGTCTGAATGCAGATTCTCAGAAATATAACACAGCCGGTTGGTTGCAAATCACAGATATGTGGATTTGGTCTACAGTTGTCCTGCTGGTTTTAATCGTTGCATGTGTGGTTTGGGGCTCTGTCAAAAGAATGCTCGGTAAATAATAGTAATAACGAATTGATAAAACAAGAAAGAAATGGGTAGTAAAAGAAAGACACCGGGTATTAATGGATCGTCTTCAGCCGATATTGCTTTCATGTTGCTTATCTTCTTCCTTATTACTACATCCATGGATACAGATAAAGGTCTGGCAAGACGTTTGCCGCCTCCTGTTCCTAAAGACCAAAAGAAGAATGATGTTGATGTTAACAAGAGAAACTTGGTTGTCGTGCTGATCAACAGCAGTAACCAAATCCTCTTTAACGGTGAACCGACCGACATCAAGCAACTGAAAGACAAGGTAAAAGAGTTCATTGACAACCCGTATAATGACGCAAATAAACCTGAAAAGGTTGAAGAGGACGTTCCTTTCTTCGGAAAAGTAATGACCGCTAAAAAACACGTAATTTCTTTACAGAATGACCGTGGTACCGAATATCAGGCTTATATCAGCGTTCAGAACGAATTGGCAAAGGCATACAACGAATTGCGTGATGATATTTCCAGAAAGAAATTCGGAAAATTATTCGCAGATCTAGATGAAGACCAACAAAAGGCTGTGCAGCAGATTTATCCGCAAAAGATTTCTGAGGCAGAACCTAAAAATTATGGAGATAAGAAGTAATGGGAAAGTTTAGTAAAGCGGGCGGACGTGAAATGCCCGAATTGAATACGTCATCATTACCTGACTTGGTGTTCGCATTCTTGTTCTTCATCATGATGGTAACATCCATGCGTGAAGTAACATTGATGGTGCAATTCCGCGCTCCACAGGCTACTGAACTTCAGAAGCTGGAAAAGAAATCGTTGGTTACATTCATCTATGTAGGAAAGCCGACCCAAGAATATCAGGCTAAAATGGGTTCTGAAGCCCGCTTGCAGTTGAACGACAAGTTCGCTGAAGTATCGGAAATTCAGGACTACATCGCTCAGGAAAAATCCAGTATGAAAGAAGAAGACCAGCCGTTTATGACAGTGTCCATCAAGGCCGATAAGGAAACCAAGATGGGTCTGATCACAGACGTTAAGCAGGCGCTTCGTGAAGCATACGCATTGAAGATTAGTTATTCTGCCCGTCAGGCTGCTGACTAATCTCTGGATATACAAAATAAAAAAGGCGAGGTTTCTAACCCCGCCTTTTTTATTGCCTTTTAGTCACCGATCAGAGCCCTTTCCCTCAAAGGAGATGACACCCATCCAATAATAAATAGACACATAGCTATTTACAGCAATAGCTACTACTTTTTTACTTTTCGCCCTTGGTCGAAAAGGTTTTTGCCCTTAGTCGAAAGCGCTTTTGACCAAGGGCGAAAGCACATTCGACTAAGGGCAAAAGCTCTACAGTTGGACTGTTTGACAACAGAAACATGGCTACTGCCACTTAAATCGTCGAATTAGAACGAGAAAACAAATAGGCAATGTGCAAAACGATCACCGGGTGAGCCCATCTTTCACTCCATACACATTCTTATGAAGACAATTCTTCACCTGCTCGAAAGAATGCTCCAGATCAACATCGCCATATGTCATAAGCCGCATCTCCAGCCATTCTCCACCTTCCCGGTAAGGAGGCTGGTGATAAACCTGATTGTCCAGTTTAAAGCCCAAACGTTCATAAAAGCCAATCCTGCGCTTGCTCATCTCATCAGTAGGCATTTCTACTTCCAGAACAACCGGAGTACCGCAGAAGACCAGAAATTGCTTCATTGCCTCAGCCCCTATTCCTCCATTACGGGCCGCCGGATCAATTGCAAAATGCTCCACATAAGTATAACCGTCAAAAAGCCAACCGGTGATGAAGCCGACATACCGGTCTTCTTTTGATAAAGCATACACGATAAACCGGGATTCGTCTCTAACCAAATTGCGGACAAGCGAAAAGTCACGGCGTTCCACTTCCGGAAAAGATTCTGTGTACGTTCTCTCTATCAGATCCAATGCCGGATCAGAAAAGTCTTTTACAGACCTACATGCTACTACTGATTGTAAACTCATAAAACTATAAAATTGAAGATTATTATTACTAAAGAAACTTACAAACTAAAATATTCCACTAAAAAATAGAGGTTAATCATTAGAGATTATTTATATTTGTATTAAGATTGTAAGAACTGATTTATACAGATATACAAATATAGTGAAATTATGGCACACCATCAACTGGATGAACTTGACGAGAAGATATTAAAACTAATCATAGGCAATGCCCGTATGCCTTTCCTCGAAGTTGCACGGGAGTGTAATGTATCGGGTGCAGCAATACACCAACGTATACAAAAACTTACCAACCTGGGTGTAATCAAAGGATCTGAATTTATCGTCGACAACACAAAAGTAGGTTATGAAACTTGTGCATACATGGGTTTGTACCTCAAATCTCCCGGGCAGTTTCCATCGGTGACGGAGGCTCTGAAGGAAATCCCGGAGGTGGTTGAATGTCACTACACGACTGGACAATATGATTTATTCATAAAGATATATGCAAAGAATAACCAGCATTTGCTAAGCATTATCCATAATAAGCTTCAACCGTTAGGCCTTGCCCGAACCGAATCGCTGATCTCTTTCAAGGAAGCGTTCAAACGGCAGATCCCAATCGACTTGGAAGATGAAGATTAAATAAAAAACTCCGCATAGTCCTCTGAACGTTCTATGCGGAGTTTTGATTTTTCAATTCTATGCGAAATTAGAAATCGGCATTCTTCGGTGTACGAGGGAAAGGAATCACGTCGCGAATATTTGTCATACCTGTCACAAACAACAGCAGACGTTCGAAGCCCAAACCAAAACCGGAATGAGGAACCGTACCGAAGCGGCGGGTATCCAAATACCACCACATATCCTTCATAGGAATCCCCATTTCATTGATGCGGTTCAACAGTTTGTCATAATCGGCTTCACGCTCGGAACCACCGATAATTTCACCGATTTTCGGGAACAACACATCCATCGCACGAACCGTCTTGCCGTCCTCATTCTGCTTCATATAGAAAGCTTTGATCTCTTTCGGATAGTCAGTCAGGATTACCGGACGTTTGAAATGCTCTTCAACCAGGAAACGTTCATGCTCAGAAGCCAGGTCGACACCCCAATATACCGGGAACTCGAACGTGTGGCCTTTAGCAACGGCCTCTTCCAGAATCTTGATTCCTTCCGTATAAGATAAACGGACGAAATCGTCTTTCAACACTCCCTGCAAACGTTCGATCAAACCCTTATCGAACATATCGTTCAAGAATTTGATATCATCCATACAGTTGTCCAAAGCCCATTGTACACAATACTTGATGAACTCTTCCGCCAACTGCATATTGTCCAGGATATCATTGAAAGCCACTTCCGGCTCGATCATCCAGAACTCGGCCAAGTGGCGCGGCGTATTGGAGTTTTCCGCACGGAAAGTCGGACCGAATGTATAAATCTGTCCCAAAGCCGTAGCCGCCAATTCACCTTCCAACTGTCCAGAAACGGTCAGGCTCGCCTGTTTACCGAAGAAATCGTTATCATAAACGATAGATCCGTTTTCATCCTTCTTCAGATCATAGAGGTTCATGGTCGTCACCTGGAACATCTGACCCGCACCTTCACAGTCGGAAGCTGTGATCAGCGGTGTATGGAAATAGAAGAACCCTCTGTCATGGAAAAATTTATGAATGGCATAAGCCATGTTATGACGAATACGGAACACCGCTCCGAATGTATTCGTACGTGGACGGAGATGAGCGATCTCACGCAGGAACTCCATCGAATGGCCTTTTTTCTGCAAAGGATAAGTATTCGGATCGGCAGAACCGTAAATTTCTATTTCAGTAGCCTGGATCTCCACATTCTGGCCTTTTCCCTGCGACTGCACCAACGTACCGTTTACACTGATACTCGCACCTGTTGTTATCGGCTTCAGAAATTCTTCGCCCAGCTTGTCCACGTCTACAACGATCTGAACATTATTTATTGTAGAACCGTCATTCAAGGCTATGAAACTAACCTGTTTACTACCACGGCGGGTACGGACCCATCCTTTCACGTTAACGGTCGTACCGAAAGCTTCGCTTTTCAGTACGTCTACAATTTTTGTTCTTTTAATTGCTTCCATGTTTATATTTTTATTCTTAGGTAATCAAAACAAGTTAGCCGGCTTTTCCAACCGGCTAAACTCTATATTATTCGAAAGCCCCCATGCGGAGCGCGTTCACTTCACGTTCGTTCAGATAACGCCACTTTCCACGTCCAAGGTTCTTTTTTGTAAGACCGGCAAAATATACACGATCCAGTTTAACCACGTGATAGCCCAGTGATTCGAAAATACGACGGACGATACGGTTACGCCCTGAGTGAATTTCGATACCGACCTGGCTCTTATCATCTTCGCTTGCATAACTGATGGCATCAGCATGGATTTCTCCGTCTTCAAGCTCTAATCCGTTAGCGATCTTTTCCATATCTTCGATAGATACGTTCTTATCCAACCATACATGGTAGATTTTCTTCTTCTTGAAAGAAGGATGCGTCAGCTTGGAAGCCAGATCGCCATCGTTCGTCAGCAACAGTACACCTGTCGTATTACGGTCCAGACGTCCCACCGGATAAATTCGTTCCTGGCAAGCGTTCTTTACCAAATCCATGACAGTCAGACGTTCCTGAGGATCATCGGAAGTTGTCACACAGTTCTTCGGCTTATTCAGGATGATATACACTTTACTCTCGATCTGAACCGGCTGGTCTTTGAACAACACCGTATCCTGACGCGTAATCTTCGTTCCCAATTCAGTTACAACCTGACCATTTACCTGAACAACTCCTTCCTGGATAAATTCATCCGCCTCGCGACGAGAACAAACACCTGCATTGGACAAGAACTTATTCAAGCGGATCGGTTCGTTAGGATCTGCCAGCACTTCCTTATACTTCAACTGCTTCTGGAAGTTATACTTGGCATTCGGATTGTAATCACCGGTACGGCGATTGTTGTTCGGACGTCTGTTGTTATTGTAGCCGCCACGTCCGCCGCCATTTCCATAACGGTTGTTGTTATTACCGTATGAAGGTCTGCCACCACGATTATCACGATTATCGTAAGACGAACTTACACGGGTATCACCTACACGCGGTCTTCTTTTCTTTACACCATCACCCGAAACACCTTCGCCGGACGGAGTAGCCGAATAAGCCTTTCCTCTGTCTTCATAGTTCGGGCGAGACGGACGATTGTACGGACGATCGTTCCCATAAGAACGGTCATTGCCGTAAGAAGGGCGATCGTTGTTACCGTAAGGGCGATTGCTACCATAAGAAGGTCTGCTGTTATAGCCGCCTTCACGATTAGAGTTGCCATAGCTACAGTTTCCACCATTATCGCGGTTATACGGTTTGTTGTAACCGCCATCACGGTTATCATACGTACGCGGGCGACTCGGTCTGTCTCCATAAGAGCGGTTGTCCCCATAAGAATTATAACCTCCGCGGTTATATGGTCTCCGTTCATAGTTGTTTCCCTCAGGTCTGTTATAACCTTGATTGTAAGGTCTTCTTTCAGAATCCTGGTCTGTGTTTTCCCGTCTGATACTTGGTATCACCTTTCTTGGACGCGGTTGAGATTCATCTCTTTCTTCTGTGCTCATTTGATGTAAATTAAATGATAATTAACTACTTGGTAACCTCACGGCTACCCATTGTTTCTCACTAAATACCTGTATAATTATGCGGCGTTATCGCCTTTAATTCAGCTTTAACAGCATCGCTAACCTGCAACGTATCAATAAAATTACTGATCGATTCGGCTGTGATACCTTCATTTGTACGAGTCAAGGCTTTTAATGCTTCATAAGGTTTCGGATACCCTTCACGACGAAGGATAGTCTGAATTCCTTCGGCCACTACAGCCCAGCAGTTATCCAAATCCCGGTACAATGCTTTCTCGTTTAATAACAACTTACCCAGCCCTTTTGTTAAACTTTTGAATGCGATTTCGACATGAGCCATCGGCACACCGACATTACGAAGGACTGTAGAGTCTGTCAGGTCGCGCTGCAAACGTGAAATCGGCAACTTGGTTGCCAGGTGCGTCAGGATAGCATTTGCCATACCCAAATTACCTTCCGCATTTTCGAAGTCGATCGGATTCACCTTGTGCGGCATAGCAGAAGAACCGACCTCACCGGCTTTGATCTTCTGTTTAAAATATTCCATAGAAACATACTGCCAGAAATCACGGCACAAATCGATCAAAATCGTATCGATACGTTTCATCCCGTCAAAAATAGCAGCCATGTTGTCATAGTTGGAAATCTGTGTCGTCCATTCCTCACGGCTCAGTCCCAACACTTCATTCACAAACTTATTCCCGAAAGCTTTCCAGTCATATTCCGGAAAAGCCACATGATGCGCATTGAAATTACCGGTTGCTCCACCGAACTTAGCAGAAACAGGAGTCACTTTCAACAGCTTCACCTGTTGTTCCAAACGGTAAACAAACACCATCACTTCTTTTCCTAAACGGGTAGGAGAAGCCGGCTGCCCATGTGTCTTGGCCAACATGGGAACATCCGCCCAGTCTTCGGCATATTTCTTCAACATGTCGATCACTTCTTGCAAACCGGGAAAATACACTTCGTTCAGTGCATCCTTGATAGACAATGGAACGGATGTATTGTTAATATCCTGGGAAGTCAATCCGAAATGGATAAATTCCTTATATTCCTGCAAAGACAACAAATCGAATTTCTCTTTTATAAAATATTCAACAGCCTTTACATCATGATTTGTCACACTCTCGATCTCTTTAATACGGGTAGCGTCCTCAACCGAAAACTCGCGGTAAATTTTCCGCAAAGCCTCTTTATTCTCCCCAGTCGCCAACGCACGAAGCTGCGGTAAGAATTCAGACAGAGTAATAAAATACTCGATCTCAACCTGCACTCTGTATTTAATGAGCGCATACTCTGAAAAGTAAGCCGCCAGGTTCTCGGCTTTATTTCTATATCGCCCGTCTACAGGCGAAATTGCTGTCAGTGTCGAAAATATCATATACATTATTAATATGGAGTTGCAAAGTTACTATAAATCTTAATACATATAGGCGGAGATGAAGTTTTTTTCTACTTTTTCGCAAAAATATTTGGAGGTAATAAAAAAAGCCGTATCTTTGCAGCGCTTTAGAGAGATAGAGCATATCAAACTTAATGAACAAATGAAAGGGCGTTTAGCTCAGCTGGTTCAGAGCATCTGCCTTACAAGCAGAGGGTCGGCGGTTCGAATCCGTCAACGCCCACTCATCAACGAATTGATTTCACTTTGGGCGTTTAGCTCAGCTGGTTCAGAGCATCTGCCTTACAAGCAGAGGGTCGGCGGTTCGAATCCGTCAACGCCCACTCATCACCAAAATGATTTCATATTCGGGCGTTTAGCTCAGCTGGTTCAGAGCATCTGCCTTACAAGCAGAGGGTCGGCGGTTCGAATCCGTCAACGCCCACTTTTTTTTTAAGAGCAATCATGATTACATGATTGCTTTTTTTATTTCCCAACCAACACAAAGAAACACCTTATTCTCCCACTATTCTTTAAAAGAAGGCTAACACAACAAAAAAGGCAGGAATAATAATTCCCGCCTTTTTGTTTCCTTTCGTATACACCTAACGGCTTCTCCAATAGAACCTCACCGTTTCTTTTTATATAATGCAGAAGATATGACATGATCGATAGAAAATTTACCCGGTCCCGTTATGTACATCAGCACAAATACCACCAGATAAATAAAGGCCAGTTCCTTCACGGCAAACGGATCATTCCCGTGTATCACAAAAAAAGCCATTCCCATTGTAAAGACCATCGGGATCATAGCCAGACGATAAAACGCACCGAATATAAAGCCTACGGAACAAAATACCTCAGCGAAAACAGCCAGCCCCAACGACAACGTACTTCCTACACCCAATGGATCCGGGAAAGATTCCGACATAGCACTAAAATTCGTCCATTTCTGGATACCATGCGAAAGCAGCAATACTCCGAAAAGGATACGCAACGCCAACAAAAAAAAAGAAAAAGCATTTCCTACCGGCTTGGCAGGAAAAAGAAATTTATAAACCACTGACATAATCTTTGTTCTTTCTTAAATTAGTTATTCATTTATAAAACATAAATAAAAAAGAAAAGTTTACGCGTAACCCCATAAAAAAAAGGACTTCCAACACTTGGAAATCCTTTTGTGACCAGGGTGGGATTCAAACCCACGACCTTCAGAACCGGAATCTGACGCTCTATTCAGCTAAGCTACCCAGCCAAAGACAGCGCAAAAGTATATATAATCTTGCAGGAAAACAAATGAACGGGCAAAAAAAGATTACTTTTGATATTTTGCAAGCATCCTAACGATAATCACTTCCATTTTGCAAATAAAAAAAGGCACATAATTGCTATTTTGCCATTAATTAGTATCTTTGCCACACATTATTCACAAACATAAAGCACAACAAGTATATGAGTTACTTAATTAAACCAGCAGGATATAAGGCTTTATTGAACTTATCGCAGACCGAGATGGGTATCAAAAAGATCAAAGACTTTTTCCAGCAAAACCTGTCTTCCGAATTACGGTTGCGGCGCGTCACTGCTCCGTTGTTCGTTTTAAAAGGGATGGGTATCAATGACGACCTGAACGGAACGGAACGTGCGGTCACGTTTCCGATCAAGGATTTGGACGATGCCAAAGCTGAAATCGTCCATTCGCTTGCCAAATGGAAACGACTTACTCTTGCTGATTATCAAATCGAAAAAGGCTATGGTATCTATACCGACATGAACGCTATCCGCTCTGACGAAGAGTTGGGAAACCTACATTCTTTATATGTCGACCAATGGGACTGGGAACGCGTCATGGGAGCCGAAGAACGGAATGTAGATTTTCTGAAAGAAATCGTACGTCGCATCTACGCAGCCATGGTACGAACCGAATATCTGGTCTATGAGATGTTTCCCGAAATCCGTCCTACATTGCCCCAGCAAATCCATTTCATACACTCCGAAGATTTATTGCAAAAATATCCGACCTTCACGCCGAAAGAACGGGAAGATGCGATTACGAAAGAATACGGAGCCGTTTTCATTATCGGTATCGGTTGTAAGTTAAGCAACGGAGAGAAACATGACGGACGCGCTCCGGACTATGACGACTGGTCGACAGTTGCAGAAAACGGACAAGTCGGATTAAACGGCGACCTGCTCGTCTGGGACGAAGTACTGAACCGTTCGCTCGAACTGTCCTCCATGGGTATTCGTGTGGATAAGGAAGCCTTGCTCCGCCAGTTGGAGATTTGCAACGCGGAAGAAAAAAAAGAACTATATTTCCACAAACGCTTGCTAAACAACGAACTGCCTCTAAGTATCGGGGGAGGTATCGGACAAAGTCGCTTGTGTATGTTTTACCTCCGCAAAGCCCATATCGGTGAAATTCAGGCAAGTATATGGCCGGAAGAAATGCGTCGTGAAGCCCGTGCTGCCGGTATGTACTTGATCTAATTGATAATTAAAAATTGAAAATTGAAAATTAAGGATGGATTATTGATAATTATTTCTGATATTCGCGTAATAAAGAGAATTTCCAATTTCTAATTTTCAATTTTCAATTACCATTATGGACGTCAAGATAGAACAGAGCTGGAAAGAACGATTAAGTTCTGAGTTTGAAAAGGATTATTTCAGCCAGTTGATCACCTTTGTTAAAGAAGAATACCGCCAAAGAACCGTCTATCCTCCTGGTCCCTGTATCTTCAGTGCGTTCGAACACTGTCCGTTCGACAAAGTCAAAGTAGTCATTCTCGGACAAGACCCCTATCATGAACCCGGACAGGCACACGGACTTTGTTTCTCCGTCCAAGACGGGACACCCTTTCCCCCGTCGCTCGTCAACATCTTCAAAGAAATCGAAAGCGATTTAGGCAAACCCATGCCGCAAACCGGCAATCTGCTCCGTTGGGCGGACCAGGGCGTCCTGCTTCTCAATGCAACCCTGACGGTTCGTGCACACCAAGCCGGCTCACACCAGAATAAAGGTTGGGAAGAATTCACGGATGCCGTAATCCACCGCCTGACAGAAGAGCGAAGCCATATCGTTTACATCCTGTGGGGGTCGTATGCACAACGGAAAGGCGCTTTCATCGACGCCTCCCGCAACCTGATATTGAAATCGGCTCATCCGTCTCCCCTCTCCGCTTACCGCGGATTCTTCGGGAACAAGCATTTCAGCAAAGCAAATGATTATCTGATCGCAACCGGACAGACACCAATAGATTGGTAATTATCAATTGACAATTGGAATTACTCCCATTTCTGCCCGTCACGATAGTTGCTGCTCTGGCGCCATTTCAGGTCTTTCAGCAAAGACGAACTTACTGCAATATTGAAGGTATAGGACTTATAAGGTCCCACCGGCACAAAACTGGCAGTCATCTGCCAGCAATGCAGGTCGCGAGTGATATTGCAAGTCATATAGGATATCTTATGCGTATCGAAGTCATAGGTGGCATTAAAGTTAAAACGCCAGTTCTTCGTCGGCTGGATATTACCGTTAAAGCTCAATGCATGTGTAAGC
This sequence comes from Parabacteroides sp. MSK.9.14, assembly GCF_019041495.1. Lineage (NCBI taxonomy): Bacteria > Pseudomonadati > Bacteroidota > Bacteroidia > Bacteroidales > Tannerellaceae > Parabacteroides > Parabacteroides sp. MSK.9.14. The sequence goes on from NZ_JAHPXO010000005.1 coordinate 127,106, forward strand.
TTGTACTTATATTCGAGCTTGCTCGGGTCAAAGTCTCCATAACGCAATTGCATGCTATAGCTGAACGAAAGGCTCCAGGGCACTTTATTGACCATATAGCCATACGAATCGAACTCACCCGTATCTTTCTTGGCACCACGCAATCGGCCTCCTTCCATTTTACCCTGCTGGTCCCCCTCTTCCCCCGAAGAGATTTGTTCGAATTCCGGATCGTTCGATGCATTGGGGTCTGTCGGAGGGTTGTTGGAATCGTCGTTATTATCTTTCTTGCCGAACAATTTGCCGAACGTATCATTATTAAAGGTATAAGAGAAACTCGTACCGGTCTGGCGCAAACGGCCTAATCCTTTACCGGCCTGCCAACGCGGAATATCCAACCGGCGAACGGTCTTCGTCGCTTCATCGTAGCCATAGGTATAGGTATCGAACGTACCGTTCAGGTTCAATGTATAGCTCTTCGAAAACTTGAGACGCAAGCCTACACTCAAGTCACTCCACTTGAACGAATCGGCCGCCATATTATAACTCATCCCCAACGACAACTTATCGATCAGACTGATCTTACGCTCTCCTGTCGAATCGCGATCCGACTTGATCTTCATTTCGAGATTGTTATCTAACTGAAAACTCACGCTCCCCGACTTCCCGTTAGGGGCCGTCCCAAACATACCGCCTTCAAACGGCGAATAAGAGATCTGCTGCGTCTGTCCATATTGATCTTCATACATAAGATCTTTCCAGAAACCATATTTGGAAGCTCCAAAATCAGGCGTATAGCTCAACGTTACCGAAGGTTCGAAACGATGACGAATCATCTTGATCTTGTCACCCAAAAACGGCAACGGTTTATAGAAACCATATAGCGTGGTGGAAGCTGAAACGGATGTGCTGTAATCGAATACGCGGTAGAAACCATAAGTCGTATCACGCGCAACCACCTGCTTCTTCTGCATGTCGTATGCTTTTTCCACCTTATTGGTGTACCAACGTTCGGTATAATTGAACGACGGCGAGATATTCAAATACTTGAACAAAGAGAAAGTAGCACTCACCGGAATCTGGTGCTGCATGGCATTCCGCCAATCCTTCACCAAGCTCGACTTGAACAATTTGTCTTCTTTCGTATCGATACTATTACGCAGGTAACCGTTGTAACTCATGGAAATCTTCTCATACCAACGTTCTTTTCCGACCGCATTCTTCCGCTTGAACGGGAAGATACGGCTCATCGTAATTGTAATATCAGGCAATGTCAGCGAGATCGTCGAGTCTTTCGAACGCTGGTTCACATTCATGGTAGCCGAAATACTGAACGGATTATTCGGGAAACGCTGTGTTATACTGATACTGGACCCTTTGGTATTCTGGTTCGCATCCGCAAACCCTTGCGAGCCAGGATAGAAGCTGTTCAGGTTATTACGGTCATAACTGCTGGTCGCAAAGTTCACACTCGCCGAGAAAGTCCGGTACGGATTTGCCTTCGGGTCCTGCGAGTGTGTCCAGTTCAGCTTGAAGTCCTTAGACAAGCTATAATCGGGAAGTCCCTTGTCGCCCAAACGGGTAACCAGATAGGAGGCATTGAAACTGCCCGAAAACTTATACCGTTTCCGATAAGAAGAACGAGCCGACAGTCCCCAGGAACCTTTCGTATAGATTTCACCGGTCAAAGCCAGGTCCATATAATCGCTCAACGCAAAATAATACCCGCCGTCGCGCAGATAGAAACCACGCGAACTTTCATCCCCGAAAGTGGGCATGATAATGCCCGAAGAATAAGAACTCGAAAACGGGAAGAAACAGAAAGGCAGACCGATCGGATAAAGCGGGACGTCCTCAAACACCATATAGACGGGACCCGTCACGATATTTTTCTTCGGGCGGACTTTCGCCTTCGTCATCTGGATATAGAAATGGGGGTGATCATGCTCGTCGCAAGTCGTATACCGTCCCCCCTTCATATTCAGGACATCGTTGTCCATCTTTTTGGTACGTCCGGCCGTCACATAACCTTCGCCTTGTTGCGTGATCACATCTGTGATATATCCTTTTTTCGTACCGAAATTATAGCGCATCGTCTTGGATTCATACTGTTGGTCGCCATCTTTGAAAAGAGGATAGCCGAATTCCTCCCCGATCGAGTCGAGGCCGAAAGTGGCATACACCAGGCTACTGTCCATATTCATCTCGATTTTCTCGGACTGAAGTTCGATTTGTTGATATTTCACATCGCTTTCCCCAAACAGATAAGCCCAGTTCGCTCCCGTCATGATGATGGAGTCTTTCGCCTGGTAAGAAACCGGAGCGTCCAGCCCTGTCTGCTTCTTCGGTACACTGTCTAACGCAAGCACACTATCCTGTCCGGCAGATACGACCGTATCGCCCACAACGGCCATCACGGTATCGGTCGGGGCTATAAGTTCCTGCGCCTCAGTCATCATGTTTCCAGTGAGGAAAAGCAACAAAATAATCAGGCATTTGTATTTCAAAAACATTCCGTCGTTATTTGCAGTGTGTTACAGCGGGCAAATGTATAACAATTTAGCGAGCCAATCCCTTTTTATTCCCCTAAAAAGAGTTTACACCAGTTATCAAACCGTTCGACAGTTTCGTTTCCATACTTCGAAAGGCCCTGTTTTACCTTTTCGACAGATTTTTCTTTGTCCAGTTTCGTTTTGCTGTAAAACTTGTCGGCGTAGCAAATCAGTTGTTCTTCCAAGGTTTCCGGCATAAAGTCCCGGTGCGGAAGAGGCAAACCTCGTTCTTCAATCATTGCCAGCGTAATACCTGTTCCCGTATGCCGTTCGCACACGCGGGCATGGCGGGGATAACCTTCCGCCCGCATCAATTCGGCCCCCAGATAACCGTGGCAAATATATTCCGCATCTCCATGGCAATCGATATCGGGAGCATTACAACGAAAAATACCGATATCGTGCAGCATAGCTGCCTCTTCTACAAAGGTAAGGTCAAGATTCATCTCCGGATGCATCCGGGCTATAGCCAAAGCTTTATCTGCCACACTTCTACTATGAATAACCAAAATCCGGTACGCCTCCGAACCTACCGGATAATATTTGGCAATAATATCTAAAGGGTTCATAACAATCAATCGCTTTATTGAGAGACAAAGATACGCAATAAACAAAAAGAATCGTTACTTTTGCAGAAACAAATAGTAAGGAATGAGTCTATGAGAACAGTTATCAGGTATGCCTTCTGGCTGTTAAGCCTGTTCTTAATGTCTGAAATCCAGGCCGTCACTCCACAGAAAGCCCCTCTAAAATTGGGAGCCGAACGTATGGACGTCGTTACCCGTCTGTTGAAAGACAAACAGGTCGGATTAGTAGTGAACCAAACCTCCATCCTCGAAAAGCAGCAGAAGCATTTGCTGGACGCCTTGTTGGAAGAGGGTATCAACATAAAGAAAGTGTTCGCCCCTGAACACGGTTTCCGCGGGACGGCCGATGCGGGAGCCGAGATCAAAGACAGCCGTGACGTAAAAACAGGAGTCCCCATCATATCCCTATACGGAAAGAACAAGAAGCCGACAGCCGAGCAGTTGACCGGCTTGGACGTGGTCGTGTTCGACATTCAGGATGTCGGAGTCCGCTTTTATACTTACATCAGCACCATGCATTATGTGATGGAAGCCTGTGCCGAAAACGATGTCGAATTTATCGTCCTGGACCGCCCTAACCCGAACGACTTCGTCGACGGTCCTGTCCGCCAGAAAGGATTCGAATCCTTTGTCGGCGTTGACCCATTACCCATACTGCACGGTCTGACGGTTGGCGAACTGGCTTGGATGATCAACAAGGAAGGTTGGCTGAAAAGTACACCCGACACCTGTAAACTGCATATCGTCAAGATGGAAAACTGGCGTCACGGAGATCCGTACTGGTTGCCGGTAAAGCCCTCTCCCAACCTGCCGAACGACCAGTCGATCCGTCTCTACCCTTCACTCTGTTTCTTCGAAGGGACCAATATCAGTGTCGGTCGCGGGACCTATTATCCATTCCAGATATTGGGAGCACCCGATGCCAGATACGGAGATTTCACCTTTACGCCCACCTCCTTGCCAGGTTTCGACACGAAACCGTTGCATAAGGACAAGGAATGCTACGGCACGGACTTGAGAGAATATCCCTTTACCGGGGGATTGACGCTGAAATTCCTCCTTGATTTCTATAATAAAGCAGGCAACGACCAAGCTTTTTTCTTCACCCGCCCACAATGGTTCGACCTGCTTGCCGGGACAAAAGAATTACGTTTCCAGATTGTCCGCGGCTTAAAGGAGGACGAAATACGCGCAAGTTGGCAACCGGCATTAAATAAATATAAGAAAATCAGAAAGAAGTACTTGTTATATCCCGATTATCGTTAACTTTGAACGGTTTTTTAAAACATACGGGTACAATTGATAAGTGCTTCTTCCTTGAAAATACATATATACATAGCGATGTTGATATTGGCCCTTTGTTTTCCGCGTGAAGCAAAGGGTTCCTCCGATAAAAAAGGGAAGGAACTGTTTAATGTCCTTGTCATACAGTCATACAATCAAAGCCTGAGTGCCTACTCCAAGTTCGACAAGCTGCTGCACGAGGAACTGGAGAAAGAGCAAATATACTCTTCCATCCACACATTCTACCTGGACTGCGAACGCTATAATGCCACAGACGAAGAAGCCCGGATGTACTCCTTTCTCGACACTTTAAGTTTCAAACCGGACATCATCATTTCCAATGACGATCAGGCTACCTATACTTTAATGGCCTGCAACCATCCGCTCGGCAAGACGATTCCGGTTGTCTTTTCAGGTGTCAACTTTCCCAACTGGGAACTATTGGAACAGCATCCCAACTTCACGGGTTATTGGGACAAGCCTGAATATCTGAAAAACATACAACTGATCGAAAAACTATACGGAAGATCAAAAATACTGATCTTCAAAACGAAAGAATTCATCGGCAGAAAAGCGTTCGAAACGTTGATGGACAATATCCAGGGACATGGAATAGCTGTTTACGAAGGATTGTATCAAACAAGGCCCCAAACTACTTCCACGGAAATCCAGCCCGGCAAAGAAGGCGCTTCTGCCTTATATACGACCTCAACAGCCAACCTGACCGCCCGCCAGCTTCTTTGGGTATTTGAAGACAAGCCTTACACCGCCTGCATACAAATCATTCTCGACTTCAATGTCCTGACCGTCGGACGCCTGGCCAATGTGCCGAACTTCACAGTCATTAACAACGGGTTCAACGACAACAGAGGGATCACCGGTGGCTATTTCACTACCTTGCAAATCCAGGCTGATTGTGTTGCCCAAACAGCTGCCCGCATCCTGAAAGGCACTTCTCCAAATGACATTCCTATCGTAGAAAGCCCCAAAACATTTGCTTTCGACTGGAAAGAGATGCAACGTTTCAACATACGGTTGAGCGATCTGCCACAGGGAAGCATCATCTATAACATGCCACTGGAAGTCCGTTACCTAAACTATATTATTGCAGGCGGAATCCTGCTCGTCATAGCAATCGTCTATATCATCCTTCACCTCATTTACATGTACTACCGCGAAAGCGAACGGAAAAGGCAGGTGCAACTCCGGTTGATCGAAGAGAAAGAGCGAGCCGAAGAAGCCAATAAGATGAAATCGGCATTCCTCGCCAACATGAGCCATGAGATACGCACACCGTTAAATGCGATAGTCGGTTTCACCAACCTATTACAAGACGAAAAGGAATTGACCGATGAAGAAAAAGACCTTTTCCGCAATACGATCAACAAAAACAGTAATCTGCTGCTGAAACTGATTAATGATATCCTGGAACTCTCGCGCATTGAGTCGGGACGGATGTCTTTCGCTTTCGACGATTGCTCTCTAAACGAACTGTTAGAAGAGATCTACCAGACACATCACCTGCTTATGCCGTCGAATATCCGTTTCCTGAAAGAATTCCAAGAAACGGAACTTATCATTCATGTAGACCGTTTCCGGTTCACGCAAGTGATTACGAATTTCATCAACAATGCCGTCAAGTTCACCACTAAAGGGCACATCCTGTTAGGAGCTGTCTATAAGAAGGAGGAGAAAGAAGTTCATGTCTTTGTCGAAGATACAGGAAAAGGCATGTCGGAAGAGGCCCAGAAGAAAGTGTTCGAACGTTTCTTCAAGGTGGACGAATTTGCACAAGGTACCGGACTGGGCCTATCGATCTGTCAAACCATCGCCGAGCGCCTGGAGGGGCGAATCACCCTTTCTTCCCAGGAAGGAAAAGGCAGCCGCTTCACCCTGATCATCCCTTGCAGGCCGAAATAAAAAAGGCGGCCCGTCACAACCGGAACCGCCTTCCAAACATTTCACAATGAAAGTCACTTCTTTTCAATTACCATCAATTTGGTATTGTCCGTGCCATATAAAGCGATTTTATTGACCGGTTTCACCTCACCTACTGCATCAAAGCGAACGACTTTATCCAAAGCCTGCAACAATTCACGCTCACCACTCATATCCGGACAAGCCATACGCGTTGTCGCAACCTGCGGGAATTTAATGATATTCTTGCGGGAATCGCTGTATTCGATCTGCCCCATCATCCGATTGCATCCAGCTCTTCCGGAAAGGGAATGGCGAGCCACGTCGAACTCGATGACTTGATTCGTCTCGGCAGGATTCAACACCTTGCCGTTCAATTCGACAATATTCCAACTACCATCCAGGTCGGAGAAAGTCGCTTCCACACCTTTTTTCGCCTTACAAGAAGCAAAGATACCGATACTCAACGCCGCAAGACAAAGATACATGTACTTCTTCATTTCTATCCAATTAGTTTTTTGACAAAACCATCAACACGTTACCGTCAGCATCGACCAGCAACATTTCATTTTCGGACTGGCCGGCCTTCACACCTTTCACGTTTCCCATAGCTTTCAAGATCGCATCTTCGATCTCCATATCCGGACAAGCCATCATGGTAGTGGCTGCGGGGTTGATCGTGATGGAAGAAATATCCTGGTCGTCCAGCACGACAGTCGAATTAAAGATATTACATCCGGCATTACCGTGAACTTTATTATCTTTCATATCAAACTCCATATTGGGCAAACCTTCTTTCAGTATTTTTTCTCCTTTTACTTCCACAATATTCCATTTACCTTCCAACTTCTTTGCATCTGTTTTGACTTCAGAGCAAGAAAACAACATCCCGACAAAAGCAGGAATCATCAAAAGTGTCAAAATAGCTTTTTTCATTTTTTACTTTTTCATTTATAATAATCACTCGTAAATATAAGACGCCGAATCATTGCAAAAAGTTCCCGACAAGCTCATTATTTAATATTCATTAACCATTCTTACACCCCATTCACAGCTTGTATTGTATTTAAAGGGGTTAAAAAACCACAGAGGAACCGGCAAAGCCGGGAACAATCATCTATTCATCAGCTAAAGCAGACGGCAAAAGAGAGCTTGCGGCACGAGGTTCAGCCTTACCCGTTAGTTCACCGGTAAATCTGCATTTACGGTTCAAACTTATCAGTACTATAATGAATTAAAAAAAACAACTATCATACTATCATGTTTCTTGTATATAACTTGAACATCATAACATATAGGCATGACAGTTTCCTTTTTAACTATCATGCAACTATCATAAATCAGCAGTTTAACCATCATTTTAGCCGTTTTACCCGAAACAGATACACTCCAAAAGTGTTAAAAACAGAATGTTTTCAGGAAAGCATAAGCCTTTTTTGCCGGAACACGTTACTTTTTTATAAGAAAGACGTTAGATTTTTTCCTCAAAATGCCCGTATCAGAGCCATTTACACCTCCATCTGAGCGGTCTTGAGACCCGGGTCTGCAGACGTCTGACACCCGGGTCTCGACAAAAAAATGTAACTATATTGCTGAAAATATGCTATATGTTACATGTGAAAAAGTTATTGTTTTCATGATGGTATGATAGTTGAAAAAACATCCATCATGCCTACTATCATTCCACATAAGTATTGATATTCATACTGCCAAAAGCAAAGTATGATAGTATGACAGTTGTTTTCACAATCAATAATAAGTTTGTAGAATAATAATCCGAATGATGATTTACCGGTATCAACATTTATGCTTCGCCAATATCCGGACCACCGACAAAGGAGTTGGTCAATTAATAAGGCTTACAGATTAATTTTGTATATTTGTTGCAACGTATAAAATAGTATGATATGGACACAAAAGATTTATTGAACGACAGCAGCATACATCACGGACGCAACCTCGTTTGCCTTATGAATAGAAAAGGATTTAAAGTGGAAGACCTGGAAAAGGCACTTCAATTGTCACAAAAACAGGTAGAAGAACTAACAGAGATGAAAAAAGAAGCCGGAGAATGAATAAGAGCATCGTCCTATATTTGTTACTCGCAGGACTGCTTACCTGCTTTTCCTGCACACATACGAAACAACAACCCGAAGAAGAAGGAGTCGACAGCGAATGGCTGGACAGCCTGCAACACGTATATCAATATGGCATCTGCATCGACTCGTTGGACGTGACGGAGTACAAGATGAGAAACGGCGATAATCCCGCCGCAATCTTTTCAGCCCTCGGTTTCTCCGCCTTGAAAGCAGACAGCATTACGAAAGCCTCCATCCATGTTCTGAACCCGACCAAACTCCGTGCGGGTATGAACTATTATACATTTACAACTCAGGACAGCGTTGCCGATATACGTTATATCGCCTTTGCCAAATCACTTGTCGATTATGCCGTCATCGACCTGACAGGCGATTCGATCCTGGCATACGAATTCAACAAGCCTATTACCATCAAACGCCATTACACAGAAGGGACAATCAATTCTTCCCTTTGGAACGTGATCAAGGCAAGTGGAGCGGACCCGTTACTGGCGATCAAGATTTCGGATGTATATGCCTGGCAGATCGACTTTTTCGATGTAAAAGAAGGAGACTCATTCCGGGTGTTGTACGACGTTGCCTATATAGACGACACGACAGCCCTGAATATCACCTCCATCGAGGGAGCCGTCTTCACGCATCAAGGAAAAGATTTTACAGCCATACCATTCACCCAAGATAGCGTTTTCGAATATTTCGATCTTGAAGGGAATAGCCTCAGGAAGGCTTTCCTGAAGGCTCCGTTGGATTTCTTCCGCATCACATCGCGTTTCACGAACGCCCGCTTCCATCCGATCCTGAAACGCTATCGGGCACATCATGGAGTAGACTATGCGGCTCCCGTCGGAACGGAAGTCAAGAGTATCGGAGCGGGGACCGTCATCGCCAAAGGCTATATGGGCGGAGGAGGCCATACGTTGAAAGTAAAACATAACTCCGTATATACGACTTCCTATATGCACCTGAGCAAATATGCCAAAGGCATACAAGTCGGCAGCCATGTCGAGCAGGGACAGGTTATCGGCTACGTTGGCTCGACAGGGCTTTCGACAGGGCCTCACCTCGATTTCCGGGTATATAAGAACGGACAGCCGATCAACCCGTTACAGATGGAAGCTCCGCCTTCGCTGCCGGTCAAACCGGAACTGCGCGACAGCTTTGCCATCGTGAAGCAGACGGTGTTGGCAGAATTGGACAGCATGAGAGTAAAAAATAATTTATAATATTGATGCTATGAAATTTTTGGGTAATATCATTTGGCTTATCTGCGGCGGGTTGCTTACCGCTGTGGAATATCTGATATCCAGCTTGCTGCTGATGATTACGATAATCGGTATCCCTTTCGGGTTGCAGACATTGAAATTAGGAATGCTGGCCCTTTGGCCCTTCGGCAGCCGGGTGACGGACAACGGTAATTCAGGTGGTTGCCTGTGCCTGGTCATGAACGTGATCTGGATCTTCATCGGTGGCTTCTGGATCTGCCTGACACACCTGTTTTTCGGGTTACTGCTGTGCATCACGATTATCGGCATTCCTTTCGGCAGACAGCATTTCAAGATGGCCGCACTGGCTCTTTCGCCGTTCGGAAAAAATATCGTTTAAGAGAAAAGGACAGTCTATCACCAGATAGTCCAGTCGTGCTTCCACACACAAGTGCAAGCGTCGATTGGCAGATTATTCATTCAACCAATCGAATCTGTTCCACCTCTACCGGATGATTCAAGAAAACAGAGGCGGCATCGGAGAATTTGGCAGCGGACTCGGTGGTCAGGAAACGACAGTTTCCCTGCTTTGTCAAACGGATATCCATTTCGGGATGACGGCGTAGATAGTCGGTCAGGCTCGCGGCTACATATTCTCCCTGCGAGAATAAAGTAATTCCCTCAGGCAGGAATGCCTTGATCTTTTCGATCAGCAACGGATAATGCGTGCAGCCCAAGACGAGCGTATCGATCTCCGGATCGGCAGCCAAAATATGTTCCAAATGCTTCCGCACGAAATAATCCGCTCCCGGTGAATCGAACTCATTATTCTCAACCAACGGAACCCACATCGGGCAGGCTTCACCCGTCACCGTCATATGAGGAAACATCTTTTTTATTTCCAGCGAATAGGAGTCGGAAGTAATGGTGCCGGTCGTCCCTAAAATACCGACATGCTTGCTCTTGCTGATCTTATCCATCAGCTCCACCGTCGGACGGATTACGCCCAACACCCGACGAGCCGGGTCCCACTGTGGCAAGTCCCGCTGTTGGATCGTACGCAATGCCTTTGCCGATGCCGTATTGCAAGCCAAGATTACAAGCTGGCATCCCTCATTGAAAAGCGTCTCCACAGCCTGCTTTGTAAAACGATACACGACTTCGAACGAACGCGTACCATAGGGAGAACGGGCATTATCGCCCAAATAAATATAATCATACCCCGGCATTGCTGCTCTGATCTTATCAAAAATGGTAAGCCCCCCGTAACCGGAGTCGAAGATACCAATCGGACCTGGTACTGATGAAAACATGAGAGAAGTTGTTTATTTATATATAATTCAAGCACGGATTTCACTGAAAACGCGGAAAGAAAATAAATTTATCCGTGTAAATACGTGAAATCCGTGCCTTAAAAGATAATAGCGAGGACTTCTGTCTTCGCTATTTTATGTTTGCTAATTATATTAGTTAATACCTAACTTAGCTTTTACGAACTGAGTTGCGTCAACAGCAGTATTACCCTGATAAAGAACAATCTGCGGATCCAGAATATAAGTATATCCTTTTTCGTCACCGACTGCCTTGATTGCATTTTTCAGTTTGTCCTGGATCGGAGTGAACAACTCACCCTGCTTCTTCTGGAAATCCTGCTGAGAAATCTGGATGAAGTTCTGTGTACGCTGTTCCATATCCTGCAATTCCTGCATTCTTCTCATTTTGATATTTTCTGTCAATGAATCCTGCTGTGCAACAAAATCGGAATACTTCTTATTGTATTCATCCTGCATCACCTGCATTTCGTTTTTATATTTGGCTTCCATATCAGCCATTTGTTTCTGCATCGTTGCAAATTCCGGCATAGCCTGGATCACTTCCTGCGTATTTACAATCGCAATCTTAGATTCTTGAGCAAAAACGCCCAACGGGAGCATCATCAACAAAAAAATAATCAGTTTCTTCATTTTCCTATAAAATATTACTTGTTATTAATCATATTCTTAATTTGCTTCATTAAAGCGCACAAATGTAAGCATTTATTTTGAATATCCTAACTTTATCAGGACTTCATTGCTTATATCGATCTTCGGAGAAGCAAAAATGATATTCATTGACGACGCCCGGTCCATGACCATCTGATAACCTTTGTCTTCGGAGATTTCCTTCACGGCATTGTAGATCTCATCCTGTATCGGCTTCATCAGGCTTTCACGTTTTTTAAACAGTTCGCCTTCAGGACCAAAATATTTACGTTTCAAATCCTGTGCCTCCTGTTCTTTCTGAACGATCGCTTCTTCACGTTTCGACTTCATCTCGGCAGACAGAAATACAAGATCGCTCTGGTAAGTCTTGTACATGTTCTGCGCTTCCTGCTGGATAGCATCCACTTCGTTCTGCCATTTTTTGGAAACCTGACTCAACTGCTCATTCGTCATTTCATAAGCCGGAATATTTTTCAATATATATTCCATATCTATTAATGCAAACTTTTGTGCGTGCCCTGCAAACGAGCAGAGGAACAACAGACAGCTTAAGACAATAATCTTTTTCATACACATGTCATTTATAGTTACACCTTCTGACTGCAAAGATAAGAGAATTGAAATTTGAAAGTTGAAAATTGAAAATTAATAAGATACAATTAACAATTTAACAGACTTGCCAAGTACGGTTCAAAGAATGCCCAAACGCAAAAAAGACAACCGGAAACAAATCCGGTTGTCTTTTCTATCTCATATTGAACATTCAATATTCAATTTTCTAAAATTCCTGACCGATAATGAAGTGGAAGTTGCTTCCACCTCTCTGATCGTATCCATCAGGACGGTCGAAACCGTAAGCCCAGTCGATACCCATCAAACCGATCATCGGGAGGAAGATACGGACACCGACACCGGCAGAACGCTTCAATTGGAACGGATTGAAATCTTTCAAATCTCTCCAAGCATTACCCGCTTCCACGAATACCAGACCGTAGATCGTCGAAGACGGTTCCAACAGGAACGGATAGCGCAACTCCATCGACAGACGGGAGTAAGCGTAACCATAGGAATTGTAACCACCGTTACCGGCAATACTACCGTTCTCGTAACCTCTCAAACCGATCGTTTCGGTTGCATAGGTACTTGAGTATCCACTCATACCGTCACCCCCCATATAGAAGGTTTCGAACGGCGATTTCTTATACTTGTTGTAAGAACCCAGAAATCCGTATTCGACACGCGTCATCAATACCGGCGTACGTTTTACTGTCAGAGGAGCCAGCGGAGAGAATATCTTCGCTTTGAATTTCCATTTATGATATTCGATCATACGGAACTTGGCTTCATCTTGATCGCTCATATTCTTATAGTCCTTGCCGTCCCATAAAGACCAAGGAGGAGTGGCGGCAACCGAGAACATGAACTGAGAGCCTTTACGTGTGTACAGCGGATTGTCGATAGAGTTACGCTGCAAGTTCAATTCCAAGTTGATGTTATGACAGTTACCGTTATTTACCAGGAAGTAATCCCAGTCTTTCATCATATACAACTGATAGTTCAGAGTCGCCATAAACTGGAAGTAATCATCCGGCCAGTTCAGGCGCTTACCATAACCGGCAGAAAGTCCGAACATCATGATCGACTTATCCGGGTCATAGGCCAGCTCATAGTTACCATAATTGCCATAACCGTAACCGTAGCCATAACCATAGCCACCGTAGCCGCCATAGTATGGATAGCCGCCATAACCGTAATACGGGTTATAACCATAACTGTTATTGCTCAAATAATTACTACTGATATCCGTCTGTTTGGAGAAGTAGGCGCTCACGGACAATGTATTCGGTCGTTTGCCTCCGAACCACGGATCCATAAACGATATGCTGTATGCCTGATAGTAACGTCCATTTGTCTGGCCGCTCAACGTCAGCGTCTGTCCTTCACCCTGCGGAATAATGCCTTTATATGTACTCGGATTCAGCAGGTTCTTCATGGAGAAGTTCGTAAACTTCAAACTCAACTTACCGATCACACCAGTTTGTCCCCAACCGGCAGAGAACTCGATCTGGTCATTTGCCTTGGACACAAGGTTGTATTGGATATCCACCGTTCCGTTATCTGGATCGGGTATTGGTTGCGGAACCAAGTTTTCCGGATCGAAATGTCCCATCTGTGCGATTTCACGGGTTGAACGCATCAAGTCGTCACGACTGAACAACATACCCGGCTTCGTACGGAGTTCACGGCGCACGATATCTTCATACAGACGGTCGTTACCGTTAATAATCACTCGGTTGATAGTCGCCTGAGGACCTTCCTGAATACGTACTTCCAAAGAGATGGAGTCGTTTTCGACATCCACTTCAACAGGATCGGCACCAAAGAAAATGTAACCGTTGTTATAATACAAGTTGGAAACGGCATCCTCGTCGGTCGTCAATCGTTCATTCAGTTTCTTCTGGTTGTAAACATCGCCAGGTTTCATTCCTAAAATATATAACAACTGTTCCGTCGGATATTTCGTATTACCGACAAAGTTGATATCCTTCAGGTAATATTTGTCACCTTCTTCCACTTTCAGGAAGATATCCACACGTTTATCGTTATAGTTCACAACACTGTCTTCCACAAGAACAGCATCGCGATATCCCTTTTCATTATATTTCTCGATAATGTGTTTCTTATCGTTTTCGTATTCTTCAGTCGTAAATTTCTTCGTGCTGAATGCTTCCAAGATACTGCTCTTCCAGTCGTTAAACAGGCTGAACTTCTCGTTCGTCTTTTTCATCGCCTTTTTCAAGTCGCGATCAGTCAACGCACTGTTTCCTTCGAAATGGATCTTGTGGATTTTGGTCTTTTCGTTCTTGTTGATGTTGATATCTACGATCACTTCACCTTCATGTGCGATATCGTCTTTCTGAAAGATTTCGACATCCACATTCTTAAAGCCTTTGCCATCGAAGAACTTCTTGATCAGCGTGGTCGCACGATCGATCAGGTTAGGAGTCACCTGGTATCCTTTACGCAACCCCAGACGGGCTTCCAGATCTTCACGTTCCCCCTTCTTGATACCATGATAGTTGACTTCCGAAATACGCGGACGCTGTTTCAATTGGATTTCCAACCAAACCTGATCTCCCTCTATTTTAGTTGCCAGAATCTTTACATCCGAGAATAGTCCATGTTTCCAGAAACGCTTTACAGCATCTGTAATCGCCCCGCCCGGCTCAGGTATAGTAACCTCATCCCCTACCGACAAACCGGAAAAGCCTATTAACACGAAATCATCATAATTCTTAATCCCCGTCACCTTGATATCCGCAATTTTATACTTTTTGGGAGGTGACGAATAGGAAATGACCGGCACTTCTGCCGGCTCTTCAACCTTGGTAGTGTCAGTTTCCTGAGCAAAAGCCCCGAAAGCAAATCCCAGAAACATGAAAAACAGCACTATTCTTTTGTACATATAACAGCTATTGTTTATAAGATTAATTGCTCGCTTGTCTTACCGAAGCGCCGTTCACGCTGCTGGTAATACAATATAGCTCCATACAACTCTTCTTCTCTAAAATCCGGCCAATACACATCGGTAAAGAAGAATTCGGCATATGACAACTGCCAAAGCAGGAAGTTGCTGACGCGTTGTTCTCCTCCGGTACGGATCAATAAATCCGGATCGGGAATACCTTTGGTCGTCAAATAATCCGAGACGACAGCCTCGGTTATATCGTCAGGGTTTATTTTTTTCTCCACCGCCTCCCTGGCCAGACGTTTCACGGCTTCGGTTATTTCCCAACGGGCCGAATAACTTAAAGCCAATATGAGCGTAACACCCGTATTGGCTGAAGTCTGTGCAATACAATCCTGCAAAGTGGCATATGCATCTGCCGGCAAGCGATCCAGATTGCCGATCGCCATCAGACGGACGTTATTTTTCATCAGATCGGGAGTCTCGCGATGGATGGCTGCGACCAGCAAGCTCATCAACGCCTGTACCTCCGCCTCCGGACGATTCCAGTTTTCTGTCGAAAACGTGTACATCGTCAGATATTTCAAACCCACGGTTGTAGCGGCTTCCACGACTTTACGGACAGAGACAACGCCCTCCTGGTGTCCATAGCTCCGGTCTTTTCCCTTCGCTTTGGCCCAACGTCCGTTACCGTCCATAATAATCGCCACATGCTGCGGCAATCGATTTTTATCTATTTGTTCAATCAGCGACATAGTGTTTTCATCTATAACTACTGTATGTTATCTATATTCTTCGCATTGTTGCAAGTCCTGCACCGCGGACCGAAATCCCAAGTAACCGTAAACAACAAAAAAGAATACCAATCTTTATTCTTCAAAAAACTACCTTTCATATGGTAGGGATCATCCAGAAACGCATTGCTGTCGTCCGTCACGTCCAGACCGTCGCCAAATAGCTTACGGAACGAGAACTCGCATCCCAGGTTGATCCTGTTCTTAACCTTGTATTTCAAACCTACACCGAGCGGAATGTTCGGACCGGCAAAAGTCTTCCCGCTACCCGGCGCTACCGTCACCCCCAATCCCATAAAAATATAGGGAGTGAAACGTCTTGCGTTTGAATACGCAAATTTATCACTGTACGGAAAGAAGTTGAACTCCATCTGCCCGCCCAGTTCGATCAGGCTCCGACTGAAAGAACCTTGTGCATGGTCCGGAAAAACATTCTGCTGCCCTTCCGTCGTACCTGAAACCTGCCCCCACATCAGATTGGTCTTTAAAGCCCACCTGAAATTGGGATTATAGCGAAAAACGGCTCCGAACGCGGGATTCAACCCTTTGAAAAAAGCGTTCTTGTTGACATCGCCCATATAAAAGGCTCCGCCTGCCATTCCTCCGATCTCATATTTATATTCTTGTGCGTGAAGACCGGTCATGCAACCGGCCAAAAGGACTAATAAGAGTATGCGCTGAAAGAAAGTTGAAGTCATAATCGTTTTCTGTTATAATCTATACCTTCTTTTCTAACGCCGAATCACTCATAAAATTATACGGTCCTCCACGAACTTTCTTTATACTTAAAAACCCAGACGGTTAATACGGCCGCGCCAGATTTGATTTAATACATTCGAACTATTGGTTTCTTTTCCACCGAAAAGATACATATAATTATCCTTATCCACGTAGATAGAAGAGAACCCTCTTGCCTTGAATTCCTGCGGCATTACAACCAATGTATCCGACAGACTCCAGTTTACGCCGCCGTCACGTGACAGGTAAATGTCAGAAGAGGCCTTACCTGCTTCATTGATACCACTCAACATAAATATCTTATCGTCATATTCCGCTACAGCGACCCCCTCCTGTTTATCAAAAGGCGCCGTTTCGTCATCCGTCAACTTCGCCCAGACTTTGCCATCATCCGTCGCCCAAGCCGTATTCGTCAGTTTATTGTCCTTATCTCTTCCGGCAACCACTAACAGGCGGGCACGGAACATCGAATTATAAGAAAGATTACCGAAACCGGTCAAAGGGAAGCCTTCGTTCAGAAGAGTTCCTTCGTTCCATTCCTTCGCTTCATTCATATACCCGTAAACCAACGTGCCATTCTTGTCGATAACCGCACTAAGGGCTGACGGCTGCTTTCCGGCTGCCGTAAAATCATCGTCCACATCAATAGCACCCAAAATAGCTTTTATCACCGGTGCATTTTCGACTAGCGACCAAGTCTGGCCATCGGCTGAACTATAAAGGAAACCTTTCGTCGTAACAGCATAAAACGCATCTTCATAAGCAGTAATCTGTGACAAACGGACTTCTCCGGCAGGAAGCCCCGATACAGACAGTTCCGTCCAATTCTTTCCATCCGTAACGGCCGAACGGTACAACCGGTAGCCTTCGTTTACGTTTACAGGCTGCGTATACATATAATAAGACTCGCCACTTCCTTCACCGAAAACAACTACCTTTTCTTCCTTGACAGCACCGTCCGTAATACCTTCCTTGTAAACACCCCAGACCATCGAGTCGGGAACAACCTGGTGAATATTGACTTGCGCAATGTATGTTTTTGTGGTTTTGCCGTCCCACAATGTGTTCACGAACTTAACTGGTTTGGAGAAATCCAACGAGTCTTCCAGGTTCCAATAGCTTAACGTATCACTGATAGCTTCCTGCATGACCTGACAAGTATACACCGTAGAAGCCAGCTTAACCGTACAAATCACTTTTTCATCCAGCTTTGTTCCATAAGGCATTGAATCAATATTAAATATTTTCCCATCCACCTGATCAATCGTGAAAACGACATCTTTCAAACCTGGGATAGAATCATTCGACAAAGAAAAAGATAGAATCTGACAATCTTTACTCCACTCATATTGCGTATCATCCGAACCCAAACAAGACGACAATAACAGAGCACAACATCCGGCTATAAACAGTACTATTCTATTTTTCATCAAAAAATAAGTTTGTTGCATATAAAGGCACAAAAGTAGAAACATTTTTTGCTTTATACCCCATATAGGAGAATATTTATAATATTTTAGTGTCGTTACGAATTATAAGTTCATTTTAAGCCTTTTGTTTCCAGGTTTCCAAAAGATGTCCGTGCCTCTGTTCCGTACCGGTCAACACGCCAGGAACAGCAGGTGCTTTCACACCCGCACCCAAAACGACCGGAGCCGTCTCAACCCAGGCCTCGTCCCACAGGCCGGCATCAAGGAAGCTTTCCAGCAGTTCCGCACCTCCTTCGACCATCAACGAATTCAAATTCTGCCCATACAAATATTGCAAGACTTGCGACAGGACCTCCTGCCCGAAATCAATCTGCACATACTCGACATTCGGTCGGCTTTCGACTTCGACAGCTGTAAATACGAGCGTAGGCACCGCGCCATCCAGCAGATGCGAACCGACCGGCAACTTCAACGTCCGGTCGAGCACCACCCGGACTGGAGAACGGCCAGCCCAATGCCGCACAGTCAGCGACGGATTGTCTAACAACGCCGTACGTGTCCCGACCATAATAGCCGCCACTTCGGAACGAAGCCGATGAACCCTTCGGAGAGTCTCGGCTGAAGACAAAAGCACCGAAGGTACAGAAGCATCTTCCCTCCGGATATCCATAAACCCATCTGCGCTCTGGGCCCATTTCAGATAGACATAAGGGCGTTTCCGTATCTGGAAAGTCATAAAAGCAGGATTCAAGGCACGGGCCTCTTCTTCCAGCACACCCGTCACGACTTCGATACCTGCCTCGCGCAACATGCGTACTCCTCGTCCCGACACTTCTGGAAACGGGTCCAAAGTGCCGACCACGACGCGCGGGATACCTTTCCTTATAATCAACTCCGCACAAGGAGGTGTCTTTCCGTAGTGGGAACAGGGTTCGAGACTTACATAGATAGTAGAATCCCGCAAAAGCGCTTCATCCCGAACGGAAGCCACCGCATTCACTTCGGCATGCGCTTCGCCACATTTGCGATGAAACCCTTCCCCTATGATCTTCCCTTTATGCACAATCACCGCACCGACCATCGGATTCGGAGCCGTATTGCCTTCTCCACCCCGTGCAAGCTCGATGCAGCGGGCCATATATTTCTCTTCGACAACCATCTTCTTTTGTTCTTTATTCAACAAAAGTACTACTTTTTCTTGGAATACAGAAGAACGAGGAAGATGATTTGAGATACAGACAATTAAAGGATTTTTGATTGGCGTGTAAACGCCACGAAAAACCATGAAAACGCCAATTGAAACCTGAGTCACGTTACCTATTCGTGACCAACGGAAATCAGGCTCTTTATGGCACAATATTAAGCAATAAGTGGCTGAGATGGTGGAAGCCCGGATGAAGTCCAAAAAGTCATACGAAAAAATGCTGATGGACGGAAAGCTGAAGAACGCCAAGCAGGAACTCTACTGGGATATGTTCCTGTTCTGCATCTTCACGGGATTGAGCTTTTCGGATATGCGCAATCTGAAAGAGGAAAATATCGTGACTTACTTCGATGACCACCAATGGATAAAAATCAACCGACAAAAGACCAGCGACTACTATATTGCAATCCAACGAAGTACCGATTGAAACCGTTAGCTCTATCCTTGGTCATAAGAACATTTCCACGACTCAAATTTATGCGAAAATCACCAAGGAAAAGCGGTTGGGAAATATTGAAAAAGTGTGAACCGTGCCGTGAAACGGATGTTTGAATCAAGAAAAGAAAGCCGTCATCAGAATTTATCTTTACGAATAACGACTGATGGCGGATTTCTTATTTTTACTTTCCGTGATTGATATGAGAATTAAGCCGTTCTCTCATTTCACTGATTTTACCATTCGCTCGATGCATCGTTTCTTTTGCTCCATATTAGGGTGAACATATAGGTCAAGCGTTGTGGATATGTTGGCATGACCGAGTAATACGCTGACGGTCTTGTAATCACAGCCCGATTCTATGCAACGGGTGGCGAAAGAGTGGCGCAGTCCGTGAAATTTCAAGTCGGGCATATTGAGTGAAGCCATGAAACGCTTGTAGAACGAACGATATGTGCGCGGTTCGGTGGGCTTCGCATCGTTTGTTACCACATAGAAAGCAGGATTTACGACTTTCAGCAACGGCTTTATCAGCGACAAGGCTTCTCGGCTAAGGGGAATTTCACGACACGAGTTTGCCGTCTTCGGTGTGTTGATAACTATTTCGGTGTGCTTCTCATCGGGAGTAATAACATAGATTCGCTCAATGGTGCGTTGAACGGTCAAAGAGCCTTTCTCAAGGCAAATGTCGCTCCACCGCAAAGCGCAGATTTCACCGATGCGCAAGCCCGTAGTTAAGCAAAGGTAGATGCCTAAACTTTGGAAGTTGAAGTTGGCACGGATATGCGCCAAGATTTTCTTGTGATCGGTAATAGACAGCACTTCCAACGGTTTCGTAGCCGATGATGTGGGGTACTTTATATCCCATTCGGCATGGAGAAGCCACGACTGCTTCACCCCGTACTTCATCACCATTTTAAGGACTATGAGAATATCCTTTATGGTCTTGACACTGATACCGTTTTCCAACTTCTGCAACACGAACTGCTGCACATCGGTTTCGGGTAATTCACACGATTCTCCAAATGCCGGAACAATATGGTTCTGCACAGTGAGTGCATAAGCGGCAAAGGTGGAATCTTTCACAAATGGTCGCTTGTATTCGAGCCATGCGACCGCAATCTCTTTAATTGTTTTCAGATTCATAATGATATGGTATATAATTCGGAGCAACAACGCTCTCTAATTATATACTCATAGCCAAATGAGTACTTTAAGTTCCACATTTGAGATTTCCGGAGTTCAGTGGAGAGTGGAAAATGTGTACTATAGGCGAACTAACTACAAAAGTGGGTAGTGGTGTAACGCCAAGAGGTGGGGAAGCTGTATATAAGACAGAAGGACATCCTTTTGTACGTAGTCAAAACGTTGGTTTAGGAAATCTTCTGCTGGATGATATTGCTTTCATTGATGAAGAAACGCATCTACGCCAAAAGAACACAGAGCTACAATTCAATGACGTATTGCTTAATATTACAGGAGCATCTATTGGGCGTAGCGCATTAGTAGACAAACAAATAGTCGGTGGCAATGTAAATCAACATGTTTGTATTATTCGTACTAAAGAAAATCTTGTTCCTTCATTTATCTGTAGCTTTTTATTGTCTAATTATGGTCAGAGACAAATAGATAGTTTTCAAGCAGGAGGAAATAGACAAGGGCTAAATTTTGAGCAGATTAAATCTATCAAGATTACAATACCCTCAAAAGACGAGCAAATAAAAATCGCTAAGTTATTGCGTGCCATTGACGAGCGCATCGCTATTCAAAACAAAATCATTGACAAGTTACAGTCCTTAATCAAGGGACTAAGAGTTTGTTGTATGCAAAGAAATGGTAGCGATAATGTATATTTAAGTGAAATTGCACAAATATATCAGCCACAAACAATATCTTCAGCAGAATTAACAGAAGATGGTTTTCTTGTATATGGGGCAAATGGTATTATTGGTAAATATAAGGATTACAACCATAAAACAGAACAAATCTGTATAACTTGTCGTGGAAATACTTGTGGCATGGTGAATTATACCAAGCCAATGTCTTGGATAACTGGAAATGCAATGGTGATAAATACAGATAAGTATCAAGATAAGGTGTACAAGAAATATTTATATCATTATCTCTCTGCATATAACTTCAATAGTATAATTTCTGGATCTGGCCAGCCGCAAATAGTACGAACCCCATTGGAAAAGTTAAAAATAACATTGCCCACTATTTCTGAACAAAAGCAGAAAGCAATGATTCTTGATAAAATTCAAGACAAGATAGAGATTAATCATAATGTCTTAAATCTTTATATACTTCAAAAGCAGTATCTGCTTCGCCAGATGTTTATATGAACATCTGGCGAAGCAAGTATTGTTTCTGCAAACTAAGGTCGGTTAAAATACTCTGTTCTGCCGATAGTTTGTTATCTATTGCTGACAGTAATCTTGCATATTTGAGTTGTTCTGTATATGATGGGCAAAATATTTTGGCTTTACCATAATCCTTGAAATATATGTGAGGTATAGCCATGCTTGTTTTATAAGGTTCAAAGTTGAACACTTTTAGCATATAGTAAAGGTATTGAAGTGAATAACCTTCTTTTGCTTGTAAGGTGTTCAATGTCCCTGTTGCAGAGCATTTTCCAGTAACATAAGAAACGGTTCCAACACCTGAACCATCTTTAATAATATAGACGGCTTCCTTCTCTGTGTTATAATTATCGAGATAGCCAACGATGCCATTTGCACCATACACAGGGTATGTACCGTTTTTACAAACATCGCTCTCTTGTAGCGTTGAAGAACTACATTCCAAGCATTCCGATAAGCGAATATTGGGTTTATTGTTGCGAGCTACATTCTGTGCAATTCCCTTGATTAAGGACTGTAACTTGTCAATGATTTTGTTTTGGGTGACAATGCGTTCATCTATCAATGATAACAACCTCGCAATCTTATTCTGTTCCTCCATCAAAGGAAAGCACAAAGAGATTTTAGATAATCCGTCTTGACCGATATTGAAATGTTGTGCACCAGCCCCCATTCTACAAGTTCGCTTTCGTGCTAATGGGGTAGATAGTAAATACTTAAAAAATAACGGATTGTAGTCACCAATTTTACGACCACGAATGACAAAACCTCCATACACAGCTGTACGATTATCCATATAAACGTTAGCACGACCAACATCTTCTAATGTTTCCGAACTACGTTGAAATAGGATGTCTCCTTTTTCTACGCTAAAATTTTCAATTTCTCTTTCAGTTGCTTCTACCTTTCCTCGAATACTATCATAGTTAATAGTTCCATCGGCAAGAATATCCATAACGGAAATAAAAGGGAGTCCACGTCCAATGCGTTTCACATCTGGATTAAGACCATTTTTGAAATCTAAATATTCAGCAAGTGCATGTTCTTCCCACTCCTCCGTAAACTCCGGAAATCTCAAATGTGGAACATTAAGGACTTTATTGTCGTTATTATTTGCCATAGTTATTTTTAATCTCTAATCAAATTTCGTTATGCTGCAAGAAAAACTGCTACGATATGTAGCAGTTTCAATATGCGTTTAAGTCTTATCCTTACTCTTTATCGGGGTTAATATCAAAGGACAACAAGTTGTCGCCATTATTGAAACGGTCGAAATCGGAGCTAAACAAACGGTCTTGAACGATACGGTATTTCTCGAATTCCGATTCGGCAAATTCCTTGGCGAACTCTGCCGTAATCTTTCCTGCATCGGCTAATATCGCATCACCTCCAGCTTCGAGGATGATGTCAATACGTTTTGCCCAATCTTCCATAGTCATCGGAATGTGACGTTTCGCCATTCGTTCTGCTAAATCAAGAACAGCATTGACTAATTGCGCCATATTTTCCAACTCGTTTTCTTTCAGATAGTTTTTTGCTATAACCACATCGGGCTTCACTATCTTTCCGTCAGGAGCATTTTCCCAAGAGGTAAGCCCCATGTGTTCTTTCTCGGAGTTTGCACGTTGCACGATAAGTTCGGCAGCCGTATGCCCATGTACGGCATAGTGCATTTTGTTCTGAACCTTTTTGAAGAACAGCCGTGTAGTGGGCGCATCACGATTGTAGTCAATGGCAGTGGCGTAAATATCGGTGAGTTTTTGGTAGAAACGGCGTTCACTCAATCGTATCTCACGGACTTCAGCCAACAAGTGTTCAAAATAATCCTCACCGATAAAAGAACCGTTTTCCATGCGTTTCTTGTCTATGACATAACCACGGATGGCAAATTGGCGCAACACATAGGTACACCATTGGCGGAATTGGGTGGCACGAATGGAATTGACACGGTAGCCCACAGAGATGATAGCATCAAGATTATAGTATTGTACTTCTTTAGTCTGCGTTTTTCCGTCTATAGCCCCATGCTCGGTGGTATGTGCAAAAATTGCACATACCACTTCCTTATCCAATTCACAAGTGTCGAAAATATTCTTCAAGTGCTTGGTGACAACCGTTCTATCCACATCAAAAAGAGTGGCAATAACTTTTTGTGTCGCCCAAATGCTTTCATCTTTATACAACACTTCAACCCCTTGCTCTTTGTCTGCGACAGTAAATATCAAGAACTCCGCTGTGCTGTTTCTTATCTCGAACTTTTTAGCCATAATCTTACCCTCTTCGTTTTATTCTACAATTCCCAGTTCACGAAGGTAGCCTTCAATCTCTTTGTCAAGGTCAGCACGTTTGGCTTCCAATTCCTTGATTTCAGCCATGACAGCCTTAATGTCGATAGGCTCTTCCTCTTCAAAGGTATCCACATAACGGGGAATGTTCAAATTATAGTCGTTATCGGCTACTTCCTGCAAGGTGGCGAGGTGGCTGTACTTTTCTATCTCGGTGCGATTGCGGTAAGTATCTACAATCTTGTCGATATGCTCCTTGCGTAGTTTGTTTTGGGTCTTGACCTTTTCAAACTCCTTGCTTGCGTCAATAAACAAAATATTATCGTCCTCCTTGCGGCATTTCTTCATCACGAGAATACAAGTGGGAATGGAAGTGCCGTAGAAGATATTGGCTGGCAAGCCGATAATTGCGTCAATGCAGTTCTTCTTCTCGATAAGGAAACGGCGGATAACGCCCTCGGCATTACCACGGAACAATACGCCGTGCGGTACAACGCAAGCCATTGTACCACCATCCACAAGATGATAGAGCATGTGCAGTATAAAGGCATAGTCAGCTGTCTTGCGCGGAGCAAGGCGACCGGCACGGCTGAAACGGTCATCATTGTTGAACTTGTCGGCGGCACTCCACTCTGCGGAGAAAGGAGGATTGGCAACCACGGCATCGAACTGGGTGTCACCGAAAGCGTCCGCCTCCAAGGTGTCGCCATTCTCTATCTGGAAATTACTGAACTTGATACCATGCAGCAACATATTCATACGGCACAAGTTGTAAGTAGTGGGGTTTTTCTCCTGCCCGAATATCTCGTATGCCCGTCCCGTATGAGCTGCACGAATAAGCAGTGAACCCGAACCGCAAGTAGGGTCATATACATTGCGTAAGCGAGTATGTCCGATAGTCACTATCTCGGCAAGAATCTGGCTCACTTCTTGCGGTGTGTAAAATTCTCCGGCTTTCTTGCCCGCTCCAGCGGCAAACTGAGAAATCATATATTCATAAGCATCGCCGAGAATATCTATCTGCGTAGCTTCGTCCGCTCCGAAGTCAATGCCGTTCAAAGCAATCAGTACATTGGATATGAGCGTATTCTTGTCATCGGTAGTTTTGCCGAGCTTGGGCGAAGCAAGGTCTATGTCTGAAAACAAACCTCCAAAATCGTCCTCACTCTCTTGTCCGAGCGTGCTGTCCTCAATGCGCTTCAGCGAACGTTCGAGAGAGGGAATAATATTCTCCTTGCGCTTAATTGCGTCAATGATAGAGGTGAAGAGATATTGCGGCTCTACAAAATAACCGATATTTTCCAAACACTGCTTCTTGACTTCCTCTTGAAGTTCAAGGGCATCTTCTTCGCCTGACTGCCACAACTGTTTGAAAGTGATTTCGTCATCTTCAAGCGCACGGTCGGCATAGTTCTCTATTTTTTCAGAAAGGTACTTATAAAAGATAAAGCCCAACGAGAAGTACATAAATTCGTTGGCTGACATATTGCCGCGCAGGTTGTTGGCAACCTCCCAAAGCTGGGCGCGGAGTTTTTGTTGGAGTTCTTCACTCATGTTCTTAAACAGTTTTGTTTTCTACAATGTTTATTTCATTATCAGCTTCTTTTTCAAAGGCTGTCCTTAAGTCATCTAATATTTTTCCGTTGTACGAGAAATACTTGCTCCCCTGATAGGCATTTGAAGGTGTTCTCTTTTCTTCCGGAAGAAACGTACCGACAAAAGGAGACAATTTGTAAATTCGTCCGTCATATTCGATGGAATCATCACTTGCAACTTTCACTTTCAGATTGGTAGGGATAAAAGTAATATATTCACCTATCTTGATATGTACCATGCTGAATTTGAATCGCTCCCGTTTTTTCGGTCGAGAAAATTCTGATTTCTTTTCTTTCTTTTCGGGGTGCGCTATAATAGGTTTATTGTCCTCATATTCAGTTATGACCGCATCGTCAATTGTCAAAGCGATGTCTCTGAAAATATCAAGAGCCACTTTGGGGTCAACATTAAAGAATTCCCTATTTTGCCGAATACGCAAGTCTGTCAATCGGTCTATTGTCTTATGCACAAGTCTTTCAACCTCATTGAATTTAGAAGTCTTCATCGTGGCAAAGATTTCAAAAGGCAACGGCACAGCGGTATTGTCCAACTCCTTTGAACGAATGTCAACGGGGCGAGTACTTTTACCTATTTTCACCCAATCCTCTCGAAAACTGGGATTAGTCAGTATATAAACATAGCCGGGGTCATTTGTTTTCATACGCCATCTTTTAGTCCCAAGAAAATGTTCTGATAATATTGCGCAGACGGTCGAGAATACGGTTCACGGTTCTGCGCGTCTTTAGCAAGCCGAGGTGCTTCTCCTTGACTGCTGTTTGAATGATTTCGGGTTGCACTTTTTGTGAGAAGTCATACTCCGAGAGGAAACGGTTCAGCAGTTCGGTAGGCAACTGCTCATCTTCCGCAAGGCGGTCAATGGCTTTGCCTTTTTCCTGACGGATATATTGGTTGAGCCGTTCTTCGAGGTCAACAGAACCATCCGCTTTCTTCTTGCGCTCCACGAAGCCCTCCTTGTCTTCATCTACATTCTGGCGGATAAAGCCGTCAATCAGTTGCGACTTGCTGCGCAGCTCGGCATCTTTAATCATTGTGTCGATGATATGGCGGCGTTGTTCCTCATAGTTTTCACTGAACGGATTGAGTTCTGCAATCAGCTCGAGGATATAAGCCACATTGATAATGTCGCTGTGCAACAGTTCAAGACAGAAGTCGATGTCTTCAAGTCCTATTTCGTCTTCGGTGGAATTATCCTCAATGGAAGTACCGCCTACGGTAGTGCTGTCAAGGAACGTGTCGTGAATGTCGAGGTACTTACTTCGGAAGTCGTTGTACTGTTGTTCGGATATGCCCAATTCGGGGTCATCCTCCGAATAGTCCTCGTAGATTTGTATCTCCGCATGTTTCTTTATCAACTCACGGAAAGCGAGAATGAAGTCGCGCTTTTCGGGTTCGGTCTTCAACGCATCGACAGCCGCAGTGTCGGGATATTTGGCAAGGAAATCTTTGGCGATGTCGGCATATTCCTTTTTCACCACCTCGAAAGCCTCGCGGATGATAGTGCCCGTACCCCCGTTGCTGAACAGTTTTATGGATTCGTCCACATTGCTCTTGAGGTCGCGGAAACAGACAATCTTACCAAAACGTTTGCGCTCGTTGAATACACGGTTGGTACGTGAGAACGCTTGCAACAATCCGTGGTATTCCAAATTCTTATCCACATACAACGTGTTCAGCTTCTTGGAATCGAAGCCCGTGAGGAACATACCCACGACCAAACAAAGGTCGAGCGGTTTCATGTCGGTTTTCTTCTTTTTCAACCGCAGATTGACATCATCGTAGTAAGCACGGAAATTCTCGATGGAGAAATTCGTACCGAACATTTGGTTGTAGTCGTTGATGATTTCCTGCATATCGTCAGCCTCCGGCACGGATTCGCTGACAAAACCGCTGTTCATGCCCGTCAGTTCATCGTCCTCGTTAGGGTTAGATGAATAGGTGAAGATTGCACCGATTGAGATTTTAGGATTCAGTTCCTTGAAAATCTTATAGTAACGAATGAGCATCGGCACATTCTGCACGGCAAATAGCGCGTCAAACTCACCGTCAAAGGTGGATTTGCTGAAATTGTTGAGAATGAATTTGGCAATCTCGTGCATACGGCTTTCCTGTCCCGGTGATACCTCCTCGTTGCCGTGGTAGTATTCCACCAAAAAGCCAAGTACATTCTCATCAGCAATGGCATCTTTAATCAGATACTTGTGCAGACACTTGTCGAAGATTTCTTCGGTAGTACGATCGTTCTTAGAGTTCTCCTTGAATATAGGTGTCCCCGTGAAGCCGAATATTTGCGTATTGGTAAAGAAGTTGACAATATTTTTGTGGCTCTCACCGAAATGGCTACGATGACACTCATCGAAAATCATGATGATGCGCGACTTCCTCACTTCATCCAAACGCTTGCTGTACCATTGCTTCGTAACGGCTGCATTGAGTTTCTGAATGGTAGTGATAATGATTTTCGAATCGCTTGAAAGTTTCTTCGTCAGTTCATCGGTGTTGTCCGTACTATCCACTGCACCGGGTTCGAACGCTTCATATTCCGATTGCGTCTGCGTGTCAAGGTCGTGACGGTCCACCACAAACATCACCTTATCCACGCCATCCAACTCCGAAACGAGTTGTGCCGCCTTAAAAGAAGTAAGAGTCTTGCCAGCTCCCGTAGTGTGCCAAATGAAGCCGTTGTCGGTAGAGTTCTGCACCTTATCCAAAATCTCCTCCACGGCATAGAACTGATAGGGGCGCAACACCATCAGACATTTGTCACCCTCATGAAGCACGATGTATTTGCTAATCATCTTACCAAGGGTACATTTATCAAAGAACATTGCTGCAAACAGACTGAGGTCGTTGAAGGGGTTGTTATCCTTGTCCGTCCAATTGAAAGTAAACTTGTAGCCTTGATTGGGGTTGTTGGCGAAATAGCGGGTGTTTACACCGTTGGAGATAACGAAAACCTGTATATAGTCGAACAAGCCATGAAACGATGTCTTATGGTAGCGTTGCACTTGGTCGTAGGCTTGGCGCAGTTCCACCCCTCGCTTTTTTAATTCGATTTGCACCAACGGCAAACCATTTACCAATATCGTCACATCATAGCGGCATTTCTTCCTGCCCTCAATGGTGATTTGGTTTGATACCTGAAACTCATTCTGACACCATTGTTTCTTATTGAGAAATTCCACCCACACACGTTCCCCATTTTCGGTTTCGAGTGGATAGAGGTCGCGCAGTTTCTTGGATTTTTCAAAGCGTGAGCCGCCCTCCAAATGAAGCAAAATCTTTTCAAACTCCGATTCGGTGAAATGTTCACGCCCTATTTCCGCAAGTTGTTTGCGATTATGTTTTTCGAGCTGGCATTTGAAATTATCGCGAAGATTGCTTTCTTCTTCAATCTTCACGTATTCATAGCTCATTTGTTCAAGAGCATGAATCAGAGCATTTTCAAGTGCGGCTTCACTTTGTACAGCCATGGTTTATATTAAAGCGAAAACTCCTTCGCTATCCCTGCGAGGCTGACCAAAGCCTATAAGACAACGAAGGAGTTTCATATGTTGTTTTAATTGCTTTCTCAGGTCATTAGCAGTCCGATAATGAGTGCAAAGGTAGCAATTTTTATCAGTTTTTCCTTGCGCATTTGAATAAACAGTATAAGAGAAGAGAGAGAGTTTATTATGTGTAACCCTATATTCACCACAAGGTATCGTTGATTTTGGAATTATCCGACTTTGGAGGATAATCCTGCTCCCTGCAAGGACAAGGCGTTTAGAGTTACTCGAATCGTTTCGGGCAACCCAAAACATACCTTGCGATGTTCTCGGGACAAAGGTACAAAGATTATGAAAAACCAGCGGGAAAATATATTTTCACCGTAGAAAAATTTTTGTTTCACTGTTTGGAAACCTTTGTTTCGATATCGGAAAATTCTTTCTTTGTTTGGTTGCAATTTATCTTATGCTTACTTTTGCCCAAAAACAAAATATGACTGAAACCATCGCATACATTAAGGAATCATTGAGGGATCTATACCCATCCTCCGAGGTCAGCAGCCTAGTTCGTTTAATTATGGAGCGGGTTTGTAATATTCAGCCGCATCATTTTTTATTTTGTAAAGACAAAGAACTGCCAGAAAGCGAAAAAAGCCGAATTCATGACATAGTCGAACGTTTGAAGCAGATGGAGCCTATCCAATACATATTAGGAACGGCCGATTTCTACAGCCTTCAGTTCGAAGTAGACCCGTCCGTCCTGATACCGCGTCCGGAAACAGAAGAACTGGTCGAGCAGGTCATCCTCGACAATGCAGACCAAAAGATCAAGATATTGGATATCGGAACGGGAAGCGGCTGCATAGCCGTCACACTCCGGAAGCATCTGAAAAAAGCAAGCGTGATTGCGACGGACATTTCGGCGGAAGCGCTCGCGACCGCCCGCCGGAATGCCAAACGCAACAACACAACGGTCACTTTCATCCAGACAGATATCCTAGACCCGGAGAAAGCGGAAATGGACATTCCGTTTATTCTGGACGTTATCGTCAGCAATCCGCCCTACATCAAGGAGGAAGAAAAAAAAGACATGGAGCGGAACGTGCTGGACTACGAACCACACCTGGCTCTTTTCGTCCCGGACAACGACCCGCTGCTCTATTATTGGCATATTGCCCATTTCGGAAAGAAAAAACTGAGAAGAAACGGCCGTCTCTACTTCGAAATCAATGCGGCATGCGGCAATATGGTTGTTGAGATGCTGGAGGAAGAAGGCTACAAGAATATCGAATTGATCCAAGACCTGTCCGGCAGGGACCGGATCATAAAAGCACGCAAATGAAACAAATCAGTGAATCTGAAATGCTTCACCGGGCAGCCGCCTACTGTTCTGCCAGCGAACGCTGCATCCAGGATGTCGAAAAGAAAATCAAAGCGGCGGGATTGGCCGGGGAAGAAAGCGGCCGGATCGTTTCCCGCCTGCTACAAGAACGTTTCATCGACGAAAGCCGCTTTGCACGCTATTTCGTAAACGACAAATTACGCTTCAACAAATGGGGACGTGTCAAGATCAACTACGAGATGCAGCGGAAAGGCATTCCGTCCAGTATCCGCTCGGAAGCACTGGAAGGTATCGACGAACAAGAATATCGCTCCATCCTTCTTTCTCTCCTGAAAAGCAAAAAGAAAGTAACCCGTGGTAAGGACGATCGGGAAGTTTACGCCAAACTGCTCCGCTTCGCCGCCGGACGCGGTTTCGAAACAAGGGAAACAAGCCGCTGCCTGAAACAACTGTTCAACGGGAATGACTACGAGGATGATTTTGAATGACCTCCTCAACCTTTTCTATCCCCGCCTCTGCCTGCTTTGCCAGAGGTCTTTGATGGAAGGGGAAGAGCATATTTGCCTGCATTGTTCGAATCATTTGCCCTACACGCATTTTACGGATATGGAGACGAATCCGGTCTGTCTGCTTTTACAGGGAAAAACATCTTTCGTCGCCGCCACCGCTCTGCTCCACTTCACGAAAGGGGGAAGCGGGCAAAAGCTGATCCATTCCTTAAAATATCATGGAAACAAAAAACTCGGATACGAACTGGGACACATGGCTGCTACCACCTACCGGGAGACAGGGCTGTTCGACACCGTCGATCTCCTTTTGCCGGTCCCGCTCCACCCGAAAAGAATGAGGCAAAGAGGTTATAACCAGTCGGAATGGATCGCATACGGCATCCGTTCCGCCACTGGAATCGCGGTCGACACCTCATCCTTGTCCCGCATAAAAAAGACCGAAAGTCAAACCCGCAAGCAGATATTCGAACGATCGGAAAATGTAGAGGACATCTTCCGTGTAGAGAACACCGACACGTTGAAAAACAAACACATTCTACTGGTGGACGATGTTATTACGACCGGTTCCACCATGAACGCCTGTGCAGAAGCCATGAAAGCCATATCCGGCATCCGGATCAGTATTTTAGGCATAGCTGTGGCATAAACTCTCCTTAAACCTGCTATACAATATGTATAGCTTATTTTTTTGAAGAACTACAAGGTTATCTCATTCCCTTTGTCTACCTTTGCAGACTGATATAAACATTTTTATTAGGTTGTATGAAAACACTGGAAAGATTAGTAGCAGAGAGATTATTAAAGATTAAGGCGGTCAAATTGCAGCCGGCCAATCCTTTCACATGGGCATCCGGTTGGAAATCACCAATCTACAACGACAACAGAAAGACACTTTCCTATCCGGAAATCAGAAGTTTCATTAAACTGGAGCTGGCTCGCACAATCAGCGAAAAGTATGAAAATGCCGATGCTATTGCTGGTGTTGCAACCGGAGCAATCGCCCAGGGTGCATTAGTTGCCGACCTACTGGGTCTGCCGTTCGTGTACATCCGTTCAACTCCTAAAGATCATGGATTGGAAAACCTGATTGAAGGCGAACTGAAACCGGGTTCAAAAGTAGTGATTGTAGAAGATTTGGTTTCTACAGGTGGTAGTAGTTTGAAAGCCGTACAGGCTGTCCGTAATTTCGGTTGTGACGTTGCCGGTATGGTTGCCATTTTCACGTATGGTTTCCCTGTTGCAGTAGAGGCTTTCAAAGAGGCAAAAGTTACATTGACGACTCTAAGTAACTATGATGCCGTGCTGGAAGAAGCATTGCGTACAGATTACATTGACGAATCCGAAATCGCAGTCCTTCAGGAATGGCGCAAAGATCCGGCAAACTGGAATCCCGAAACAAAGTAAGTGAAAATGACTGAATTTGTTAGCGAAGTGAAAACGATCCCCTTTAACGAGGATCGTATTTTTAATATGCTGTCCGACCTATCCAACTTAGGAAAGGTGCAGGACCGCATACCTCAAGATAAGATTCAAGATTTCGAGTTTGATAAAGACTCTTGCAGTTTTTCCGTCGCACCGGTAGGCAAGATAACCTTCCAGATCGTGGAACGTGAACCGAACAAGACGATCAAATTCACGACCACGAACTCGCCTGTTCCCCTGTTCCTTTGGATTCAGCTAAAACAGGTAGAAGAGAACGACACACGGATGAAAATAACCGTCCGCGCCGAACTGAATCCGTTTATCAAACCAATGGTATCAAAACCATTGCAGGATGCGATCGATAAAATATCGACCATGTTGGCATCCCTGCCTTATTAAATGTTTTTTTGATGGCTCAGAAACTTTGGGAAAAGAATGTTCAGGTAGACCAGGAAGTGGATACCTTTACGGTAGGCAAAGACCGTGAGATGGATCTCTATCTCGCCAAGTACGACGTGCTCGGCTCGATGGCTCACATCACCATGCTGGAAAGCATCGGGCTGCTTACCAAAGAGGAACTGACGATCTTGCTTGCCGAACTGAAAAATATCTATGCCGTTGCCGACTGTGGCCGGTTTGTAATTGAAGAGGGCGTGGAAGACGTCCACTCGCAGGTGGAATTGATGCTGACACGCAGCCTGGGTGACACAGGGAAAAAGATACACAGCGGACGTTCACGTAACGACCAAGTACTGCTGGATCTGAAGCTGTTCACCCGCGCACAGATTCAGGAAATCGTAGAGTTGGTATCCGACCTGTTCGAGGTGTTGATCTCGCAGAGTAACCGTTATAAGGACGTGCTGCTTCCCGGATATACACATTTACAGATTGCCATGCCGTCATCATTCGGACTTTGGTTCGGCGCCTATGCCGAAAGCCTGACCGATGATTTGCAGATGATGCAGGCTGCTTATAAAGTTTGCAACCGCAACCCGTTGGGCTCTGCGGCCGGATATGGCTCTTCTTTCCCACTGAGACGCCAGATGACAACAGATCTGCTCGGCTTCGACTCGCTCGATTATAATGTCGTTTACGCCCAGATGGGACGTGGCAAAATGGAACGTACCGTAGCTTTTGCCATGGCCGGCATTGCGGCAACCCTTTCCAAACTAGCTTTCGATGCTTGTATGTTCAACAGCCAGAACTTCGGTTTCATCAAGTTGCCGGACCAGTTCACAACAGGATCCAGTATCATGCCGCATAAAAAGAATCCGGACGTGTTCGAGCTGACGCGTGCCAAATGCAACAAGCTGCAAGGATTGCCCCAGCAGATCACACTGATCAGCAACAACCTTCCATCAGGCTATTTCCGCGACCTGCAGATCATAAAGGAAGTATTCCTCCCCTCTTTCGACGAGTTGAAGGATTGCCTTCGCATGGTTACGCACATGATGCGGGAAGTAAAGGTGAACGAGCAGATCTTAGACGATGACAAATATGCACTCCTCTTTAGTGTGGAAGAGGTAAACCGCCTCGTTTTGGAAGGTATGCCTTTCCGTGACGCTTACAAGCAGGTAGGATTGAACATCGAAGCTGGTAAATTCGTCCCTGTCAAGAAAGTTCACCATACGCACGAAGGAAGTATCGGAAATTTATGCAATGACCAGATTTCCGCCTTGATGCAAAATATCATGGACGGTTTCGCGTTTAATAGAGTAAACGAAGCTGAGCAACAGCTGTTATCCTAATAAACGATGAAACGGTTTTTATTTTGCTTACTTATATCATTAGTTTGTTCGTGTTCCAAAATCGAAGAATCGGATATACCCTATGCACCGGTATATTTGGAACTAGACCTGCGCTTCGGCGACAAAGATCTAGTAGGCATATACAATCACAAATCCATCACTAAAGCCCGTACTGCCGGAGAAAAGACGGGCTTTTCCGGTGTTTTGGTTGTATGCGGAATCGACAATTACGGAAATGCGGCCTACTATGCATTTGATCTGTGCTGTCCCCACGAAGCCAAAAAGAATATCATCATAGAAGCCGACAATGCAGGAAAAGCGATTTGCCCGGAATGCGGAACTGAATATGATATCGGCTATGGGACCGGAGCACCGACAAAGGGCGTATCGCAATTTCCATTAAGAAAATATTACATGACTCCAGTATCGTCCGACAGACAGGAATGGGTTGTGAGAAACTAAAAAAATGCGTTACCCTGCATTTTTTTATTCCAAATATTTGCAGAAACAAAAATTTCATCTACCTTTGCACTCGCAAACGAAAACAATGCAACAATGCGGAAGTAGCTCAGTTGGTAGAGCATAACCTTGCCAAGGTTAGGGTCGCGGGT
>NZ_JAHPXO010000060.1:0-15790 GCF_019041495.1 Parabacteroides sp. MSK.9.14
AAAAGCAGGTTGGCAACTCTATGTCAGAGACCGCAATACGACATTCGAGCCGATGCGCATTTCAGCCGAAAATTATGGCGATGATTACATGGCATTCGACTCAAGCAGTGTGGAATCGTTTTATGAAGACGAAGTAAAGCCATTACTGGATGATATCAACAGTCTTGAAGACTTGGAGAAATTTGTGTCTGCCCGCAAAGAATTGCTTGACGAGATCAAGAGTATCGACGAAACCCAATTGGTAATAGCCTGCCATGGCCATTATTATGAGACGATAGATAAGGAAACAATGGAATGGTCGTTCGATTCGAATACTTATGTTATCGGAGTTATCAAAGACTAATAATTAAGCGTATGAAAACATATAGTGTATATTTTACAGAGCCTGTCACCCGCCACTACAAAGGGGACAAGTTCAACCAAAAGACCAAACAGTGGGAACATGACGTAGATTGCGAAGAAACCAAAGACACCTTCACTTTCTACTCTCTCCCTCCGGCCAAGAAGCTTATTAAGGCAAACATGGACAAATACAAGGGTTCAAGTATCACAAAAACATGGGCCAACGGTGATTGGGAAAACCTTGGTGAAATCAAGCTTACCGGGAACAACAAGACCTTCGTGGCAAATTCCCGCCAGAAGAAAGCCGGATATTGATTACCAAAACATTAAAGACGAAGATTATGAAATTAAACAATAGTGACTGTTACGATTCAATCATGGTGACCCTGGCTCCGGACAAGTATCCTACTGCATTCGCCAATAAGGTGGACGAACTGATAGAACAGAATCAGTTCAAGACTAGGGAAGAAGCCGAAGCGTATGTTTCCGGCACTCCCATTGAGTTGGAACTGTATTACGAGAAAGGGACCGGATTGTTTGCAGTGGAAGCGGAAGCCGTCGAATCCGGAACAATCTACTCCCCTTATACCAAGGAACTGCTGGAAGATGCAGATTGCGATTGTTAAATCACTCACTTTAACCATTAAAAAACAAGACCTATGAAACGTATTACTTCAAACGATATTATCCCGGGATTCCAGTTTATGCATGCGGGTATCCCTGCAACCGTGAAACATGTATCGGACGGCTTTGCCCGTTTCATCTCTGACGATGGATCAGAAGCCGGTTCCATCGCCGTAATCGCATTGGTCAATATGGCCAACCGTACTATCTAAAAACTGAAATTATGAGTCGTATATTAGAATCACTGAATGACAGACAGCGTGAGGCTGTCCAGGCTACAGAAGGCTACTTCCGTATCATTGCCGGAGCAGGCAGTGGCAAAACTAAGACTTTGACACATCGCTTTGCCTATCTGGTGCAGGAAATCGGTGTTCCTTCCAACCGAATCCTCTGTGTTACCTTCACCAACAAGGCGGCAGCTGAAATGCGTGGCAGAGTAAAGCAGCTTTTGGGCGAGAACATCACTGACGAATACATCTGTACTTTCCACAGTTTCTGTGTGAAGGTTCTCAGACGCGAGATCCAGCGATTGGGATACCAGCAGACATTCAGCATCCTGGATATGACTGACCAGAAATCATTGATCAAAGAGGTATTCGAAGAAATGGGTCTTTCATCCAATGACGGCATTACAGCCAAGGATGCCCTGAAACACATAGAGATGTGCAAGACCGGAGAGGGATGGGAACATGTTGTCAAGCTGCTTGTCGCTCCCAATGACCCTGTCATCCCGGCAGAAGCAGAAGTGAAAGACAGGATCCTGCTGAATTACCTGACCCTGCAGCGCAAGAACTTGTCCTTGGATTTCAATGACCTGATTTCCTTTACGCTGTATCTTCTTCAGACAAACCATCAGGTGCTTGACACTTGGTCAAACGCTTTCAGCTATATCATGGTTGACGAGACACAGGACAACTCCAGACGTCAATGGGCCATGCTGGAATTGTTGGCTAAAGCTTGCCGGAACTTGTTTGTCGTAGGAGATCCTGACCAGGCCATCTATTCTTTTAGAGGGGCACGTCCCGAGGGGTTGGTCAAGTTTGACAAGGTGTTCTCCCCATGCACCACGATAGTGCTGGACCAAAATTACCGTTCAACACCTACTATCCTTGGAGCGGCCAACGACATCATTGTACACAACCGTTTACGTGTGAAGAAGGAATTATACACCGACAACGTTGATCCGGGCAGCCCGATTGAATGGATTCATGCCGATAATGACAAGAACGAGTCACTATATGTGGCATCCAAGGTACAGAGTTTACTTGAAAATGGAGCCAAGTCTGATGACATCGCCGTATTGTTCCGTGTGTCTGCCCTCTCCCGTTCCGTCGAACAGGCGTTCATCCAAAATGGTATCAAGTATCAGGTGTTTGGTGGTATGCGGTTCTTCGAACGCAAGGAGATTAAGGATGTCATGGCTTATCTGACCATGGCCGAGACTCCCGACAATGACATGGCTTTCCTTCGGACATACAACTATCCGTCCCGTAAGTTGGGAAAGGCTTTTATCAACCGGATTAAGGAACTGGCCAAAGCGGACGGAAGCTCATACTTTGCCGCCCTGCTCAAGCATTATGGTTCTGTCAAGGAGGTCACCCGCTCCGGTGCTGCCGAATACATCAAACTGGCCAATCAGATTCAGGGACTAAAAGGCGGCTCAATTTCTGACTTGGCAACATATATTTTGGACCAGACCGGTATCATGAAAGAATTACGGGAATCTGAGGATACCGAAAGGCTGGACAACGTAGTAGAGCTTCAGAACTCCATCCTGTCTTATGAAAACGAGCATAAGGATGATGAAGATTTTTCATTGAAGACATACCTTCAGGACATTTCCTTGTACACCAACGTGGATGCCAAGGATAAAGAAGACAGCATCAAACTGATGACCATACACCAGTCCAAGGGACTGGAATTTC
The DNA here is from genome assembly GCF_019041495.1 of Parabacteroides sp. MSK.9.14. Taxonomy (NCBI): domain Bacteria; kingdom Pseudomonadati; phylum Bacteroidota; class Bacteroidia; order Bacteroidales; family Tannerellaceae; genus Parabacteroides; species Parabacteroides sp. MSK.9.14. The sequence continues at coordinate 2,892 of NZ_JAHPXO010000060.1, forward strand.
CCTATGTGTTCCTTATCGGATGCAACGAGGGTGTCATGCCCAACCAGCGGTGTGTGTCTGAGACCCGTCGTGAAGGGTTGGAAGAGGAACGCCGGTTAGCGTACGTGGCCGTAACCCGTGCCAAACTGCAACTGTTTATCACCGAGAACGAAGGACAATTCTACGGTGGCGGCAACAGGGTGCCGTCCAGGTTTATCTTTGAGATAGACAGCAAACGCATCCAACGTAATGGGTATGTGCCCGAATACCTGGCAGAGATGACCCGGAAAATCATCCAAAATGAAGGACTGGAATTTGATTCCAATGGAGATTATGATGTGCTGACAATCGGAACACGTGTCAAACATCCGGCATTTGGTGACGGTACCATTGAAAAGGTGGAAAGTTCCCGTAATGAGTATCTTATCCGGATGGACCGTACTGACAGCCTGATGCATATCCGTATGGACTATAAGGGACTCACAGTGATTACAGACGCTCCCAAAGACGATAATACGACTGACTGTTTACCTGCCGATGAACCGGAATCCCAACCAACGGAAGAGGTGGTTGAACCCACTGCCCCGGCTCTCATGTGGAAAGCCGGAGACGAAGTAATACACCCGCTTTTCGGTCTGGGAAAAATCATGGAGGTGAACCCAGACAGCAGGGAGTATTCTATCTATGTGAACCAAGGTGGGTTTACCATCTCCGTAGATTTCAATTTTGACGGGCTGAGAGCCAAATCTTGAAAAATTAGTTTCTTTCGGTTTATTTTTAACAATAGAATTATGAATCGAAAAGAAGTATTTCTCAAGTGCCAGCAATGTATCAATGACATTCAAACGGCAGCAAACTCAAAGACTTTTATCAAATACCGCAAAGAACAAATTACTTTGCGGTATTTTTTTGTCCGTAACAGACAAATGCTGTCCGTTATACAGACAGATGCAGATATGGTTCCCGTCCTTCACTTTGTCTTTCTGACGAATGACATAAGGGCTGTGCCGGTCTATATGTACCAACTGCTACCCGGTGATTTCCCGTTTACAGTCCCCCCCTACCCTTCCCTTCATCGTTCTCTGGAGATTGCCAGTACGTTCATCCGGTGGCACGAGCTGTCCGCAAATTTCCAGTTTGACATCAGATGGTATGACTGATACGCCATAGGAGCCGACACCGGCTCCTTCCTCCTACTCCGAACAATAAATGGCCTGCATGAAAAAGTTCGAACTCAGGTGCACACAGACATTCAACAACAATATAATAGCTTGCTACACAAATAAAAAGTATTTTTGTATAAATCAAAAGTTTAGATTATGAAAAAGAGCAAGAAAAGGCGTAATGCCCCATCCACCCCTCTGGCAGCATTTCACAAAGGTAGCCGGGATGCGGAGATACAGGCTTTCGGCAAACCGGTACCACGGCACAATGTAGTCACCTCAAAGAAGGTGTATCGTCGGAATCGCCGGGTAGATTTCGATTGACACGGTTGTCTTCCTTCTTCCACCCGGAGAACCATACTGTCCTCCTATAGATCGTTATTGATAGCTTGAATGAAAGAGTTTCACTCCCCTATCCTAAATGCTAATATTCTGTATAGGTTAGGAAAACTTATATAAATATACTATATTTGTGATTATTAATGAATTAGAATATTAACCATCAAACTTTAAGAATATGAACATTAACGTAGAGATCTTCAAGAGATACTCCCCGAAGAAGAAAATAGAAATCATCAACAAGCTTACTCCAGCCGAGCTTTCCATGGTGGAATATGCGACCTTGGTAAGAGTCGTGAAGGAAGCCGGTTATGGCAGAGACAAGTCAAGAAGTAAAGATTTGAATATTCATCCCGACAGAAGAAAAGGCAATAATTGGGACAGCTTAGTCGAAAGGCTGTCATGGTGCAACGGGAAATTATATGTAGATGTGTATTTTCAATATGAGAACACAGACACAACGGTGTGTGTGATAGCCCAAGAGTTTTTCAGCCGAGGGGAATATAAAGGCAGGGTGAAACGTCTGAATCACCATTGTGACGAACAGACTTATTACTTCAATTATTCGGAGGAAGAGAAAAGAGAGGTAATGAGAAGTATCCTTCTCGAATATGTCTATAAAAAGTACAAGGACAAACTATCCGAAGGGGAAGAATAGTCTATATTGGAATCCGGACAAGGCAGGCTGACACAGCTTTCCTTGTTCGGCAACAACTCACACAGAGGGGTATCGGCATGTTTTCTTGCCAACGCAGACCGACCACGGTCTGCTGAAATATGGGTGAAATATCGCCGATCGTGGGGTATTTATGGTATCCGCAATAATGGAAAAGTCCGACCTGATACTACTCTTTCCCTTTTGTTTTCCGGAACTATGAAGACTCCCTATATTTCTGTATATTTGCATCATAATCAATGAGATAAAAGATGATAAACTTCAAGAAACTTAAAAGCCAGATTAAGCCCTTCAAACCGGAGGCCAAACATAAGGGTTACATCTTCATCGCAACAGATGAACAGATTGCCAACGGTGGATTTACCGTAGCTAAAGTAGGCTCAAAACGGAGCCTGATAGATTGTATGGCATTCTACATCAAGAAAGAACCGGATGTATGGGCAGATTTGATACTCTAAAAACAATAACTATGGGACAGTTTAGCTGGTTTACACAAGACACCAAGCGTAGAATCCGGAACGGAGTTCCGTTTACGGTATATATGACGGATGATAAGGGCAACAAGTACAAAGAGACTTGTTACGGAGGTTATGGTGTGTTCGGTGGCAAGGATTATTATGAATTGCTTGCAGAGATGAACGGTATCGTGGATAGAAATAAAGAGTATCTTCGTCAGATAGGCATCGAACTGGCTTTCAAGAACTCTCCACAGGGATACAACCCGGAAGTGAAGCACCCCTCACTGACCGAGAATGGTTCCTATTACCAAGGGGTAGCACCGATTTCAGACCCGGACCAAGGTTTTCCATTAGATTACCACTTGGCCGGGGTACCTTCCCATGTCCTTACAGAAGGTATGGAGGTTCTATTGCCAAAGGATGCGACCTTTATTGACGTGAATGGCGTTAGTATGTTCTTGCCGACATTGAATCTCTATGAAACTATCACTGTAGATGATATGTATCCGTTCGGGAATTGTCTGGTGCAGTCAATCAGGGAGGACAAATCAATCATGCTGAAAGACCTTACTTCCGGACTTGAATTTCGGTATTCTGGAAATGTGTTGATTCGGTCAAACGAGATTGTTCATTCCTACATGGGAAACAATAATAAAGGTGATCTGGTATTGTGTAACGATTGTGAGACCCTTTTGTTGGTTCCCATGGGTACAGACATCTGTCCGGATTGCCACTCCGATGGCTGTCTGACTTACCCGGATGATCGTACCGATCACGTTCACGCCACGCAATCAGAATTAAGAGAACAAGGCAACATTGTCATAACCCATGATCGTCCGACAGACGAAATGCTATATTCTTGAATTATGGAAAAGGTTCACATTTTAATTAATTCCGGATACGGTCGGTTATCCGGACATTCGGACAACCAACATAGGGCGTTCGTACAAGAGGTTACCGCCATATTTGAGTCATTAGGTTGGCAGGTGCCCCAACAGAAGCAAACACCGTTGGCAAAGTCAGGATATAACAGGTTTTTCCTGCATCCCTGTTTCTTTACCGGCTACATCAATGACAAGAAGATTGTGCAAACCATTATGGATGCAGCCAAAAATGCCAAGACCTTTAGCATATACGGGGTCGAATACAATTATACCGGAAATATATCCGGTCTCTATTTCCCATCTCTGACTCTCAATTAACTGCTAGGGTGATCCGGTCATTCGGAACACCCTACTCCCCTATTTGCAGAACCTGACCATCAGGTTCTTATCTGCCAGTAATATGGAGTGGCTTTAATGGAAATGTTTCAACCATATAGGGTGAAAGAGCTTTCTTAATTTCTATTTCATAAACACATTGAATTTAAGTAACTTTGTGTATATCAAATAGATAGATATAATAAAGAACATAATTAAATAGTTATGAAAAAGATAATATTCTCCACCGAAATCACAGATGAAGATCTGAAATGCGCAGAAGAATGGTTACAGGAACAAGGCTATCCATCCAGTGAAATGGCTATTTGTGAAGAAGCCGCTGAACAAAAGCGGAATTGGCAGGATGACGAAATAAGCAATCTCGATATGTTTTTGGAAGGAAACATCCTTCTGATAGCGGATTTAGGCTTGTGGAACGGACGAAAATCGGGATACCGGATAATTGACAATAATGTTGGCAATATATTGTCTTCACTATCTGAAGGTGAAATAGAATACTTTGCAGACACTCAGACCAAACAGGTGAAAGCAGTCCAACATCATCATGACGGAACAAACTATATTACATTCCGGGAGATTAAGCCAGGTGTGAACATAGATAACCTGACAGAAAAGATTTACAACGGTACATACACACAAAAGGATATTTCTCGATACACCCGGAGCTTGTACCCTCATGTTGCCAAGGTTTATGGATGGTAACGCATTCCAGCCGCTTTTTAGCGGCTGCAGTATAAAAGTCTGGTGGAGGAGCCAAAAAAATAAAGCCGGAACACTCGTACAGGGACGGGGAAAAGTCGAAGCAAGGCACTAAGAAAGAACCTGTCCCACAAACAACACACACGCCAAAACGACACAAACGGCTGAATAAAACAGGACCTGAAATTGTAATGCGCATTACAAAAGCATAAAAACAGATTTCCTGCTTGTACTTCCGGAATAATAGCCTTTCTTTTTATGTGTACCAACTTTGGTACACATAAAAAGAAAAGAACAGTATGCTACAAGTAACATCAAGGGAATTTAGGGACAAGCAAGCCTCTTGGGTTGACATGGCAGATCAAGGCTAACAAATTGTTATCAGACGCAGAGGCAAACGCTCCTACATGCTGACACCCGTCTACGACAGTGATATTACAACCACCCACAAATTTGAACAGAAGATAGAGGAAGCACGTAGGCAATACAAAAACCGGGAAACAATCGTCTGCAATACCAAAGAAGAACTTCACGACTTATTGGATACGTTATGATGTACAAGATTGAATTTTCAAAGGGTGCGACAAAACCACACCCAAATACAAAAAGTCCAATCTTGTACTCTACAAAAAACTGGTGAGTCTTCTTGAAGAAATCATGGCCCCCGTACAGGGACCGGACACCCGGAACCTTTAAAGGCAGGAAACTCTGTCAGCTATTCAAGACGGACAACGGCACATGACAGGTTGATATATGACATCTATGATGAAACCGTTACCGTCATGGTTATTGAAATAGAAGGACACTATAAAGATAAGTAAATGGGAATGATAAAGACACAATTCCCCTGCGGTATGTTATGGCTAAGTGAAACTGATACCATCTGCGGCCATGACGGAAAGATTTGCGGTGCTGTTAAATACCAAGATGAACAGTTCAAAATCATCCAGCCGGAAGAATGCATGGGGCACAAAAGGGACATAATGAAGGAATTAAAAGAAGCTTTGCAACAGGTCAAAGATCACCTAGACGGTAAAATACAACTCAAATCGATAGAAGCCTTGTTAGATGAACTTTGAGTTTGTTTCATCTGATTTATTCGACCCATTTAATTTGCCCTTTCGGGAACGCGCTCACGTTCCCTATCAAGTATTTTTACCAAAGTAAATGGATTGGCTTCAATGAGAGAGTCACGACCTACTTGCTTGATATTATAATCCGTTTGGTTTTCTTTTATGTCCAATGTTTTTTATATTTTTGCATAGAATAAAACAATGATTATGGACACCTTAACACTCAAAGAAAGATATTTCTCTGCCATTCATAGCATGAGAGAAGCACTTAAATATTACGTTTCCGAGAATGGAAACGATTATTCGGATTCTCCCGAATATTACGCAAACGAGTTCGGCATTTATCCGGACAAAAAGGAACGACCATCTAAAATGTTGGAACTAAATTGTACTTATGCCCATTATGTAGAGGGCAAAGGAGTAGAATCTGTCCAAATCCAACTATTATATACGGTTGCTGATGACGAAGGTAATGAGGAACTGATGTATTATGGCTTCTATAACGGTAGAGAAGAAATCGAAGATGATTGTGAACCTATTCACGCTAAAGCCATAACTTTAGCAGATGAAGAACTGATGAATATAATAAAGGGTATCGACAATCCTGCCAACTGAGATACCCCCTTCGGGGGGGTATGATATAAATTTGTCCTGTAGAACAAGCAAATAGCACTAATAATGAACCGATTGAAATACAATAATAATAATTGGCACGAAAGAGACAACCACATCTTTTTCGATGAAGAACCGCATATTTATACCCATGACAGACTAGGTAAGATGGATAGCTGGACGGAAATCATTGCGTCCTATTTTGCTCCTTTCGATAAGGAACGGGTAGCCTCATTTGTAGCCCAGAGACGGGGTTGCTCACCGGAGGAACTGATTGCCGAATGGGAACACCAGACCCATTTGGGCACCAAGCTCCATGCCAATATCGAAAACTATTTGCTTTCTTTGCCGCATGACGAGTCAGATGTTTTCTGGCAGTTCAAGAATTTCATCACAGAGCATCCGATGGTTCCTTATCGTACCGAGTGGACTATCTATGACGAAGAAAGCCGAGTGGCAGGTACAATTGATTCATTGGATTTCCATGTATGTAACCTGATGTTGGACTGGAAGCGGAGCAAGAACCTGATAGACCAGGATGGGAACGTCATCCGGGATTCCTACAATCATACTATGGGATTGGGAGTACTCTCACACCTCCCGGATTGTTCCTACTATCACTATGCCATGCAACAGTCCGGGTACCGGTATATTCTCAAGAAGAATTACGGCATCGAAATCGAAGCCTGTTGGCTGGCAGTGTTCCATCCGACACTCCTTAACTACAAATTGATAAGACTCCCCTATCTGGAGGAAGAAGTAAAAGCAGTACTGGCTGAACGTGCTGCCAGATTTAGATAAGCTAATATGAATTACTACAACTCAAAAGTTGTAATAATAAAAGTCAAATGCCTATCCCTTTCATCCCCTTTGAGAATACATTATGCCAAGACAACTCTGCTCACGGCAGTTTTCCAGTACGCTTTATTTGTTCTCCCGGGGACGTACTCACGTCCCCTATGATCCCCCTCCTTATAAAGTAGATGCAGGTATTGTGACTGCTCTGCTTATATGAGAATGTATGAACCTGAACATTCACCGGAGGCATTTCATTATCTATATCATTATAATACAGCATTTTAGTATCTTTGAATATGAAAGATAACCAAAATTAGTCATGGGAATAGGAAGAGAAAAAATAGACTGGGATGATTTCTTACTAAATGAAATTTTCAGCCCTCATTGAGGGAGCGATGATGTAAGACCGGAAGATAACAGCGAGTATTCTTGCACTACAGCTAAGTATGTATGCAATTTTTGTGAAACAGAATTTTTTAAAGAACATTGATATGGGAAACATGGAAATAAAGAACTTGGATGAAGCACGTAGAATTCAAGAAGGGGTATTGAATTATTATATTGGAGTCATTTGCTCCGGACTCTACCCGCAGAACAACTTGCCACACCTGATTTTCTTTGAAGACGTGGACGATAAGGGTGAACCTGTGTTCCGCAAAGCCGAGGTTATCGAAATCCTTGGTGCAACTAAAGAAGTTGTCATTAAGTACAAGAATGGAGAAAAGGAAACGATCAATCTTTCAGCCATCAATATTGACTGGCTTCAGGACTTGGCAAACTACCAGTTCCGAATGTACGATTTACTGGAACAAGGAGAGCCAGACACTTTACCGGGATGCATAACATATCAGATTATCCTTTCTGAATTCATCGACAAATATGGATGTGATGACCATGAAGGAAGAGTCTTAATCGGCAATAAAACCAATGGAGAGATTATAACGCTCATGAAAGAGCTGGATGATCTTAGCATCGACAACCAGTCTGACATTACATTTGAATGTGGATCATTCCGGGTATTGGAATATTCCCAAGGTGATGCGCACTATAAACTATCCGAAGAGAGTTTAAGCCAGAAACTGATTGATCCTGGGATCAGCGAGCCATACAACAAAAAATGTACAGCGTTGGATGATGAATTCCAATTCTACGTTGGCAATGATTTTTGGGAGAAATCCACCTTGCAGAAAAAGCTGTTCATCCTTCAAGAAATATTCGATGTAAAGCTGTGATTTTTTATATATACGGTTGTTCCATACAAAGTACGGTGCAACCAGTTTCACTCTGCATTCCAATTCTGGCGAAACTTGAACCCAAGTTTCTTTCAGTGTCCCCTATTTCCCTTTTGCTTATATGGAATAGTAGAACCCTGCCACAGAGTTCTGATATGGTGATATATATTGGGTAATGTGCTGGGATTTCTGTAACTTTACAATGTTGAAAGACAAAGAATTATGAAATATTACATCGTTGTATCATCGGCAGGAGACACAAAGGTTGTCGTTTTGCCAGCAAACTGGGACAATGGCAGTTTGAACGTCTGCCTGTCAAGATTAAAGACAGATGCCCAAGGCGAATTCAGAGGTGGGATGAAAATTTTCACAGAGATAAATCAAGACGAGTACCGTAAGGTAACAGGTGATTCCTATCTGAGTAGTAATTATGCAAGCCATCCAAATTTTTTTAGAGGGGATATCTTGCCAGAAGACTGGAGAGAACAGGCGATGGCTGTCCTGACATCAGGCGGTTGGATTGACCAGTTAGGCTGGGAGGATGACCTTGCCAAGCTGGTGGACGAACAGATTGATTCAGCCCCAAATGTTCGACCTCATGCAGGCACACATGACAGGACTGGATCCCGTTTTGGAACTGGAGGCATACGACAGGTGGTTATATGGAGAGGCTCTGGCAGCCCAAAGAAAAGAGACCGAACAATCAGTTTCAAAGGAAGAACAATCCGTCTTCACCTTCTTGGTCGATTGCCAGTACAAGGTGTGGGAACGCCATACCGTTACCGTAAATGCCGACACCTATGAAGAAGCCAAGCAACGAGTAATCAACTTGGCAAAGAATCACCCTGTAAGTATGGATGACGGCGAGCCTGGACTGGAAATGACCTTTGAGACTCTTTACGAAACAGAAGAACTGATTGAACCCGAAAATGGTAAAGAAGCAACAGTTCAAGTAATGAACTATGCACCATTCAGTGAGAGAAAGGTCTTATACGAGAACGCCAAATAACTATTCTTCAAATGAGATAAAGGGGGTCAACGGTGTGCGAACATAGTTGACCGCACAAACACTACAAAGTGTTTGGTATTTAGTTAATTGTGAAATGGACTGCCTGTATGTGAATATGGGCAGTTTTTTCTTTTTGACTTAGGTATATCCCCGGAGTCCCACAACGGACTCCTATTGTTACCACCTATGGGGATAAAGATTGAGATCCTTTAAGAGGGAGAACTTAAGCATTTGGTTTTGCTTAAATGAGAATGTTTTCATCGCCCACCATTAGATCTTTCTTATTGATGTCATTATTTAATAGAACCATATTTATGTATCTTTGTATCAAACGATTAACAATAAACACATGAGACATTTAACATTAAATCAAGAATACCAAAACCAGACAGCGCAACTTATGTTTTCCTTTGGAGAGGAACAGCAATATGATATACCAGTTAGACAGGTTACTACCTGTTCAAAGACTGATACAAAATTATCTACCGTACCAGAGTACCTTAATAATCTGAGCAAGGACTGTTTTTCTTTAGAAGAGTTGCTTGGCAAAATAAATGCAGATACGGTATATTTTGGTCGTAACAAACGTGGACAAATTGCCAATGTTAATGGAAATGTTATTTTTGCGGGCGGTATGGCAAGCCGAATATTGCCCAATGCCCTTTTACGGTCAGTTCCTAATGCTCTGGCTCAAGGCGAGGGATATTTGGAATTTGACACATTTGTGGTTACTCTTGGCTATTTTGATGATTGTGCAAGATTGTGGAATGCAAAATTAAATATTGTACTTGACAAAAAAATGAAATTGAGTTCATTCTATAGTTCCACTTACCCTTATAATTGCACTGAGTTTTCATTGGGGAAATGGTCAATGGTAAAGAAGCAAAAATTTACAATATACCACTATTTCATTCAGTCCAAAGAGGAACTTACAGGAATTCTTGAAAAGAACGCTCCCTATACTGCGAAATGGGCAGCAGAAAAAGGTGCTGATGTACGTTGTATGCTCCTTGCTCCTCAAATAGAAATACTTAGCAAAGCCGGATATTTGTTTGCTGACTCATTCATTGAATATGACTCTATTTCCGAAGAAAATTGTGTAATTTTCAACAGGCTCTGCCAACAGGGGACAAAACCAAAGGATATATTTAAAACCAGCAAAATGGTGTATTCTATATTAAAGGGGGAATTGGATCTTGAAATTTGGGATTGCTATCGTAAACTGGCTAAGCTCGGAAAGATTGACGCAGACCATATCCAACAGGCTTACGACCAAAATTTCAAAAAGGCAGATTTAGAGGGGTTAAACTCCATTCTTAGCAAACAATATGACGGAAAACCAGTGTTTACTTGGAATAGTCTGATGCAGTATTTAGTTAGACTTGACACCTTTGAAGCAATAGAGAAAAAGGAAGCTTTCATGTTGCTTAATGATTATTTGTCCATGTGCAACCAACTCAAAATGCAGCCCCGCATCAACGGAGATAGTCTGAAAAGGGAACACGACATTGCAGCACGTAACTGCCGTAACCGAAAAAACAAAATCATGGCTGAACGTATGCAGAACAACTGCGAGAAAATGAAGAAATACGACTACACAGAGGGAGTCTATTTTGTTCGGGGCATCCGAAGTCACGATGATCTTTTGGACGAAGCCAACCAGCAACATAACTGCGTGGCAGCGTATGGATCAAGAATTGCCAACGGCTCTTCATACATCTACGTGCTGAGAGAAGTCGCCAAACCGGACAAGAGCTTAATCACCATAGAGCTTTCTCCGGACGGACGGAACATCAGACAAAAGTACCTTGCCTACAACCAGCCTGTCCGGAACAGGTCGCAAAGTGAGTTCATAGACCGCTGGATGAAACACAACAGACTGGTAGGTTAACGAATAAGGTTCCTGCCCAATTCGGGCAGGTTTCTTTATGTCCGTATGCCGTGTTCGGAGCCCCACCATTGGGCTCCTTTTAGCTTATAAAAGGATAGGAAAGCTTAAATGAAAGAGTAGGTATCATCCCCTATCCTACTATTCCCTTTGGCTATATTTCGTTATGAGAGACCATTTATATATCTTTGTATCAAAGAATTAAATCAAACAAATATGGAATATAAAGAATTAGTGGAGCAGGAAAGCCAGCTAAAAAAGAGCCAAGTCTTGTACATCAAAGAGGTTCTCGCCCAAAACAACGGACGGGTGGAAATGAAATACAAGCCCCAAGAAGAGTTTGAGGACGAAAGTGATAATGAAACAGACTGTTTCTACGATCAGTTCCCGGTCATGATTGCCGTTCCGGGTAGACACGGTACGTTCAATCTCCATGTAACTGCGGTTTATGAAGATCATAACGGAAGCCTTCGTTGCGAAGGTATCAACGACAATACCGACTCTTTGGAAAAGAAGATATACTTCTGCGACGAATCCTATTCCTCTATCGCATATTTTCTGCATCAAATAACAAACAAATAATCCTTATTGTATGAACAAGAAAGAGATTTTACCACAGCAAGTTGTTCCTGGAAAGACCTATTCATTTTCCGGTGACATCAAGAACGGATGCTATGCCGACGGTACACCACGTATCTCTCATGAAGAGGTCACCAGAGAGGTGTCCTATGTAAAAGATAACCTGATTGTCTGCGTGTGCGGACGCCAATTTATCATTAACGAGAACTTGAAAATCCAAAAGTTCCCTTATTAAAATCCAAGACAAACAAATAAGCATAAGTATGAATATCGAGAATTTGAGAAATAGAGTGGATGCTCTTCAAAAGACAGAAAATACACTCTTAGTTCTGGCAATGCACAAAGCGGGATTGAAAAATGTGAATTGTTCCGACAAACAACTGAATCTTTGTGCCGTTCTTGCAGGGAATCCTGTCATCTTCAAAGTCAAGGAATTTTGGATGGAGGGTGATTCTGGTAAGGAAACAGTATTCTTTTTAGGATGTTGCGACCCGATTGAACATATCACCCTCAAATGCGAGGATATTCTTCCCGGAATGGTATCTAATATTCTGGAACACATACCCAATGTGAATGTTTCCGATTTGTCTGTGTTGCCACAGGGTACAGATGATGATATTGACGAAGCATTAGTATCATCGTTAGAGTATTTGGAGCAAGAAAGAGACTGCATTTGTGACACGGAATTATACGAAAGATGCTGTAAATTAGAAAAGTCCAGACAGCATTTCTGGGACTGATTACCTTATTCGATTTAACCAATCCTTCCTGTCCGGATTTCCTGGACAGGAATCAAACATATCTATAGCATGAACATAAATGTACTCACGATCCGGAGAACATCTACACAGGTGTGATGGTTTCGGATGAATCTCTCATTCAGGATTATATCGAAACAAACGAATATTCCGAGACTGCCGAGCATATCATGCGTCTCCAGAAAGCACAGGCCGTTGCTTTCATTGCAGACGCATGGGAACTGACACTTGTTCCTTGCGTCTGATCTTCATCGACCGGGAACGCACACCCGTTCCCTATCCCCTAATCTGGTGACATTTGGGAATAAGCATAACGAACACAGAAAGAACGCAACCTGAAACTTTGCGATTTAGTTATACCGGGAGTAACTCCCTAAAAATGGTGTCCGCTTCAATGGTAAAGTAGGGTTGTAAGT
>NZ_JAHPXO010000061.1:0-14717 GCF_019041495.1 Parabacteroides sp. MSK.9.14
ACTAAATTTCAAATATTTCAAAGAACTCTTTTAGATTTTAATGGGACAACAATGATTTCTAATAGTACTTAAATATTTTCATTTCAATATAAAAAGTGATCATTATTGTGTACACTATACTAAAAAAAATGTAGAATCCATCTTCATAACGATCGTCCCAATTCTCTGTAAGTATAAAACTAATAACAGAGAAAGAGATTGCAGTTAAAACAGAAAATCCTACTGCTGGCACAATTGAAAATATAGGGGTGAATATAGCAGCAATAATTTTTTGCGCTTTACTCCATTGTTTAATTTTTGATTCTAAATTCATATCTTGTATTTTAATTATTTGGTTTGTACGAAAATAGAACTCCATTGAGTTTTTGGAATATTTGTCAATATAAATGTTCCTTCGTCCACTGACATTATAACAATTGCAGGGTGAACCCAGAAATAGATTATCCTATTGTTATTCCCTGATACAGTATAATAAGGATATCTTTTGTAGATTTTTTTATTTACAATTTCAAAATATTGATCGGAATCTTCAATAGACAAATATATTGCATTGTTAGACTCGTCAATATCAACGCTACATCCAGATGTTGATATACATTCAGCATCATCCGTTTGGGTTCCAGTTGGAGCAAAATATGTGAATTTGTAATTAGAAGCATTTATATTGCTCACGATCGACAACATGAATATAATTAATAAGACTTTTATGTTCATAGAATTATAATAATAAAGATGATTCAATTTATTGATGTTATATTGTAATTCATTATTGTGTATTCTAACTGGGTGTATATGTACTTCTTTGAACCCCAATAAATAAAATTTTGTTGTTGAGCATATAGGGATACTATTAAGAACAAAATGTAGAAAAATAATATACCTTTAAATAAGAAACTATTCATGAGTAAAAAATTGTTTTCCCTGTCCCCTTTGGAAAGATTAATAAATAAAAAAGGTGTGGGAACTGTATTTGCTTTATCTTATTGACGGGCTTCTCGCATTGCCTGTAGTATAGATAAAGCAACAGCAACCCACACCAGTTTTGTATATAATTTATCCTCACAGATAAGTATATATCAAATGATGCGGGTGCTATTGCTATCATCTTCATACTACTTTCAAATTTTGCGAGAATTTGTCAATAGAAGATAATTTCAATAACACCTTTCGTTAAACGTATGTCCTTCTATAGAGGTTCAACGCCATGAACTTGTAGAATTGCCACAAAGTTACGAAAAGTGTTTTATGTGTCAATGATTTAAGCTGAAATATTAACCATTTAAAAGGAAAGACTGTCATAAGTCTGCAATATTTCTTCCTGTCTCAATCCCAAATACCTTTTTGTGATCGCCACACTGGAATGATTGAACAACTCCATCAACTTGACTAAAGCCAGTTCTGCGTTTTCTGCATTTTGGTTGTACACCTGCCTGCCAAATGTTTTTCGTAGGCTATGACAACTAAAATGTTGAACTTTCAGTTTGTATTTGGCTTTGATCTCTTTTAAGATCACATTGATTCTTTGTACTGAGTATGTTGTCCCCTTCTGGCTTACCAGTATAGGCGAATTAATCCCTATTGGCTGAATGTGATCGTAGCATTCTGCAATATGTCTTTTCAGTTGAGGATTAATCCTGATTGTACGGTTTTTCTTTGTTTTCTTTTCCTGCAAAGTAAACTCATCCACATTCAGAATATCTTTCCAACGTAATGACAATATATCAGAGATACGCAATCCCCAGAAACAACCTATCGCAATTAGCAAGGACATTTTATAATCTCCGTCCCTGCTTAATCTTCTGACCAGATTTGACATTTCATCCCATCTCAGATAATCCGCTGTTGTTGTGCTGTATTTCAAACTCATAATATTCAGTTTTAATTGATTACAAATAAAAGTGATTGTTTTTTGTGTCCTCTATTCTTCTTTAAATGGTAACTTGTTGAAAATCAAAAGAACATTCACTTTCAACAGAAGTGAACATTCTTTTTTGATTCTCATTGTTCCTTTATCGCCTTATACAAGAAGGTAAAAAGAAGGATAAACGGAATGATCGGATAGATTAACAACACTATCAGGTACACAATGGCGGCAATTAAGATATAAAGTATTATTTCCATATCTCACAATCTTAAATCCGTCCGTTTTCAGAATAACTGTAATAAGTCTCATCCGTTATGATAAGATGATCCAAAAGGTTGATACCGATCAATTTGGCAATCTCCTTTACTCTTTTTGTCACTTGATCGTCTTGCATACTTGGTTGTATGTTCCCAGACGGATGATTGTGTGCCAATATGATGGCAGAAGCATTACCCAATATTGCAGCCTGCATAATAATGCGTATATCCGCAGACGTTTCATTCAATCCACCTTCTGAAATATGGCAAACGCCTAATACCTTGTTGGCTCTATTCATTAAAATGACTTTGAAAAACTCTTTGTACTGTATTGTTTCAGAATCAAATACAGACAAAAGGATTTTATAAGCATTTTCAGCGGATAAGATTTTCTCTCTTTCAGAGGCTTTAATCTTTGACTTGTAAGTGAGTTTCACTTCACATACCTTGTACTGACTTTCCATAATGATATAAATTTGATTTTTGTTGATAATTCCTGTGTATCGGCTTGGTTTTAATCCTTCGTAGTGTTGAGGATTACACCATATAAAAGAGAAGAGGGGAAAATACCGCAGTCTGTTGTTGAATCTCTATCCGTTAAAAATCTCTTTCCCTTGTTTCCAAAGTTCGATAGGCATTTATCCGTTTTCGAAAAAGAGATTCAGAGGTAAATCGCTTGCATATTTTTCACTTCTCTATCACCTACTGAGGGGGGACTTTAAGATAAGTGCGGTTAAGCTCACGTTTCATACATGAGAATTTGATCCATAGTGCTTTTTCAGAGTTGAGGTATGCTTTATCTCTGTAGTTTGATTTGAAGAGGATTTATTTTTTCTTGACTCTCAGAATGAGTAACTTTGTTATGATTCAGAAGGAGATTCTTAACCGATTAAATTCGGCTCATATATAAATTGTGTGTAATGGGTGCTTTGAGAAATCAAAGCATCCATTTTGTGTTTATGGAAAGTCAGACCATTTAAGAAGAACACTCCGGATTTGGTCGGCATATCTTTCTTTACATGGTCTAAGCCTAGACACATGAAATAAGACATTCGGGATTTTTTCGAAAATTTTTCTTTTATATACCCAAGTCTCAAAAAATCCCGAAGTCCTTTATTAACACCTTTAAGATATACTTATAAGGCTGTTTATCTTTAGTTTCGTCAACTAAAAAATATTCCTTTATTGTATTCAGCTTCACAGTGTATAAAATATTATGTCTCTTATAGATCATTGCCAGACGATCCCTTATTTCTTCTTTTTCAATCCATACATTAAGATCGAACTCGCTCTGTATGTCTTTTATGACCTCTGGAAGGAAACGATGAATGTTTTTGTCATACTCTTTTACGGCTTTGTCTATTGTACCTTTTTTATATCCGGCTTTTTCCAATCCTTCTTTTCCTATTTTCAGGAATGCGTCAATAGTGTATGTACCTTGATCTTCTTTCCTCAAAATATCCAAGTAAAAGGAAATATCAACTTTATCCTGATTTGAATAAAGTTTGCTTAGTTGTTCAGTCAACAGCCGACGTTTTTCTATATCCGTTTTGGCTTTTCTCAATGTCAACAAATCATCTTCTCCCAAAAGTTCGATTACGGAAGCATCCGTTACATTAAAATGATTGGTGGCATTATAAGCGTTAAAAAGAGATTCCTTTGTCTTATAATATCCCTTTATCCTCTCTTCATTATACAGGTTATCAACAGAGAAATAATTGATATTTCCTTGTTCGTCCAACAAATCCGCATATTTTACGGCTTCCATATCTTGGGATATGGCTTGTTTCCTGTATTTATCTGTTACTTGTTCCAGCCTATCCTTTAAACAGGAATGGGTAGTTTCAAATTCTTCAATCATGCCGTCAATGGCTTCTTTACTCTTTATATCCAAATCAATCTTGACATTTGAGATATGAGTTAGTGAATTGAATCCATTGCGAAAACGACCTTGTATCTGAATTGCTTCCGTAAAAGGATCAATCATTGTGTAAACCGCTTCATTCAAGTCTGTAAGTATTAAAATATCAGGCTTTTGTTTTAACTTTATATCCAAAGCGGAAAAGAAACGGCAAGTAAAGAAATTGTATTTAGCCAAGGGTTCAAGCATTTCATATACATTATCAAACTCTCTTTCTTTCAACTTCTTCACACTCTGATTGGAACAAAATACTTTGTAATCAGTCAGTTTCAAAGTATTGATAATCTTATTTATCCCATTGGTGGAATTAATGAAGATACAAACACAAGGGCTATCCTGTAAATCGTCTAATTTGCTTTTGACTGTCTTGTCATAGCTGTTAGTAACGATAACTTCCAGATTCTTTCTGTAATCATATTCAGGGACAATCTTTAATATCCTGAAATTTTGATTTACAAGTTCTTTATGTCTCATTTCCAACGGTGTTGCAGAAACTAATGCTTTCTGTTGAAATTGGAAGAACTCATATATTGGTTGAGTGATTCGCTTTCTATAATCCACGTCTTGAATGAATTTTTCGCATTCATCCATCAAACAGAAATAATCAGTGTAAATATTCAGGTTCAATTTATTGGCTGCTTTCCTGATTTTTGAAAAACTCTCAGGTGTACAAATCAGTTTCTTTCTTTTATTTGTTGATTGCAAGTATTTTTCAACTTTAGAAGGTGTACACTTCTCCCAAACTGCCAACCAATCTGGATTATCTTTTGTTTTTTCAATGATAACGGGAACATTGGGTTCTATGATAATAGAATTACGGTTTGAGTGCAATTCCGTATGAGTAGCTCCAAGTCCTGTAAGTGTCTTGTCCAGAATTACGTTTGAGGGGATATTTTCATATCCTTGTCTTTTCAAAGCGTCTGTAAGCCATTCTCCATTATGTATTTTTATTTCCTCTGTCTGCATGATAGAAAAAATCTGAGTTAAACGTTACCTTAAGATTGAAAACTGGTAGATCCGGGATTTTTTCGAAAATTTCTCTTTTATATACCCAGTCACCAAAAAATCCCGAAAGTTAAAAATTTAAACTGGAAATACATCTTAACTCTGATTTTCTTTGAACGCATTCCTTTACAAGTAAATAAGGGATATTGGAATATTCTTTTTCAATTGTGAAGGAGAGGTAGAACATTTAAAAGAGAAACAGCAATTAGATTTGGAGATTCTTCTCTTAAATGGTTTAACTTTGTACAAACAGATACAAATAGTATGAAGCCAGCAGAAGAAATAGGTATAGACGAATTAAATGAAAGTGGGATTGTCCATGTGGGATTGGAATTTTGTCCCACAATCGGTTTTGATGAGATGGGAGAGCCTTTTCTATCAGGAACGAGTGCATTCCATTTTATAGACAGGTATAACAATAAGAAAATAGCATTGCAAAATAAGTTTGGCAGCTATTTGGAGAATGAAGATATACAGTCTTGTTTGCATAGCTTAGAACTTGATCCTGTAATGTTTTGGTATCTTCTTCTGTTCGTTTATGATTACTGTGTTGATACTTGCATAGACAATATCAAAACAGAAGAAGGCACAAGTAAGCAAATTCAGAAATTTATACAGACGATAGAAGAAAGAAAAGAACAGCCTGCGGAACTGACTTTAAAGATAGGTAAAAATAAGTTTATCCTAACAGACAGTCCGACGATAGATCTGATTGGCTTTCTATGCAAAGAAGCCTATCCAAAAGTGAAAGATGCTTTTATCTTTGGCGATCGTATCATGTTGGAAGAATCCGTAGAATATAGTGATACAGCAATGGCATATTTGTTTTGCAAGATGCTCAGGTGCTATTTTGATAGTTCAAACCATGTAAAGGAAAAAAGGGCGGAAGGTGCTAATATCTCCAACAAGGAAAAAGAATTGCTTTCTTATCTGCTTTACTTTGCAGGGATAAGTAGAAATAAAAACCTGCTTACTCCAATACTTAACGAATATAATACATTGAAAGGATTGATGAACCCAAAGAAAAAACCAGAATTTAGAGGTATAGGCAATTGGTACGCCTAATTCTCTATTAAGACGTAGTAAGTTGATTTATAGCAGGGTTGTTAAACTCTGCTATTTTTGTGCTACCCTGTAATGTGTTGAATTTCTATTGTTTATGCGTTTTATTGCTTCATCTTTGCACCAGAAACAAATAACTGGTGTGCCAGAAACCAATATAAGTCCGCAGGGCAGCGGTAAATTTTAATGAAAAAAAATATGAAACTTGTAGACGTATTAAATGAAGGTAAAAAAGTTGCAAGATTAGTGGCTAACAGAGATCTTGATCCTAAAAACGTTAAACAGAAAAAAGAATCTTTGAAGAAGTGCGGGGTATTAACACCTGCTGTTATTGTAAATGGGAATAAGGCTGTAGAACAAGATTTAGAGATTGTAGACTTTATCACAGGTGAAGTTATTTCTAAAGAGGATGCTCATAAGTATATTGTACTGGTTGAGGGAAATCATAGGTATCAAGCACATTTGGAATTGTTGAAAGCTAATGGCAAATTAGAAGAAGAACAGAAGTATAAAAAGGAGTTTTTTGTAACGTATCCTTTAGATGATAATATGTCTATTATGGATATGTTGGCAGAGATTAATACTTGTACTAACAAGTGGGACACTAAGGATAGGGTAAAGAGCATAACAGTTAAAGAGAATTGTCCTAAGTTATTATTAGAGATCAATAAGCTAACAAACAAAGGATACTCTTTAAATGCAGCTTCTCTTTGGCTTACTTTTGGCACGAAGGTAAATACTTCTGTCATTAATGTCGCTATGCGAGGAAAATACTTAGATCCGTTGAAAAATGATGCAGGAATAGAAAGAGGGTTGAAGATCTTAAATGCAGCCAAATCTAAATTAGGTGAGGATTTATGTAAAACCAGAACAACATTATCAGGTTGGATTGTAAGTAAATATGAAAAAACGCTAGATGCTGATAAAGCAAATTTTACTGATAATATGATACAGTTTATCAATTCGATTGATTCTGACAATGTCACATACCTTCAAAAGGTTAAAGGGAAAAAAGGAGGAAGCAGTAAAGAAAATTTGATTAATAAAAAATTGAATGAACTTTGGGATAGCTTTAATGTATCAGTGGAATCAGCAGAGTAATTAATTAATGGAAGGTGCGTAACAACACCTTCCGCTTAAAATTTTGAATATGATAAGAGAAGCAAAAGGAAATATGTATGAGTTTGTGAGTCATACTTGGAATCCCATTAAGGGAAAGTGCTATCACGGCTGTAGCTATTGTTATATGGATAAATTGTCTCCCAAACGGGGAGAAGCCAGATTGGATGCTGGAGAATTAGCAAATGCTTGTTTGGGCAGTGGTAATTTTATCTTTGTAGGCAGTAGCATTGATATGTTTGCTCAGGATATACCAGATAGTTGGATTAAAACCGTATTGGATTATTGCGACGAATATAATAGATATTTGTTTCAAAGTAAGAATCCAGCTAGGATATTGGAGTATTTGGATCACCCTGTGTTTAAAAGATCTGTAGTCTGTACAACCATTGAGACCAATAGAAGCTATCCTGAAATTATGCGTAATTCTCCCTTGATAGAAGATCGAGTAAAGGCAATGGCTGATATTTCTGCCAGAGGAATTAAAACGTATGTAACGACAGAACCGTTAATGGAGTTTGATTTGAATGAAATGATAGAGTGTATAAAGATGTGTAACCCTGAGCAAGTTAATATAGGAAAGAATACAAATGGAAAGGTTTGTATTCCAGAACCAACACCAGAAGAAGTGCAAGCGTTGGCTGAAGAGTTAAAGAAATTTACAAAGGTAGAAGTAAAGAAGAATGCCAAAATT
This sequence comes from Parabacteroides sp. MSK.9.14, assembly GCF_019041495.1. Taxonomy (NCBI): domain Bacteria; kingdom Pseudomonadati; phylum Bacteroidota; class Bacteroidia; order Bacteroidales; family Tannerellaceae; genus Parabacteroides; species Parabacteroides sp. MSK.9.14. The sequence continues at coordinate 7,923 of NZ_JAHPXO010000061.1, forward strand.
TGGTTTAAGTAAGTGTAGGTAATTACAAAATGAGTAACCCCCAGTTATCCTAGTGGTAGCTGGGGGTTGTTGTATGAAGGAAATAAGAAACTCTGTTTTTTAGATATTTAGATTTGGATATTAAAAAAGTCACTATATTTGCAATATCAGAAGAAGCTAAAAAAGAACAGCATGAACGAACTGTTTTTGTAATAGGTTGATATTCATATATAGATATAAATATACAAAATTTCTTTCATTTACCGCAATTATTTATTTGCTTTGCACCGTCAATAAGCATCTAAAGGATGAAAATAGTAAACAGCATTAAAGAATTGAAGAGTTATCTCGCTGAAGAAAAGCGTAATAACAAACAAATTGGCTTTGTCCCCACTATGGGAGCATTGCATGACGGACACTTGAGCCTGGTTGAACGTTGTGTGAAAGAAAATGACGTGTGTGTAGTTAGTGTTTTTGTCAATCCGACTCAGTTTAACGACAAGCACGACCTTGAAACGTATCCTCGTACGTTGGATAAAGACTGTACTCTGTTGGAACCGGCCGGTTGTGACTATGTATTCGCTCCGTCGGCAGAAGAAATGTATCCGGAGCCTGATACCCGCACATTCGATTTCGGCACTGTTTCGGCCGTAATGGAAGGGGCGCGCCGTCCCGGACATTTCAATGGGGTCGCTCAGATCGTGAGCAAACTTTTTTATGTAGTCGAACCGGATAACGCTTATTTCGGTGAAAAAGATTTCCAGCAGATCGCTGTGATCCGTGCTATGGTGAAGCAATTGGATATACCGGTGAAAATCAACGACTGTCCGATTTTGCGCGAGGCAGACGGTTTGGCTTTGAGTAGCCGTAATGTGCGCTTGACACCTGAACAACGTCAAAAAGCTCCATTAATAGCTCGTACGTTAAAAGAAAGTGCTAACTTTGCACCCGAAAAGAGCGTGCAGGAGGTGATCGACTATGTAATCAACACGATAAATGCCGACCCTGTTATGTGTGTGGAATACTATGAGATTGTAGATGGCAATACGATGGAGTCCATCAAGAACTGGTCCGATACGACTTATCCGGTAGGATGTATTACGGTCTATTGCGGAGAGGTTCGTCTGATAGATAATATTAAGTACTAAATATGGATTTGTGATTTATGAATTATGATTTGTTTCCCGTAAGTGAAACCAAAGTTTCAAGTTGGAGAAACAAGTAGAACTCAATAATTCATAAATCATCAATCATAAATCAGATCGTATGTTTATAGAAGTAGTTAAATCAAAGATTCACCGGGTGACGGTAACGGAAGCCAATCTGAATTACATCGGGAGTATCACTGTCGACGAGGATTTGTTGGATGCAGCTAACCTGATTGCCAACGAAAAGGTCGCTATTGTGAATAATAATAACGGTGAACGTTTTGAAACGTATATCATTAAAGGTGAACGAGGTTCGGGAGTCGTTTGTCTGAACGGAGCTGCTGCCCGTAAGGCACAGCCTGGCGATATCATCATTATTATGTCGTATGCCTTGATGGATTTTGAGGAGGCGAAAACATTTAAGCCGTCGGTTGTGTTCCCTGATACGGCAACCAATAAACTGATATGAAGCATCGGTAGCTGAAAAGTAAATGCAATAGCATATAAAGAAGAAGCTCGCCTGATGTGGCGGGCTTTTTTTATGAGTATGAATTTCCTTCGTAAATAGATAGTATATGTACACAAACAAGCAAATTTGGAATGTTAGTTATCCAATCTTTTTGAGTCTTCTGGCACAGAATGTCATTAATGTGACGGACACTGCGTTTTTGGGCCGGGTCGGTGAAGTTGAGTTGGGAGCTTCGGCAATGGGCGGCTTGTATTATATATGTGCCTTTACGATCGCTTTTGGTTTTAGCACCGGATCGCAGATCATCATGGCCCGCCGTAACGGGGAGCGAAATTATAAGGAAGTCGGACCGGTGATGATACAGGGTGTCTTTTTCCTGTTTATGCTGGCTGCCGTCATGTTCACTTTATCACGCCTGTTTGCTGGAGATATTATGCGGATACTGATATCTTCCGATACGATTCTGAACGCAACGGAAGAGTTCCTGGACTGGCGTGTGTTCGGGTTCTTTTTCTCTTTTGTGAATGTGATGTTTCGTGCATTATTTATCGGTATTACCCGGACGAAAGTGTTGACATTGAATGCGATTGTGATGGCGTTGACGAATGTGCTGCTGGACTATCTGCTGATATTCGGTAACTGCGGTTTCCCGGAATTGGGAGTGAAAGGGGCAGCTATCGCTTCGGTGATGGCGGAGGCGGTGTCTATCGTGTTTTATATGGTCTATACCCGGATGACGGTGGATATTAAGAAGTATGCACTGAATCAGTTCCGATCGTTCGATGTTAAATTGCTGAGGCGTGTGTTGGACATCTCTATATTTACGATGTTGCAATATTTTATTTCGCTCAGTACTTATTTCATGTTGTTTGTGGCTGTGGAACATTTAGGGCAGCGGGAACTGGCGGTTGCGAATATTGTCCGGAGTGTTTACATCGTTTTATTGATCCCTGTCAATTCTTTATCGACGGCAACGAATACGTTTGTGAGTAACAGCATCGGGGCGGGGCATAAGGACCAGGTTATCCCGATCATTCGTCATATAACCTGGATATCGTTAGGAATCATGGCTGTTTTTGTGTCTGTCACTTGTCTGATTCCTTCTACGATATTATCGGTTTATACCAATGACGTGACTTTGATACAAGCTTCGATCCCTTCCCTTTATGTGATTTCAGGCGCTTTGCTGATCGGAGCGGTTGCCAATATCGTGTTCAACGGAGTGACGGGTACGGGAAATACTCGTTCGGCTTTTGTGATGGAGCTGGCTACCCTGGTTTTCTATACATTGTTTATATATGTGGTCGGGATGCGCTTGCATATGCCGGTTGCTATCTGTTTCATGACCGAGGTGGTGTATTATACCGGTTTATTGGTCGCAAGTGTCATTTATTTAAAGAAAGCATCTTGGCAAAATAAGAAAATCTGACTCGGAATTTGTGATCTTTTCTTTATTCGTCAGTTTTTCTTACCTTTGCCTCTCATTCGAAGAATAGAAAATAGAATAAAATAAATATACATACGAATTATGTTTGAGAATTTAAGCGAAAGGTTAGACAGATCGTTTAAACTGTTGAAAGGTGAAGGTAAGATCACGGAAATCAATGTGGCTGAAACATTGAAAGATGTGCGTAAAGCATTACTTGACGCCGACGTAAACTATAAAGTAGCCAAAGGTTTTACCGATACGGTAAAGGCGAAAGCATTAGGACAGAATGTGCTTACATCCGTTAAGCCCAGTCAGTTAATGGTTAAGATTGTGCATGATGAGTTGGCAGACCTGATGGGAGGAACGGCTACCGATCTGGATCTGAAGGGTAGTCCGGCAATCATTCTGATGTCCGGTTTGCAAGGTTCCGGTAAAACGACTTTTTCAGGTAAGTTGGCAAATTTGCTGAAGACTAAGAAAAATAAAAAGCCGCTGTTGGCAGCTTGTGACGTGTATCGTCCGGCCGCTATCGAGCAGTTGCGTGTGGTCGGCGAACAGGTTGGAGTACCTGTTTATATGGAACTGGAAAACAAGAATCCGGTGGAGATTGCGATGAACGCGATTCGCGAAGCACGTGCGAAAGGCAACGATGTCGTGATTGTCGATACCGCTGGTCGTTTGGCTATTGACGAGCAGATGATGAAAGAGATCGCTGCGATCAAGAGTGCTATTCAGCCGGATGAAACCTTGTTCGTGGTCGATTCCATGACTGGGCAGGATGCTGTCAACACGGCGAAAGAATTCAACGAGCGTCTCGATTTTGACGGTGTTGTCCTGACGAAGCTCGACGGTGATACTCGCGGTGGTGCCGCTCTTTCTATCCGAACGGTGGTCGACAAACCGATCAAGTTCGTTGGAACGGGCGAAAAGATGGATGCTTTGGATATCTTCCACCCTGAACGTATGGCAGACCGTATCCTTGGTATGGGTGATATCGTTTCTTTGGTGGAACGTGCGCAGGAGCAGTATGATGAAGAAGAGGCCAAACGCTTGCAGAAGAAAATTGCCAAGAATCAGTTCGACTTCAACGACTTTATTTCTCAGATCCAGCAGATCAAGAAGATGGGTAATCTGAAAGAGCTGGCCTCTATGATTCCGGGCGTAGGCAAGGCTCTGAAGGATGTGGATATTGACGACAATGCTTTCAAGAGCATCGAAGCGATCATCTACTCCATGACTCCCGAAGAACGTACGAATCCGGCAATCCTGAACGGTTCACGTCGCCAGCGTATTGCCAAAGGTAGTGGTACGACGATCCAGGAAGTGAACAAGCTGATCAAGCAATTCGATGAAACGCGCAAGATGATGCGTATGCTGACGGCTGCCAAACCGGGAAGCAAGAAATTTCCTTCATTCAGAAGATAAAACCTGAAAAGATAATAGAGAATATGGAAGAACAACAGTATAAGCTATTGGACGGAAAAGCCGTTTCGGCTCAGATGAAGCAGGAGATGGCGGAAGAAGTGGCCCGTATCAAGGCTACCGGTGGTAAAATCCCTCATTTGGCTGCCATATTGGTCGGTCATGATGGAGGAAGTGAAACATATGTCGCAAGTAAGGTCAAGACATGTAATGAGATCGGTTTTAAATCGTCTCTGATCCGTTATGAAGCCGATGTTACCGAAGAAGAACTTCTTCGTAAAGTGGACGAACTGAACAACGATCCGGACGTGGATGGTTTTATCGTACAGCTCCCGCTTCCGAAACATATCTCAGAACAGAAGATTATCGAAGCGATCGACTACCGTAAGGATGTAGATGGTTTCCATCCGATCAATGTGGGTCGTATGTCTATCGGTCTCCCCTGTTTCGTGTCGGCAACTCCGGCTGGCATCTTGGAGCTGTTGAGGCGTTACGAGATTCCTACTCGCGGTAAACATTGCGTGGTGCTGGGTCGTAGTAATATCGTGGGCAAACCGATGGCTACTTTGATGATGCAGAAAGCCTATCCGGGCGATTGTACGGTTACTGTTTGCCACAGTCGTTCCGAGAACCTGAAGGAAATGTGCTTGAGTGCCGACATTATTATTGTGGCATTGGGTGTCCCCGAATTCCTGAAAGGCGATATGGTAAAAGAAGGGGCTGTAATCGTGGATGTGGGTACGACACGTGTGCCGGATGCAACTCGCAAAAGCGGCTTTAAGTTGACTGGCGATGTTAAGTTTGACGAGGTCGCTCCTAAGTGTTCTTATATCACGCCGGTTCCGGGTGGTGTAGGTCCGATGACGATTATTTCTTTGATGCGCAATACGCTTTTAGCCGGAAAGAAAGAGATTTATAAATGAAAATCCTCCTCTCCGGGTTTTGTCTTTTGAGCTTTCTGTCTTTATCTGCTCAGGACTCGCTGACAATTTTGTTTGCCGGTGATGCCATGATGCACCAGAAACAACTTGACAATACCCGGAGGGGAGATTTTTTTGATTTGGGTAGCTATTTTGCCAATATCGAGAGAGAGGTGAAATCTGCCGATATTGCTGTTGTGAACTTCGAAGTCCCGTTAGGAGGGGAGCCATATAGTGGTTATCCGGCTTTCAGCGCTCCGGAAGACTTCGCTTTGGCTTTGCAAAAAGCAGGTTTCGACTTCTTCTTGTTAGCCAATAATCATTGTTTAGATAGGCGGACTCGCGGATTTGTCCGTACTATCCAGGCACTGGATTCTCTCGGAATCCGTCATACCGGAACCTTTCTTGACTGTGATCACCGTCACCGCACATATCCGATGTTGCTCCGTAAGAAGGATTTTCGTATCATCATGCTCAACTATACCTATGGTACCAACGGTTTGAAAGTCGATATACCCCGAATCATCAATTATATCGATAAGGAGATAATGAAGGGTGATATTGCCGAAGCCAAGCTCTTTAATCCGGATTTTATTATAGCTAATATGCATTGGGGATTGGAATACGAACGGATACCTTCCCGTGAACAACGTGAACTGGCCGATTGGCTGTTGCGGCAGGGTGTCGATCTGGTCATAGGCAGTCACCCTCATGTTGTTCAGCCAATGGAGCTTCGCAGGGGAAAGGAGGGAGTTACCGACCGTCTGGTTGTTTATTCATTGGGTAATTTTATATCGAACATGAGCCGGGAACATACCGATGGGGGTGTCATGGTGAAAGTCGTTTTAGGTCGGAAGGGGTTGCGCCGATATATTGTTTCCGCACAATATTCGTTGATTTATTCTTCCCGTTATAAGAATGAACAAGGAAAAGAAGATATTCGGGTGGTTCCGGCGGCCTCTTGGTTGGGAAAGAATCAAAATTCCTCTTTTTCAGTCGATTCAGCATTGATTAAGTATGTAAATAATACGCGTTTGTTTTTAAAAGGTAACAATAAGGAGGTCGAAGAGTATATTTTTGAATAAAAAAATGCTCGAATTATTTGCAGTTTAAAATAAAACCTCTATCTTTGCATCGTCTTAAAGAGATAAACACTTGATAAGATAAACATGGTGAGAATAGCTCAGTTGGTTAGAGCATCGGATTGTGGTTCCGAGGGTCGTGGGTTCGAGTCCCATTTTTCACCCGTAAGGCTGTCTGTGAAGGCAGCCTTTTTTTGTTTGTTTTCCCTTGTGGTTCCGGTGTGATCCCGGATTATGATCCGGGATCCTTTCTTTTGTGATTTCGTTTTTTTTGTGTGGGTTTAAAACAGCAAAGAAGGTGTCTGAAAAGGCAGCCTTCTTTTTTTGTTATGCAGCCCGTTTATTA
>NZ_JAHPXO010000062.1:0-13940 GCF_019041495.1 Parabacteroides sp. MSK.9.14
CTGGAGCAGGTACGCAACCATCCGCCTAAAGCTGTAATCTTAGGCAATTCGATCACCCACTATTGGGGTGGCGAACCAGAACACCGCAACAAGAACGGACGAGAGGCCTGGGAAAAGGTCATGAGACCTGCCGGTTTCCAGAACCTAGGCTGCGGATGGGATCGCATCGAAAATGTGCTTTGGCGTGTATACCACGGAGAACTGGACGGCTACAAAGCAGGAAAAGTCGTCTTGATGATCGGCACGAACAACTGTGGCCTGAACAGCGACAGGGATATCGTCGAAGGTCTCCGCTTCCTCCTTTCCGCCATCCGTCAGCGACAACCGGAAGCCTCCGTCAAAGTGATCGGCATCCTTCCCCGCCGTAATCAGGAACAATGGGTAAGGAACATTAACTTCGATATTAAGGAGATGGTGGAAACGGAAGGTTACGAATTTGCCAATCCGGGAACTGCCCTATTGCTGCAAGACGGCAAAATAGACGAAAGCCTGTTTATCGGTGACGGCCTCCATCCGAATAACAGAGGATATGAATTGATTGCCGGAGAGATCGCATCCTCCAACAAAAGTTTTTGAAAAATAATCCTGCATTCCTTTACCTGTATAGCGGAATATTTCGCATTCACGTTATTACAGATGAAGGGAATGATATAATTCGGGATATTCAGTCAATGAGCTAAAATAAAATGGTTTGTTTACTGAATGTCCCCTTTTAATACAGAGCCTTTGGGGCTTTTTCCTGCAACTTTTCGAATTTTTTCCGGTAGGAAAGTGGGCTTATACCTGTTTTACTCTTGAAAAAGCACGAGAAGTAGTTGGCCGACCCGAAATTTAACTTCATTGCAATGTCTTGGACCGACATTTCCGTATTGTCCAGTAATTTTTTGATATTACTAATTTTTTGTTGTAAAATGTATTGATGGATGGTGATTCCGGTGTATCGCTTGAATGATTTCCTGAGATTGGAATAGCTCATGTTGATGGATTCGGCAATGTCTTCCGGTGTTAATTTGTCGTAAATGTTTTCTAGAATCAGTACGCATGCCTCCTGTATCTTCTGCAGAGAAGCTGGTTCACAATCATAGTTTTTGTTGATCGAATAGATATCGCCGATCATATGCATCATAATTCCCGCCATGACAGCTTGAAATCCGGGTGACTGTGCCAAGGCACAGTCAAGCATTTCAAGAAAATGCTTGACTATTTGTTCGTTTATGCCGATGTGGATAATGGGATCATTAGGTTGGAAAATCTTATTGAGTAATTTATTAAAATATTCTCCTTGGAAAGTTACAAAATATTCATTCCATCCGATGTCTTTTGCCGGTCGGTATGTATGCCATTCTCTGGGAAACAAAAGGAAAACATCTCCTTTAGTTATTTTTTTTTCGGAACAGTTGCCGGACTGAAATGTACCTCTCCCTTTTGTAATATAGATTAAGGAGAATTCGTCTAAGATTCGTCCTCGTTCGGGATTGAAGGTGTATCCGAATGGATGGCCTTTTGGAGGATAGCTGTCTAGAAACTTGGTGGATTGGAATCCTATACTGCTCACCGACATTTTCCATATGTCTTTATCTTTATTGTTTGCTAAGTATTTGACAATGTTGTGTTTATTGTAGTCTACATTCATTTTTTTTTGTTTTTAGTATTTTTTATCTATTTGCATAAATCTCAGAATAACTTTTTTATTTAATATCCGCCTGTCCTCAGTTTTAGTTTGTTCCCTTTATTGATGAGGAATCGGGAGCGGTCTGTTAGAGTAGATAAGAGCGTCATTACAGTGGATTTGAGCATTGGAATCGGGATTCAGCCATTTGAATGTAACGATATGTTTTCCTTCTGGCAACTGATATTTCCAGAACAGGTCTACACGATGATTTTTCCCGGTTGGTAGAACAGCCCTTTCAATGATTTTTCCGTCAACATACATTTCTACTTGAGCAACATAGTTTTTAGCTCCCCGGATGTAGCCCGTGAAAACGATACCTGTCCCTTCGAAAGTAAATGAGCCGAGGTGTCTTAGTTCCTTCCGGATTTCCTGACGGCCAATTGGGAACATGCCTTCGAATGCTTGTTCAAAACGGACTGGAACAGGTGTCTGGCAGACAATAGTAATATTGTCTCCACTGATGCTGCCACCGTTGCGTTTGATCATCTGCAATGCATGTTTGAAAGAGGTTTGGTAGGTCTGGTTTAAAGACATATCTGTATAGGCAAAATTGAGGTTCTCTACTTCACGCAAGTTTTTCATCCAGTATTCGGGAATCTGGCTATATCCTTGTATAGTGGCCAGAATGCCTGCTGCAGATGCTGGATTGCAGTCGGAGTCTTGTCCGCAGCGTGTTGAGATATCCATAGTTTTATAAAAATCACCCTCTCCGTACAGCAATCCCATAACTACGTATGCGCAATTGATGACGGCATCAATATTGTATGGAAGTAAAGTCCCTTCAGGACAGCCGATATCCTGATTCCATTTTTTTTCACATTCAGCCCATGTTTGTTTCCAGTCGTTTGGATATTGTCGATGCCATTGGATTACATCGTTCATACACTGGTGGAAGCGGCTGTTTTCTGGAATGGTTTTCAAGGCTTCTTGGACTACTATGTTAATGTCATCGGAAATGAAAGCAAGCGAATACATGGCACCAATGTAGACTCCACCATACCATCCATCGCCATAATTCATGATATGACCGATTTTGTCTGATATTTCGGAAGCTGTATTTGGCATACCAGGTGTCATTAAGCCGGCAAAATCGGCTTCGATTTGGTAATCGATATCATCGGCATGTGGGTTATTCAGCCAATGTCCGGAAGCAGGAGGCATAATGCCGTTTAAAATGTTGTAGCGTGCTGCCTGATTGGCGTGCCAAAGTCCATAGTCTGCGTGAGCAAATGCATGTGCGAAAGAGTCGACTGGAGCGTCTATTCCCAAACGGTCGAAGACCTCTACGAATGTCAAATCCATATAGATGTCATCAAACAATCCGGGAGCATGCTTGAAATAGTTCTTGATACACCCATCTGCATAGCTAATCGGGACGTAGTCTTGAATCATGGCGCTTCGATAACGGAATTCAGTCGGACCTCCGTATGCTACGCCGATCGTTTGTCCAGCCCAGCCACCTTTGATTTTGTCTAATAGCCTTTCTTGGCTAATCGTATAGGTTTGAGGAAGACTATCTGTTTTTTCCAATGTCTGTTGTGAGCAAGAAAGCATTCCTGTTGCAAACCCAATTGCTAAAAAGAGTAGGATTTTGTTCATCATAAGATATGTTTTTAGTGTTATTGTATTAAAATATAAAATTTAGTTAACGATGAAACAAAGATAATAAAAAGGATTCTTCTCTTTTGTTTAAAAATAGACGTGAAAAGATAAACTCAATAATAACATTTAAGAGGTGAATGATATATATATAGTTGAAAAATAATTTGTTATAAAATATTATTTCCTTATCTCACTAAGATAAGAAAATGGATGTGGTGTCAAAAAAGAAAGGATTTATGTCAAAAAAAATAACAAATGACAAAAAAGATTTTTTTCTAAGGAAAGTCATAGAAGTTTGATTTATTCGAATGGTCAAAAAACTGTATAAAAATACCATTCTTTATGGTTTTGTTTTTTTTTAAAAATGAATATTTGCAAATAATGTTTAACTTTAATGATAGTAATTATGAAGAGTCGGATTCTATTGTTTTTGGGTCTTCTATCCTGTATAGGATTGCAGATGTTTGCCCAAGTCTCTGTTTCAGGGAAAGTAGTTGATGCAGGTGGAATAGAAATGCCTGGTGTTAATATTGCAATTAAAGGAACGATGGTCGGTACGATGACAGGTGCTGATGGTACGTTTACTTTATCAAGTATTCCAGGTGGAAAAGATGCCGTATTGGTTTTTTCGTTTATCGGTTTTAGGTCCCAAGAGGTGAAAGTGGGAAATCGAACGTTTATTAATGTCAAATTAGAAGAAGATACCGAGCAACTGGAAGAAGTTGTTGTTGTTGCGTATGGTACTCAGAGAAAAAAAGACCTTACAGGAGCTATTACACAAATCGACTCAAAAATTATCGGTGTACAGAGCACATCTTCCGCAACAAAAGCATTGGAGGGATCGGTTCCGGGAATTCAAGTTTCTGCCGTAGATGGGCAGCCTGGTGTGGATGCAGGTATTCGTGTGCGTGGTTTGGGATCAACGAAAGCGAGTGCATCTAATGCGTTAGTAGTTATTGATGGTGTTCCAGCTCCTATGGTTGATGATTTGAATCCATTAGCGGCTTTGAATTCTTCTGATATTGAAAGTATTACTGTCTTGAAGGATGCTGCATCAACTGCATTGTATGGCTCTCGTGGTGCGAATGGTGTTGTATTGGTGACAACAAAGAGAGGAAAGTCGGGTAAAGCGCAAGTTTCGTTTAATGGGCGTTGGGGTGTTAATTCGATCGGTAATTTTAATTATGGTACAGTTGATAATGCTGCAGATTATTATGAATATGCTTGGAAGTCGATTTATAATTCATATCGTTATGGTATGAAAAATACAGGTTTGCCTCAAGATTGGACAACGAATGTGATGAGTCCGAATCATACTCATGAAGAGGCAGCTTTGTTCGCAAGTCAGCATTTATTTAATTACATCGGAAGTGAAACCTCGTTTGGACGTAATGGTTTAGGAAACTTTATGGCTTATGATGTTCCTGGTGCTATTTACACTCCTGATGGAACAAGCACAACTCATAGTGCTACCATGTCAGGAGCTTATTTAGTGAATCCTGATGGTAAAATCAATCCGAATGCTCGTTTGTTATATGATGAGTCATACGCAGATTATTTGTTGAAAAATAGTTTTCGTCAGCAGTATGATGTTTCAGTAAATGGAGGTAATGAAAAAATTAATTATTTTGCATCTTTAGGTTACTTGTCTGATCCTTCTTATTTGGAAAACTCTAAATTTGAACGTTATAGCGGTCGTGCGAATGTTAATGCGCAGGTGTTTGATTGGTTTAAAATGGGTGTTCAGGTTTCTTATTCAAAAACTTCAACACAATCTATGGCCTTGACTTGGGGGCGTGCAGATGCTGGTTCTAATCAAGGTAATGTGATGCGTTTTGTGAATGGTCATGCTCCAATTGTACCTGTTCATGCATATAATGAAGATGGTTCTTTGCGTGTTAATTCAATAACAGGAACTACAAACTATTTCTTGGAAGGGGGGACATATTCTCCGTTGGGTGCTACGATCCAAAACTATGGTGGTACAGATATTATTTATTCGCAAGGTAATGATAAACGAGTGGATGATAAAGATGCTTGGACAAGTCGTATTTATGGAGAAATTTCCTTCTTGAAAGATTTTAAATTACGAGGAACTTTAGGTTATGATCAAAATGTATTGGCGCGTACACGTTATACGCAATCTTTAGTAGGTCGTGACAAAAATAAAGGAGGTATGTCAACATACAATTATAATTATCAGAATTTAAACTCTCAGATTATGCTTAGCTATTATAAGAATGTAAATGACCATACATTTGATGCTATGGCTGTTCATGAGTTTAATAAGTTGACGTTAAAGTCAACTTATTGGGGGTCAGCTTATGAATTTATGCCTGGTTTTATTTCTTCTAATAACTTTGTGGGTAAATATCAAACAGGTTCAGGCATGACGGCTCCTCAATATAATGAAAGTCGAGAAGTTATGGAATCTTACTTGGCACGTATAAACTATGATTATAAAAGTAAATATTATGCATCAGGTTCTGTTCGTGCAGATGGCTCTTCTAAATTTCTTGCAGGAAATCGTTGGGGTGTCTTTTGGTCTGTAGGTGGTGGTTGGCGTTTTACTGCGGAGGATTTCATGAAGCCTGCACAGAGTTGGTTAGATAACGGTAAATTACGGGTTAGCTATGGTGTGATTGGAAATGCAAATGGTATTTCTAACTATACTGATGCTTATCGAAAATGGTCTATTGGAACGCAATATACAACACAGTCTGGTGGAACAGGTATTCCTAATGGCGTTTGGACTGTAAGTATGGGTAATATGGTGAATAGTTGGTTGACATGGGAAAAAACTCAGACTTGGGATGCTGGTGTGGATTTGTCTTTCTTGGATAGTCGTTTTACATTGACATTTGATTTTTATAATCGTTTGACGAATAATTCGTTTTATGCACGTCCTGTTTCTTATATGGCATCTGGGCAAACTTCAATTACAGCAAATGATGCTTCTATTCGTAACCGAGGTATTGAGTTGGAATTAGGTGCGGATATTATTCGTACAAGTGATTTTTCTTGGAATGTAAGTTTGAATGGAACTCATTATACAACGAAATTGGTTGATTTGCCGAAAGGTGCGATTGCTGATAATAATATGTTACCGAAAGGAACGTATGAGGCAAATGCTGAAGGATGGTCTACAGCTGGCTCGTCTGATGCTCAAGGTGGAGGATTTTATTTGCGTGGTGTAGGACGTGATTGGTATAATTTATATATTCGTAAATATGCAGGAGTTGATCAGAGTACAGGTCTTCCAATGTATTGGCATCATGTTACTGAAAGTGATCTGGAGGTAGGTAAATATGCAGGATCTAAGGTCGGGGACGATATAAAGGTTAATGATCCCAATGAGGCTTCAAAATATGAAGTTGGCAGTGCAATACCAAAATGGATTGGTGGTCTTACAACTTCTTTAAAGTATAAAGATTTTGATTTTACAGCAGTATTGGCATTTCAGTTGGGTGGTAAATATTTTAGTCGTGATTATGCTGAAAATATTTATAGAGGAAGTGCTGCTGGTGTAGATGCTTGTGTATTGGTACCATCTAAAGATTTGTTGAATAATACCTGGACTCCGGAAAATACGGATGCTTATTTTCCAATGCAATTTTATGCATCTCGAAATGTTTATATTGATGGTGTAACATTGGGTAATGACTGGAGATATTCAGATATGGCCTTGTTTAGCGCATCTTATTTACGTGTGAAGAATATTACTTTGGGATACACTCTCCCTAAAGAATTAACTCAGAAAGCTTATATTAATAATGCACGAGTATATGTTTCTGGTGATAATTTATTTATGTTCTCTGCTGCACCTGGTATTGATCCGAGTATGTCTTTGACAGGTGGTATGGATGTAGATGCTTATTCTTACCCTGTGATGCGTACGATTTCAATAGGCGTAAACGTTACATTTTAATTATTAAATTCATATATAAATCTTGTAAGTTGTATGAAAAATTATATATCAAAAGGGAAAAAATGGGGATTAGTTTTATTAGTAGGAGCTATTTGTTCTTCTTGTGATTCAGAATTAGATCAAAAGCCTTATTATTTTACAGATGAACAGATCCTCGAGATCTTAAATAGCGATAAAGAGCAAGATCAAGAAAAGAAAAATACTATTATTACTGGACTATGTGCAGGTTTGGAAGGTAATTTTAGGATAAGTGGCACTTATAATGGCTATTCTAGCAATGCTATCAATGCTACTGATGGTCAGGATATTATGCTAAATGCACGCTGTAGTGATATGGTTGTGGGGACACAACAAAATTTCACACGTGGTGGATTTTATATTAATATGTATAATCTGAATAATAACGATTTTCAACCATGGCGTGGAGACCAAAGTACGACTGGATATAATTATGCAATGTGGGCGTTACCTTGCAATATTTTGACAAATGCAAATAAGGTATTGACATTTGTTACGGAGCAGGTCGCTGAAAAAGGAACTCCCGAGGTGAAAAATGGGCGTGCTGCAGCTTTGTGTGTACGTGCATATAGCTATATGCTTCTTATGGAACGTTATCAGAAAGCATATTTACATGGAGGTAAAGGTGGAGAAGGAATGCCTATTTATAAGGTCTATGGCTTAAATGATCCAGTTGCACCATCTTCAGCCGAAGAAACGTTTAAATTTATTATGGGAGATTTAAATGAAGCGGTTGCTCTTTTTAAAGAAACGGGTAAAGAATCTGCAGGCTATACAGCAGAATCCAAAGATATAGATTTAGGTGTGGCTCAATATTTAAGAGCACGTGTAGCCCTGTGGACGGGAGATTACACTCAGTGTATTGATGCATGTGAAGATATCTTAAGCCATTATAAATCATTTATTGCAGAGTCAAATTATGGGTTTAAGTCAAAAGATTTTGATGCGGTTCAAGCTGGCACAAAAGAAGTAAAAGCTGAAGAAAATGCGTTTACTTTTTTAGCGCTTAATCCAGAATGTATTTTAGGATGGAAAGATGGAGATGGTGCTGGAACGTATTATTATGGGAATTTTAATCCGTTTGCGGGCGATGGAACAGGTTCAAATCCACTCTATATGCGTGTCGATGATCGTTTTTACAATTTAATTAATGAAAATGATTATCGTAAAGACAATGTTCTTGTGGAGTCTAAAGATTTTACTTACTTTAAAGGGAATACACATACACTACCTTCCTATACAAATACTAAGTGGGGGGCTACGATTTGCTTGCAGCAGACCCAGCGTTCAGAACATACAAATACTGATCAGTGTAAATTCCGTTCTTCGTCAGTTGTTTTGATGCTGGCAGAGGCTTATGCAGAAATTGGCAATGAAGCAATGTCTAAGCAGGTATTAAATCAATTGTTGGCTGCTCGAACAAGAGAGGGGGCTTCATTGTTAACCTGTGATAATTATAAATCCGGTTTAGCTTTGAAAGATTTAATCAAACTTCAATGGCGTATAGAAATGTGGGGGGAAGGTGGAATCGAGTTCTATAATGCTAAACGCTGGAATACACCAATTGATCGTGCAGGGTCTAAAATTCATTGGACAGCTCTTAGTAATAGTACGCTTCCTGTTGAGTATATGACTTATGAAATTCCTATGCAGGAGTATAATTTTAATCCTGGCTGGGGACGTTGATTTGTTAGAAATTTAAATAATTTGAAAACGGGAAGTTTATATTTTTTTCAAAAGTTTATGAATTTGGATGGGTGATTGTGGATAGTATGCGTTTTCATATAATTGGCAATCACCCACTTCTTTTATCTATAAAATTTTTATAAACAATAAATGAAGAAGTCTGTATTTATATTAGGATGTACATTGTGGGGTGTCTCTTTGTCCGCACAAAATGAAAATGTACAGTATCAACTGCTGGAGGGATATTCTTCCTCTCGTGCTTTTAATCCGAAACACATTGCAGTGCCAGATTTGCCAGGATATAAAACTCTGAAATGTGATTTCCATTTGCATACCTATTATTCGGATGGACATGTCACTCCTGAAATGCGTGTATTGGAGGCTTGGGCTGAAGGACTAGACGCTATTTCAATCACAGATCATCAGCCAGTGCCTCGTTCTCACACGGAAACGAAGGATTGTAATGTCTCTTACAATAAAGCCTTCCCAATGGCTGAAAGTAAAGGAATTACGCTGATAAAGGGGTTGGAGATTACAGGGAGCGATCCTGTTGGACACTTGAATGTCCTTTTTATCAAAGACTGTAATGACTATATGCCGAAAAAAAGAAATTTTTCAGAGACTGAAGCTGACAGCCTGATTGAAAAAGCTGCTGCGGAGGGCGCTTACATTACAACGAATCATCCTGGGTGGCCAGATAAGAACAGCGAATTGCCTGCTTATATTGTTCGTCATATCGAGCAAAAGCGGATTCAGGGTATTGAGATATTCAATAACGAAGAGTTTTATCCGCGTGCTATCGATTATGCAGACCAGTATAACTTGGCTTATATTGGAGCAACGGATGCTCATTATCCAATGGATTTCCTGTTTGACTTGAAAAAGAAATTCCGTACATTGACGTTTGTTTTTGCAAAAGAAAATACGCCAGAAAGCATTAAGGAGGCCCTTTATGCGGGTCGTTCAATCGCCTATGCTGATCAGAAATTGGCAGGAAAAGAGAACATGTTGAAATTGTTTTTACGTTCTTCGTTGAAAGTACTTTCTTATGAGGAAAGGAATGGAAAGTTCCATGTCCGTCTATTGAATGAAAGTGATATTCCTTATCTATTAGATAACGGCGTTTTGAGTGATCGTATTCGTATTCCGGCACATGCTGTTTGTGATATGACTCGTCCTCTTTCTCAATTGACACAGCCTTTCCGTGTGACAAATATGTATATCTCGTCTACTGAACGTCTAGAAATACCAGTGTCCTATCTGTTGGCTTCAAAGGAAATGCCAGAAATGCCATATGTTGATGAGCGGAAGGTCTCGTTTGTCAAAGAAGGCTTGTCAATAGTTTTGTCTTGCGGTGAAGGTGATACCTATTATACACTGGATGGAACTGAGCCTGAATTTGGTAGTGCTTCCCGTTGTGAAGGTGCGATCATACTGGATGCTCCTTGTAAATTGAAAGCTTGTACCTATAAGGATGGAAAGCCCAGTCGTGTATATGAACGTTATATCGGTTTCTCACGTGCTATCAAATGTAAAGGAAGGCGACAGGGGGTATCTTATCGCTATTATGAAGGTAACTTCAAATCTGTGAGTGATTTGGAGAAGATTGGTGAAATGAAGGCAAAGGGAGTGAAATCTTATTTAGAATTTGAGGATGATTTCAGAAACGAGGATCATTTTGGCTATGTGTATGAAAGCTTTTTGTCCGTCCCTGTTTCAGGAGCTTATGGTTTCTCCTTGAAAAGTAATGACGGTTCGGACCTGTTTATTGGAGGCGTTCGTGTAGTTGACAATGATCGGGCTGTCGGCTATGTGGAAGCAAATGGGTTTGTCTATCTAGAAAAAGGGTGTCATCCTTTGAAGCTTCGTTACTTTGACGGGTATAGTGGCGAGTATTTGCTGATGGAGTGGATTTGTCCTAAACAAACCTATGGGGAAACTGTCTCTGCCTCATGTCTTTTTGTTGAATAGAAATCTCGTCTTATCCAATATTAGCGAAGATAGTCTGTTTCTATAGTTTGATTTTGGGCGTATTTGGATCGATGAATGATTATCGGTAGTTAGAATTATCTGTTTGAAAGTGTTACAGAACCTTTCAAAAAATATAGTGAAAGAGGTTGTATCGTAACATGTTACACGACACAGCCTCTTTTATTCGTTATACAGAAGTTTTTTTGTTTATTTATTCGGATTGACTATACATACAGAATCCTTTTGCGATCTTTTTACTGAATGTCCCTTGTTAGGTTTAAAAAAATCTTATTTGAATTTAAAAATCTAATGAGCGAAAACTGTATCCAATTCCTTTATCCCTAATTTATTCGGAATACCGCTACCATAAACTATTTTTCTTTAGAATTATAAAAAACTATTTCCTTATACACCCTATAATATCCAGGCTTGTTGTCATTAAAAAGGGGATAAAGATTTGCTGCAAATTGATATTTTTTCCCTTGTCTAACTTCAATACCTATATCAGTCCATGCATTGTTGCCATTCAGTAGTAGCCATTGATTGTCTTCTTTACGTGCTACCATATAATCCTCTCCCAAAAACAGGACTTTGGAATTATTATTATTCAGACTCATCGACACGCTTTTTGTGTCTATCGGATAAAAAGCTTTGTCTGTTTTCATAGATATTTGCAGAGTATCCAAGAATGCAGGTGCCGTAAAAGGTGTTGCTGGCTGAACTCTTCCATGATTGACTGCCGAATAATTAACAACTTTTCGTCTGAACATTTCTTGAAAATGCTGTGAATTGTTCATTAATAATACTTCAATAGTATCCTGTTACCGATAAAGGATGATAGTCATATTCAGTTCGCAATGATAGAGAATCAGAATTTAAGGCTTCTCCTTGCGGAATATCCCGTGGTATAGGACTCAGTACTATATTTACAGGCCGTTCGAAAGAATTTTTATTTATTGGAATGATTTCAGGACTAAATGTGATATCTGATATAATATCTAATTCTCATGACGGAGAATCAAAAACGTCTTTTTTGAATGCTGATTTCAAAAGGGGCTGTCGGTATATCTGGAAGTAAACAGATACTTTATTCGTGCCCAACATCGCCTCTAAACAATGAAAACGCTGTTGCAGGGTGGTATCGGATTTAATAATGCTGTCTACATAAAGAGCATAATTCCTCTTACAAACGAATGCCGTCTGTTTTATCATCTTGTCCATTCTTGGAAGGGTAAGAATGACAAGAATTAAATAGTACTAATGATGTAAAGAGTAAATATTTTATGATTGTCATTTGTAGAGTCTAAAAGTTACCAGAATTGTATATTTTACCTTTATAGCCTTCCTTTACAATGTTCCGGGTAGCCTTTGAGAAGCATTGGATATTCTTTCTTTTCAATATTCTTGCGCTTATTGGTACAGTAAGCGGCAAGAATACAACATCCCATTAAAAATACAATTCCGACTCTCATAGGTAAAAGCTGCGAATCAATAATGGAAGTAAAAGCGGATGTATGCTCCATATAAATAGGACTTTATTGTTTTACTTAATTAAAAAATATAAGCAAGGGACAATTGCCAATATCTGTTTCTTGATTTGAAAATATCACCATCGAAAATCTGGTCTATGGCGTCATGCTTGTCTCCTCCGATATGGTGTCTGGCGGATTCCGTTAATCCGATGTTATAGTAGCAGCTCAGCATCAGATGTTTCATTATCTTCACGCCACCTCCGAGATTCAGACCGACTTCAGTGGAACGCCATCCCATAGAAGAAAGATCCTTGTCTATGGCATCTACGGCTATATGGACTAGTTTGCGTCCCCAATTGTCCTCATTTACTAAAAAGGAAAAAGAAGGTCCTATTCCTAAAAACAAGTCAAAGTTGTCGGACAACCCCATTTCCCATTTTAATTCTATGGGTATGTCGATACTTTGTGTCTTGATATCAGCACTGACGTCATTGGAGGTGTTTGTCAATTTCACTCCACGCTGTACATACAATAGGGAAAAATCCAAGGTTAGTCCATAGAAACCGGTCTGATATTGTAGCATGGGACCTACTTGAAAACCAGTCATATTCTCTGTTTTAACCCGGTTGCTTATACCTTGAATATCAGCTTTGTTTCCAAGCACACCGGCTTTCAATCCAAAATGGAGACCTTGAGCCATACAAGCAGCAGGACATAACCAAACTAAAAAAAATAACAGATAAATAGCTTTTCTCATTTTATTTTAAATAAATAGTATTATAATACAAAGGTACTAATTTCAGTCAAGGCATTTTGGCATGGATTACGGTATTATTGGTGAAAAATCATTTTTTTGTGTTTTTTGCTTCAAGCAAGTTTCCGTATTGTTTCGTTTTCTTTTTCCTATTTAAATATATTACTAACTTTACTTCTATATTGGAATGTGGTTTACTGTTGTATGATGTGTTTTCTATTATACGATATGACTATTTAATAAATGGTAAAAATGAATAAAGTAATATTTTACGGAATGATGCCTGTTCTTTTACTGTTTTTTTCAAGAAAGTATATTAAGAATATTGATTTTCCCGAGATATTTGGTTTATCTTTATTCGGAGTTTCACGATAAAATAGTCTTTGATCTTGTCAAATTCGTTCTATTGGGTATATATCCTGACAATGCGCTATTTCATCAGTTAACACACAACCAACTTTCGAACAAGCCATCTTCTCTTTTGATGAAAATAAAGCCTACCCATGAACTTGATAAATTCACCGGCAGACTTATCTATAAGATAGATTTATAGTAATCGACTGCTCAACTACATCTTGTACATTCGATTTATCAGTAAGATGCACTCCATTGTAAGTACATATCAATTTTCATATACCAACTTGTCTCAGGGTTGTTTTTGAGTGGCAGTCTCGCTTTTTCCTGTTTATTCCTGCATTTTCCCGGAACTGTCCCGATTATTTTCTCCATCATCCGGCAGTAATTCCTAGAACCACTTTATATCCGAGACAGCAAAAACAGTGTCATCAGATGACACAGGGCTTCTTCTATAGATATGATTTATATGAAAAACGGATA
>NZ_JAHPXO010000063.1:0-11008 GCF_019041495.1 Parabacteroides sp. MSK.9.14
ATGGGCCAAGTTTATTTAATTTTTAATTCGTCCCAATTTTAATGGGACACTAATGTTAATGCATTAAATATCATATTGCCGACCTTTCGGCAATATGATGGATTGGACAAGCCAATCCGTTTATTGATAAAAGTATTAAGGGGAAATCTGTTTTTTTCGGAACAGATTGCTGTTCCCTTAAAGGATGAAATACAATTGGTAAAGGAATACTTACAACTGCGTTTGTTGGGTAATCCTGACCGGATCCGAATTATTTGGGAATTACCACCGGAGATACCTGATACTTGGAAGATTCCTTCAATGTCTGTCCAAATACCGGTAGAAAATGCTGTGAAATATGCTTTTGACCCGGAAAACGAAGAGGCTTGCATACATATTCGTATCATCGAAAAGCAAGGCAGCCTTTTTATCGCAATCGAAGATAATGGTGTCGGTCTTGCTGCAGACATGCAGAACCGCCAAGAGAAACAAGGTACAGGTTACGGACTGAAAATTCTACGCCAGACCATCGATATTCTGAATAGCCGGAATAAGAATAAAATGAACTTTATTATACAAGACCGTAGCCTGCTTGAACCGGGAGGGCACGGGACTTTAGTTTCTCTTGTTGTACCGTTAGATTATACATTTGATTTATGAGTGAAGAAATTACAGTCGTGATTGTAGATGACGAAGCGGCTTCTGTCCGCAATTTGAGTAATGATTTGTGTGTCTATTCGGATATACGGATTTTGGAAACAACCACTTCGGTAGAAAAGGCAAGAAAGATCGTGATTCGCCAACAGCCGGATTTGCTCTTTTTAGATGTGGAGATGCCCAAGATGTCCGGTTTGGATCTATGGCAAAATATCCGTGCGGATGTCCATGCCGATATGCGTGTTGTTTTTTATACAGCATACGATAAATATGTATTGGAGGCTTTGCGGGCTTCTGCTTTCGACTATCTGCTGAAGCCTTACCTTCCGGAAGAATTGGATGCCGTCATCGAACGTTTCCGCTGTGTTTTTTATCGCAGCAGGGTGAATATGGAGCAGTCCATGCGCCGTCTTTTAGCCGATGACTGCAAATTTGCCATCCAGACGGTGACCGGCCTGTTGTTTTTGAAGCGTAGTGACGTGTTGTTATTTCGTTTTTCAGACGTGAGCCGTTGCTGGCAACTCTATCTGTCCGACCGCACGGATTACAAACTCCGCATGAGTGTTTCTGCCCGCGATTTGATGAACATGAGCGTCTCATTTGTCCAAATCAGCCAAAACTGCATTGTCAATCTGGACTATTTATGTTCAATTGAGAATAAAACTCTCGAATGCCACCTTTATCCCCCTTTTGACGACATTGAATTGATCGCCTCTCGCCGATATTTCGGAAAGGTGAAGGAGTGGTTAGAGATTTTGTAAGGTGTATCGTCTTATCAATGTAAGGTGTATTATTTTCCCGGCAACGATGTTTTTCATGTTGTCCGGAAATTTAATTTTTGTGTTTGTCTGCTATTTTGTACCGCTTAACGATGAAATGCCACTTTTGTACGCTCTTTGAGTTTTAACTGATTGTGAAGGTTATGGATGGTTTATATATTTGAAAATTATTTAAAAGGGGATGATCTCCTAGTTATTGGGGAATAATTTAAAATATATAAAGGATGAAACGAGTTTTATTTATTTATTATTTGTTGGGAGGATTACTCTTTTTGTTACCCGATTGGCTAAATGCACAAGGTAACGGCAACATGGTAGGGATTGAATTGACCGGAAAACAGGAGTTTGGCTCTAATGTGGTTTTTGATTACCGTAGGTCGGAAATACGTAATCAACTCTGTATTCCTCCAGAAGTACTTTGCTTGTCGGTCGGGACTCAGATTCATGCTATATCCATACCTTATAAAATAAATATCTATGATGGATCCACTCTCACGCAATCTTTGGGTAACATGCGTATTGCGTTGGGAGAATGTCAATCTATACCCAGCTATAGTTACCCTTATTCTTATATCGAAGAGGGGATGGCTACACTCTATGAAGGAGGAGATCAATTAGAGGTGACTCTTACAAACAAAATGCAATTTGTTACATACAATTTATCAGCTCCTTTTACCTACAACGGGGGATATTTGTTGGTGGATTTAAAAACAACAACTGCTGTCCCTATCACGCAAAACATAAATATCTCTACTAACTTTCATGAATACAAAAGCATCCTAAACCTACGTGGACAAGACGGGAAACAACCTTATAAAAATGATATGAAACCGGATCTTGTGTTAGGAGTAATCACATCTCCAGGCAATGCGGTTCCGTATATTCCTCTCCAATTCAGAGAGTCTATCTTAGGGTATGCACCAGTAGGAGGCTCTTCTCCTAAAGTGGATATCCAAATCGCTAACATCGGGGATCAGCCTTTAGAAGTGAAAGGGATAACTGGTTCTGAAAACTTTGCATTGGTAAATTCTAAAATGGTAGCTGTTGGTTCAGAGGAAATAATTCAATTCCAATTTACCCCAAAGAATGCTGGTACACGGGAAGAAACTGTATTTTTGCAGACCTCTGCCGGAAAAATCGAAATGAACCTGTCAGGTACGACCTATCGTCAGACTCCTTATAACAGGGTGATTAAGGTAAGCCCTGAAAATCCTTTATGGGAGCAATTGATGAATGAAGAAGATAGGTTACAAATAACAGAGTTAAGTATAGAGGGACAGGTAACAGAAAAAGATATGAGCTTTGCATCTTATGAAATACCCAACCTGATTCGATTGGATATGTCGGCAGCTGTTTCATCTGATGCGAATGTGTGGTTCAATGAAGAATGTTGGCCGCAATTTGAACAATTGGCATTGCCTGCTGGGGTTAAAAGCATAAGGATACCTCAAACCGCAACCAACTTGTCTAAACTGATTCTACCTTTAGGATTTGAAGGGCTCTCAGGTGACTATAATCAGGAAACCCAAAAAGAATCGCTTCCCGCCAATTTGACCACGTTGATCGCTTTTGGACTTAATTCGATATCAGTGAACTCTGATGCGATACAAACTATTGAAACTGTTTACGTCCCAGAGAATGCTTTGGATAATTGGAAAAATGATTATCGGTGGCACGATAAAAATATCCTTCCAATTACCGATGCCGTTCTCCATCCCGATTTTGGAGGGAATATGCTGGTTCGCGATGAATGGGTCATTACGATGGACAATTATCCGAAAGGTGAAATCGGAATCAATATTAAGCCGGATGAAGGACAGGTGACCGCCTCTGCTTCCTTGATAAATAAGGCTCCGGTGCAGATAAAGGAACTGAATATGTCATATAAGTTGAATGGGAGAGGAACAGAATATAATGAACCTCTGCCGGATGGGTTGTTTGTAGAAAAAGGAATCTATTCTGTTTTTATAAATGAAAACGAGGAGGCTGCACTCCAAAGTGTCTCTTGTGATTTGAAGTTGCAACCCCAAAAATGGCACTTTCTCTCTTTTCCTTTCGATGTGGAAAGGACTGCTTTCGTCTCTGCTCCTGAAAACGGTTCGCGACAGTATGTGGTTCGCACATACGATGGGCAATCCCGAGCTGATAATGGTATGCATAATGATAGGAACTGGAAAGATGAAACGATGAAACTGAAAGCTGGATGCGGATATATTTTACAAACGGATGATCCAGAACAGTATCAAAATGATGATAGGTATTATAAATTGTCACTTCGCATAGAGGGTGCGGATTTGGTACGAGATTTGATGAAAACAGAGGCCGTTTCCATTCCACTAGAGTATTATGGATCATCATATGATGATAACAAAAGTTGGAACCTGATTGGTAATCCTTACTTGTCTTTCTATGATATCCGGGATATTGTTTTTGGTTCTGCTTCCATTATCGTCATTTGGGACGGGCAGGGATATATTCCCCTTTCCATCAAGGATGACTCATACTCGTTACGTCCGTTGGAGGCGTTCTTTGTGCAGAAACCGGATGGCGAAGAAGTTATCACGTTTAAACCGGAAGGCAGGAGAATTAATGCGGAATCGACCGTTTTTTATGCCTTGCGATCTATTTCAGATACGGACAGGAAAGTCTTGAATTTGCGTTTAAGTGGTGAAACCTATACTGACCGGGCACGTATTGTAATCAATCCATCGGCTCAACCGGGGTATGACATGAATAATGATGCAGTCAAATGGATGAGTTCCAATAAGGAGATCCCACAGTTCTATACCCTTGGTGGGGAAGGCAAGCGGTATGCCATCAACGAGCGTCCTTTAGGAACGGGCTCCGTACCGGTTGGCCTTTATGTCGGGCAGACAGGAATCTATACATTCGAAAAAGTGGAGGATGAGATTTGGGAGCAGGTCTGTCTGCTTGACAAATATGAAAACAAACAGGTTGATTTGTGCTGTGATTCCTATTCGTTCCATGCAGATAAAGGGACTGTGGACGATCGATTTGAAATCCGTTTTGGCATCCCGACCTCTAATCTTCCGGTAACCTCCACGACCAGTCGTGTCCGGACGGAAGGTCATACGCTTCATATCGAGGTTGGCGAAAAGACAGA
This sequence comes from Parabacteroides sp. MSK.9.14, assembly GCF_019041495.1. NCBI lineage: Bacteria > Pseudomonadati > Bacteroidota > Bacteroidia > Bacteroidales > Tannerellaceae > Parabacteroides > Parabacteroides sp. MSK.9.14. The sequence continues at coordinate 4,540 of NZ_JAHPXO010000063.1, forward strand.
AGTTACGATCTATACCGCTTCGGGTATTGAGAAATATCGTAACCGCATTGAGGTTGGTTCGACCGCTATCCATTTGGAATCCGGTTTCTATCTGGTGCGGATCAACGAGACAACTCACAAAGTAATCATCCATTAAAAGACAATGATCATGAGATATTACATTTTTTTATTTATAACGTTCTTATTCCCTATTTGTGTGTGGGGACAGTTTAATCCTCATAATCCGGATGAACCCAGTATGGATAGATTAACTCCTAACTATGATTATGCGGTGTATAAAAATGGTGTGACTTTCACGAATAAATCGAAAGGAGCCAGTCGATATTTGTGGAATTTTGGAGATGGGAATACAAGTACCTTGAAACATCCGGAACATATCTATTCGCAACCGGGTTCTTATAAAGTTGAGCTGACAGTGAAAAATGGTAAAGAAGAAAGGACTGTCATCAATTATATTATGATTGCTCCAGAATCAGAATATTCCATATCTGGTTCATTCACATTGAATCCATCCCAAAAAGGTATTCGAAATTTCCAGTTGTTGGATGATATGTTCAGAGACTTAATGGAGCTACCTTTAAGTGGTGATGTGACTATTACCGTAGCGCAAGATCTGGATTTGTCGTTATCGAATTTGAATATGACGGAAGTTGCAAATAAGTTGATTCCTAAATTGAAAGATTCTCCTTACAAGGTGAAGTTGGAACAGGAAAATGGTAATTCAAGTTTTCTTAGTCTTTGGAATGAGTTGAACAAAGAAAACTATGGACTATTGGAGCAATTAGTTCAATATATGGATTGGGGGGTCTCAGTTCGTTTCGGAAACGAATCCTTTCATATAGGAAACTGAGATTGGGTGTTTAAACCCGGTCCGATCTGTTATGGGAAGCAAAGTGATGAGATTAGGTTTGATATGTATTCGGAAGCATTTACTTATGAATGGAAGTTAGTTGAAACCCAGGAAGGTTTAACAGGATATAAAGAGTCTGGTTCAGGTAAAATCCCTGCGATGGAAGTGATTAATACTACCAATAAATATCAACCGTTGGCTTATGAAGTTTCTTGTCTTTATCAAGGAGAGATTTATGCGACTCATCTTGTTACTTTATGGGTTTATCCCCAAACTATGTATCTGAATTTGTTGGAACCATCAGACAATGGGCTGATTGCGACACCTGATGATGTTAATTTTTCTTGGGAACCGATTCCGGGGAAAAATTATCATTATGAAGTTTATATACGTAAACAAGGGGCAAGTGAGTTTGATTATATAAAAGGTGTTTCTGATAGCAGATGTCATATTGAGAATTATAATGGATTTTTTCAGTTTGAACAGACCTATGAATGGTATGTTCGGACTTATCATCGTTGTAGTGGAGAATATGTTCAGAGTGATCCCCGAACCTTTACCATCGGTAAAGCAGCCGATTTGGAAATAACAGAAGTGAAGGTTGAACCGCAAACGGTCGTATCCGGCAGAGAGTTTACGATTACGGCAATCGTGACCAATAAAGGGGCAAAAGAACTTGGAACGATGTCATGGAGAGATCAAATTCGTTGCACGAACGCTTCAATTTCTACCCAATATAAAGATCATGCGAATCAGGGTTTGGAAATCGGAGAAAGCTATGAACTCAACTTTACGTTTAAAGCACCCTATGAAGAGAAATTGAAGACTTTGACGTTTGAGATCTATCTTGATGTGGATGATGCTCTTCTGGAAATGAGCAAAAGCAACAACCGCAAAGAGATTGAAATCCCTTTGGCTTTGCTTACTATTCCGGAAGATGAATTCAAGGTATTATGCGACTTGTACACGCAGGCTGGTGGTGACCAATGGTATTTGAACCGTCATTGGGACGTTACGACCAATGCTGTAGACAAGGATGGTTGGGAAGGGGTTACATTAGACGAGGATGGACATGTGCTTGAAATAAATCTTTCTGGTCGGAACTTGGCTGGGCCGCTGCCAGCAGGATTGTTCTCGCTGCCTTATTTGCAAACATTGGATTTGAGCCGGAACGCCTTGACTGGCAATTTAGAAGAGATTGTTCCGGAAAGTTCGACCGCTCCCGAATTGGTTGCTGTCAATCTGGAACAAAATCAATTGTCAGGAATGATACCGACAAGCATCAATTCTTTGCCAAAATTGGAGAATCTGAATTTGAAAGGTAACCGGTTGGAGACCGTTGCAGGCTTGATTTCGCAAAAAATAAACCTTGTCATTATCGGTCAGACGTTGCCCAACCGGCAAATCGAGTTGCGCCACAAGTTTGTACTAGACTTGCCAGAAATCTGTTTGTATAACCATGATAAACAGGCGAAAGAGGAATGGCCCGGGTTGTCATTGCAAGTCCCAGGCTATGCGACTCCTATGGATTTGAAATATCAAGACGATGCGTATGGTTTTGTTTGGAACAGCTATTACCATACGATCAATCTACCTCCGAATCAAGACTTGGTGCTTACTCAAACTTCTAATTCGGCTAAAGACAGTAAAGTTACAGTCCAGTTGTTTTTTGATCAAGGCGATGCCAACATGGATGGATGCGTAAGCATGAATGATATCCGGCATACATTGAACTTTATCAATGATGACAATAATAGTAGTGGCAATGGTGGTTATATCAACTTCAATTATTATGCTGCCAATACCTATCAGGAGAAACAAGCGGAATCGACCATCAACGTGCAAGATTTGGTTGCTACGGTCAATATCCTGTTGGAGACTCCGCAAACAAGAAGTGGCTCCACCTTGCGTTCTGCGGATGCGGTAAGTTCAGAGCCTGTCGCCTTCCTTTCCGTTAAGAGTGGAAAACTGGTTATCGACAATCCGGCAGAATCGGTTATGGATTTGGACATAACCCTGAAAGGAGTTACTTCGAAGCAAATTGAGTTATTGCTCCCAGCTAACAATTATCTGTATAGGACCCGCGATGTCGAAGGCGGTGTGCGGTTTGTTTTAGTGTGCATGAATGGTTCAGGCATCCCTTTGGGCAAAACAGACATCATGAAGGTTAAAGGAAGCGATGCTTTTGTAGCTCATGCCCATTTGACAAATAAGGCGGCTAATGAGGTTAGATCCGACTTTGATGGGAAACAGGTGGCAACCGGAAATAATGCTGTATCAATGCCGGACGGATTGTCTGATGGTAATATCCGTATCGATCATGATGTCAAAGCACTGGTTGTCTCGGTGTACGATATGGGCGGACATATTCTTTCTTACAACCGGGTTCATGAAGTCGTTCCTGGTGATTATAAGGTAGTCCAATGGTTGCCTAAAGGACTTTCTTCCGGTATTTACCTCGTGCAGATTGAGCTTCATACAACAGATGAAATCAAACATCAAACAATAAAAGTTTCACTTACAAAATAAGCAAATTATGAGAACCAGACATTTAATAATACTGATATTGGCATGTCTATTCCGAATGCAATTTGTTTTTTCCCAAACAAACAAATTGTATATTTCCCCAACGGATTGCCCGTTGGGAAAGACTACGCAGGTGAAAATGCAGATGGACAACCGTTCCGAGGTGGTCGCTATCCAGTTCAATCTACATATACCGGATGTGGTAACATTAGAATCAGCTAATGGTATCCAATTGACAGAAGAGCGTAAAGATGATCATAGTATATCGGTAACACCGAAAGGCAATAACAACTATTTGGTGGTTGTCATGTCCGGTAACAATAAACCGTTCAAGCTTGTTTCCGGAGCAGTGATTCAAATTCCATTGGTTGTGCCCGATAATTTGGAAGTGGATAAAGAATATCCGTTCGAACTTACGAATGTCATACTGGCTGACCGCAATGGTAAGAATGTGATGACTTCATTTGATGCTGGAAAGATCAAGATCGTGGATGACAACGGACCGGATATCACCCCGAAAAACATCCAATTGCAGTCTGACAACTTTAAGCCAGGAGGCAATGTGACCCTGACATGGAATGTCGAGAATATCGGAGGAAAAACGACGGATGACGGATGGAACGAATATCTTTATTTGGTGGATGAGCTTGGCAATGAGTATGCTATTGGAAATACACGGTATACGGAGACCTTACCAGCCAAAGGTTCTATCTCGCGTAAAGCCGAGTATAAGATAGGCGATTATCCCGGCATAGAAGGGAAGGTAAAAGCGAAAGTTGTCCTCAAAGCGTTTTCCGACTGGGAACTGCCTGTTTATGGGGAGAATAATGAAGGTGAATCGCAAAATGAGTTGAATATGCCAAAGGTTCTGGCTTGGAGTCTGAATGCAACGGTCGTTCAGGAAAAAGGGAGTCCGGAAGTTTCATGTATGTTGGCCAGGAGTGGTTCACGACGGAAGGAGGAGACATTTACGTTTACAAACGAAAGTAAGTCGCGTTTGCAAGTGCCGGAGCAGATAACGATCCCTAAAGGAGAATCCGGTACTTATTTTAAGATAAAAGTAATAGACAATGAGATTGCCAATCCGGATTCTTTTGTAGTTGTGACTGTTACGGGAAACTCCTATCTGGAGTTGAAAAAAGAGATATGGATCGAAGATGATGAACATCCATATCTGAAGATGTCGGTGAAGGAATCCGAAATAAAGGAGGGAGGAATGGTGACGATGACGCTTGAACGGGAATGGAATATCTCGTGGCCGTTGGAAGTACGGTTGCGTTCTGACCATTCTAATCGGTTTATCGATTTTCCGTCTGTCGTAATCATTCCTGCCAACCAAAAAACGGTAGAAGTGAAATTGAATGTTGCCAATGACGACCTTCCCGGATTGGACGATGAAGTAGTATTCACGGCTTCTGCTCCCGGACATATATTTGATTTGGAGAGCCAGCGTTTTGTGAAAATTTTGGATGATGATATACCGGATATCGATCTGATTCTTTCCACTACAACGGTTAGTGAGGCGACTCAGTCGGTTGTGGCAACATTGAAGCGTACTGGAGTGACGACCAACAAGGTGACAGTACATCTGACAGACAATGGGAACGGACGGATCAGTATACCCGCTTCGATTGTGCTCGAACCGGGTATGACAGAAAAACAGTTTGTCATAAAGACAGTTGATAATGCCATGAAAGATGGTGATAAGGAGGTGACGATCAAAGGTGCGATTTATGTTTCTTCCTGCAATTGTTCGACTGCAGGAACTGAAACCGGTGTGTTTGAAAAGAAAATCACGGTTTTGGATGACGATGATGCCAGAGTAACGAGTGTCGCCTCAAAGACGACTTTATTGGAAGGGGAAAAAGGAAAGATCACAGTATCTGTCAATGAAGTGCTTTCGACTCCTTTGACCGTCAAGTTGTCTTGTGACAATAAAGAGGTTCAATTGCCGTCTACCGTCATAATTCCTGCCGACAGCCGTAGGGTGGATGTCGAAATCACAGTCCCCAGAAATGAAGAGTCGGAAGGGAACCGAATTATAACAGTTGTCATCGATGCTGGTTCGTATGGTAAAAACACTTGTTGGCTGAACATTACCGATCAGACGTTGTCTGATGCGGTGGTGACAACCTTACAGACAGAAAAAGAAATTCCGGTAAATGGAAGTGCGAAAGTAAGTCTGACTATAAAGAACGAGGGAGCAGCCGCTTTGTCTGCACAAGCGAAGGTGTCTGTTTATTTGAGTACAGGAAAAGAGTTGAATAGTAGTTCGATTGCTTTGGGCAGTCTTTATACGCAGAAGGAATTGGCGGTAGGTGAAAGTGTTACATTAGATAAGAATTTTACATCTCTGGAAAAGACCGGTGACTACCATCTGATAGCCATCGTAAACGAAGAACAGACGAAAAAAGAATTGTCGTATATCAACAATACGTCAGCTCCATTTGCTTTGACATTAGCCCCTTTATATACAGTACAGGTTTCTTTGGATAAAAGCGTGCTTAAAACCGGAGAATCTGTCATGATCACCGGAAAAGCAACCGGCAGTAAAATTGCAGGTGTGCCGGTTGATCTATACATTATTAATAATGGCTATCGGAAAGTCATTTCCGTGACGACCGATAATGCTGGTGTTTTCCAAACGAGCTTCACGCCTGAAAGTTGGCAAATGGGGCATTTCAGCGTGGGTGCCTGCTATCCGGACGAAGGACTCGAAAAGGAGATAGCCGGGTTTGATATGTATGGGTTGAAGAGAGTTGACGTATCTCCTATACAATGTGAAGTATTGGTAGGTCAGACACAGACTATTCCTGTTAAAATCAAAAATATATATTCTACAGCAAGTAATATTAAAGTAAACGCAGCAAGAAAAAGCAAGGTTGATGATAATACAGCAAGAATGCAGTCTATTAAGCAGTTAGGTGTTTAACTCATAATACTGCATAAGCTGAAAAAGGAGATCCGCTAAAAACAGCGAAAGACTTCAGTTCCCATATCGTTACTGATATAACGGGAATAAGAAACGGCACAACGGGTTCTATTTCAGTAATTTGCACAGTTTTTCATACCTGAGGACAACTCGCTTGATAT
>NZ_JAHPXO010000064.1:0-8801 GCF_019041495.1 Parabacteroides sp. MSK.9.14
ATATTCACACTTATCAGATACATTTCTTCATAAATACATGAGTTCTGATAGAACTAAATTACAAAAACACAGAAAAACGCTATAAAAATATGCAAAATCTAATGAGCATGATCTAATAAAGACACTCAACAGATGTAAGCCGTTTTCGTGGTATGTATTATTTCTTTTAAATATATACTCTATGTTGAAAAAAACTAAATTAGTAAGTCTGATGCTACTGGCAGGAACTTTAGCTGTTCCAGAAAGTGCTTTTGCCGAAATTACTCCGGAAAGGCCGTCAGTAAGTCTATCCCAACAAAATGGGAAAGTAGTATGTGTGGTGGAAGATCCGTTCGGCCCTGTGATCGGAGCTTCAGTTGTTGTAAAAGGAACAACCAACGGAAATGTGACAGACATGGACGGCAAAGTTGTTTTGGAAAATTTGAAGAAAGGAGATATTATTCAAATTTCTTACATTGGATACGCAACACAGGAAATAACCTATACAGGACAACCGTCAATCCCTGTAACATTAAAAGAAGATACCCAGGCGCTACAAGAAGTAGTAGTAGTAGGTTACGGTACACAGAAAAAAGAGAATTTGACAGGTGCTGTGGCAGCTGTTGCCGGTGATGTACTAGAAAACCGTCCTATAACAAATGTTGGACAAGGATTACAAGGTGTTGTTCCAAACTTAAACGTCACCATGAGTAAAGGTGGTGCTCCTGGTAGTAGCTCTGACTTTAATATTCGCGGTAACAACTCGATTAACGGTGGTAGCCCTTTAGTGTTAGTTGATAATGTTCAAATGGATGCCAACCTTGTTAATCCGGAGGACATCGCGTCTATTTCTGTTTTAAAGGATGCCGCATCTGCTGCTATCTACGGTGCCCGCGCTGCTTATGGCGTTATTTTAATTACAACAAAGAAAGGTAAAAGTGAACAAAAACCTCAGATTTCCGTATCAGCAAGTGGTTATTGGCAGAGCCCTGCATTAAGGATGCACAATATCAACTCTTTGGAGTATCTGGAAATGAGAGATATTGCTGCCGCCAATAGCGGGATGAGTTCCTTGATCACTCCAGGACAATTAGACTATGTAAAGAAATATATGGATGGCTCTTATAAGTATTCAGAATATTTCGATCAGTCGCAAGATCAAAGTCGATGGATTTATTGTGGCAACACTGATTGGTTTAATGAATTGTACAAAACAAGTTTCTCTCAACAATATAATGTAAACATTAGTGGTGGAGACTCAAAAACAACTTATTACGGCTCTGTCGGATTTGCTGACCAGAATGGTATTTTAAAAACAGCTGATGATAATTACAAGAAATTTAATGCGACACTGAATCTTTCTTCACAACTGACAAAGTGGTTGCAGGTCAGTGCCAAAATCGCAGATAATTATTCAACAGAGGATCACCCCATTACCAACTCTACAGCAGGAATCGATGCCTATGGAGGTATGTTGAAAAATGACTTAAGCCCGTTAATGCCTGTACGTTTTGGCCATACAGGAAGACTCGTTTATAGTCCTGGCGCAGCAGCCATCAATGATTCTAACTTAGGTATCCAAACTTCAGGCGATTATATCTATAAAGAAGAAGGTATTAACAACTATTCAGGTCAGAACGGGAACACAAATCCCGCTGCTGTAGGAGATTTAGGCGGATATACCAAATATAAAATCAACGATTTATGGTTGACAGGTGCTGTAAAAATCACTCCTTTGGAAGGATTGGTTATCAATGCTGATTATACATATAATATTTATAGCAAGAATGCATCAGAGGTTCAACGGACATTTACAGATTATACGGCTGTAGCTGGAACAGAAGCTCTTTATGGTTGGACAAAGCCAAGTTATGCAAATTATACTACAAATGAAGATTACTACTATGCATTCAATGCATTTGCAGAATATTCTAAATCATTTTTAGAAAATACGCATAACTTTAAGATTATGGCCGGTTATAACCAAGAAAAGAAATCCAACAAAAAATATAATGCAAAACGTACCAATCTGATTGTTGAAGATATTCCTGACTTGGATTTGGCGACAGGTGAACAAAGCATGTCTTCAGAAGATACATATTGGGCAATTAATGGTTTCTTCTTCCGCTTCAATTACAATTACAAACAACGTTATCTACTCGAAGTTAACGGCCGTTATGACGGTTCATCCAAGTTTGCAAAAGATCATCGTTATGCATTCTTCCCATCTGTTTCCGCAGCATGGCGTATCTCAGAAGAAAATTTCTGGCAGCCGTTAAAAGGTTGGTGGAATGATATGAAAATCCGTGGTTCTTATGGTTCATTGGGAAATCAGGTAATGGATGATCTAGGTAATTTCCCATATTTAGCAACATATGGGACGAATTCTTCCTACAATTATTTGATTAACGGCTCCAAACCTGTTATTGTAAAAGCACCGGGGCTTGTCGCTCCTGATTTTACTTGGGAAACAGTCACTCAAATGGACTTCGGTTTTGATGCTTCATTTCTGAATAATCGACTGACGGGAACATTTGACTGGTATCGTAGAAATACAAAAGACATGTTGGTAGCCGGAGCAACTTTACCTGCAACATTGGGCGCCAGTGTTCCTAAAAGTAACTCTGCTGACATGAAGACCATAGGCTGGGAACTTTCTTTAGGATGGAATGATCGATTAGAAAATGGATTTTCTTATTGGGTAAAAGGTGTTTTGTCTGACTATCAGGCGACTATTACCAAATATGCTGGAAATGACGCAGGTTTCTATTCACAAAGTGATGGTGATGGTAAATATTATGTAGGACAAAAGATTGGTGAGATTTGGGGATATCACTCAAACGGCCTTTTCCAATCAGACGATGAAGCTGCAACAATAGACCAAAGCGAACTTTATGCTGGAAAATGGGGTGCGGGTGATGTAAAATACGAAGACTTAGATAATGATGGTAAAATCACAAAAGGGGAAGAAACAATCTATAACCCGGGTGATAAGAGCATCATAGGTAATAAAACACCTCGTTATCAATTTGGTATTACCGTTGGATTTGATTATAAGAACTTCGATTTCGAGATGTTTTGGCAAGGAACAGGAAAACGTGACTATATGTTGAGTGGCGCTCAGTTCTGGGGATTCACCAGCCAATGGGATGTTCCATATACTCCGGCCCTTGATTATTGGACAGAAACAAATACAGATGCTTATTTTCCAAGACCAGGATGGCAAAATGGCGGTAACAGAGTCACAAGTGACCGTTATTTACAAAGTGCAGCTTACGGGCGTTTGAAGAATTTGACGGTAGGTTACACAATTCCGAAGAATCTAACGACAAAGTGGGGCATTTCTCGTTTGAGATTATATGTGACAGGAGAAAACCTACTCACTATCACTCCTCTGAACGATGCCTTCGATCCCGAAACATTGGGAGGAATGACATACCCGATTAATCGAAAAGTTGCAATTGGATTAAATTTAACACTGTAAAAAACGAAAGATGACAATGAAAACTAAACATATCTTATTAGGATTAAGTCTTGGTTTGTTAGGAGGATTTACGGCTTGTGACGTGACAGACCTCAATCCAAAAGACAGCATTACCGACAATAGCTACTGGAATACAGTTAGCGATTTGGAAAATTATGCCAAAGGCTTTTACATGAACCTGACAGGAAAAGGTTTAAGGGCAGATGGAAGTGAAAATTTGGATGATTTAAATACTCTTGATGAAAGAAGTGACAATCGTCTGGTCGCTTCTCCCGACCAATGGTTGTTCAACGAATGGGTAATACCTTCTGAAGCAAATTTCGATTCAAAATGGTATTGGAACAATATTCGTAATCTAAACTATTTTATGACTCGTTACCAACGGGTAAATGCGACAGAATCTGAAGTAAATCCGGTTGTTGCCGTAATTCGCTTTTTCCGGGCTTTCGATTATTTCGATAAAATCAAGACATTTGGAGATGTTCCTTGGTATGAAAAGGATTTGACAACTGCCGATATTGACGAATTGTATAAAGCACGTGACGACCGTGACTTTGTACTAGGGAAAATTATCGAAGATCTGGAATTTGCAATTGAATGGTTACCGGAAAAAAGTGCAGCAGAGGTAGGTGCTTTACATAAAGATGCCGCTCGTACATTTTTAGCACGTGTTTGCCTACATTATGGAACATATAAAAAGTATCATAATGTTTCGACATCACCTACATCTCAGGAATTATTACAAAAAGCGGCGACTCTTGCCAAAGAAGTGATGGATAGTGGTCTTTACGATATCGTACAAGGCTCGGATGCCGGAGCAAACCAGTCTGCTTTTGCCGATTATCCCTTGTATTATGCAAACCAGTTTACACAAGAGGATTTAACGACTAATAAAGAATGTATTTTAGCACGTGTTTTCGAAGCAGACGTATTGACTCATAATCTCGCTCGTGGTGGAGGAGTCGGCCTTTCTAAAGATTTTGCAGAATCATTCCTTTGCAAGGACGGTTTGCCTATTGCAAACAGTAGTGAATACAAGGGAGATGAAACACTGGATGATGAAATGGCAAACCGCGATCCTCGTATGTATCAGATTATAGACAGTAAATATCGTCCATATACGGTCAAAAGCAATGGTATGCGTGTAGTAAATTCCGGTATTGATGATAAAAAGGAATTTAGTCCGTCTGAAGAACCAGGAACAAATGTCCATTCAGCTCCGGGATTAACCGGGACTGCCACAGGATACTCACCTATCAAACTAGTGTCAGCAAGCCAGAGCCAACAAGATGCAGTGAAAACATCTTCTTACGACTGGTTTGTTTTCCGTTACGCAGAAATCCTGCTGATCTACGCTGAAGCCAAATGCGAATTAGGTGAATGCACACAGGCTGTTTTGGATGAGACGATTAATAAATTGCGCGACCGTGTTGAGATGAAACATTTAACAGTATCTCCAGTAGCCGATCTGAATCCGGTTGATTATGGGTATTCTATAACTCCGTTGTTATATGAAATCCGCCGTGAACGTCGTATCGAGTTGGCTTTGGAAGGTTTCCGTTATGATGATATCATGCGTTGGAATGCGATGAAACTATTCGAAAATCCTAAAACATATCTAGGCATGCGTGTTACAGATAAAGTAAAAGCGTTATACCAACCTGAAGTATTCGAAGGATCAACAGCCCGTGATTTAATCGAATATAATGGTAAAACTTATATCCGCATGTATTCTGGTAAAAGTTTGAACGAAGCCGGCCGTAAATGGACAGGAAACGACAAGCGTCTGTACTATCCTATCCCAACAAGTCAGATTACATTGTCTGCAAGCCATGGTTCTCTTCTAAAACAAAATCCGGGTTGGGAATAAATCTCATACAAGAGGGAAGGTTAGCCTTCCCTCTTTATTTCCCTCAATAAAATATAATGAGAATATATTACTTATCTTATTGTCTGCTGGCTAATAGGACGTTTATATTACAATCCTATAGAATATATAGAGAGTTACATACATCATAAATGTTCCGAAATCTGGCATGTATACAGTAGATGCTCAAAACGGGATTTTATATGAACAAGAAAGACTTAATATTAAATATTCTTTTATTTATTAGTCAAATAATAGTCTTTTATTATTTCTTCTGCTATTTATTCCCTTTTAAGGAACAGCTACAAATGTTTCAATTTACATCACAGTACCTAACTGAAACACTGAAGCAGGCTGGTGGTGTTGCTATTTATATATCGGAATTTCTCTCTCAATTCTATGTGGTATTTTGGACAGGACCTATCATTTCTGCTCTACTTTTAACTTTAGTGGCTTTATTATCATCATTAATACTGAAAAAGATTAACTCACGAAACGATTTACCTCTTATTTTCCTGTTACCCTGGCTATCTTTACTAATTATTAGTTTAGACTATGATTATTATGAACAAGGAACTATTGCTTATTTATTTTTATTGCTTTTTCTATGGCTATATACAAACATAAAAACACGAATAAAATTTATTTATGGCATTTGCATCATTCCTATTTTATATGGAATAGCAGGTCCTATCGTACATTTATTTGCTATATCGGCATTGTTCTTTGAGTTTTTAACCAATGGAAAGAAAAAATATATTAGTATTATTTATTTGTTGATTGCCGCACTTTCAGCAATTGCAGGTACTTACTTAGGATATAGTAGAAATTTAACTTTAGCGTTTTTACCAGAGGCTTATTGTAATCCACTACAAACAGTATCCGGGATATATTATGCATGGTATGCATTACCTATGACAATGCTTCTGGTTGCTTATTTGAAACGATACAAAGAACCCGTTTCTCTAAAAGGGAAATGTATATGGGAAGGGACACAATGGGCAATCATGTTTCTATTGGTCTATCAAGGTATCTTTCATTTTGGGAAATTGGATGCACAGCATTCCATGAAGCAGGACTATTTGCTCCGGACGGAACAGTGGGACCTTGTTATCAGTGAATTTAATCATGATGTATTGTCTAAACGCCGAATGTGCGGTTTAAACTTAGCTTTGGCACATAAAGGCCAGCTTTCAGAGAGATTGTTAGATTATCCTCAACACGGTATTGAAACCTTGATGCTACATTGGGATCAGTCGATCTATACAGCACAACTGCATAGTGATCTGTATTATTGTATGGGAATAATAAGCGCAGCACAAAAATTCGCTTTTGAAGCGTTTGTCAGTTCTCGTTCTTCCGGTAATCCGCGGATGTTGAAAAGGCTGATAGAGACAAATCTGATAACAGGGTCCTATCCGATTGCGGATAAATATATTCAATTGTTGGAAAAGACTTGGTTCTATAAGGATTGGGCTACTGCTCACCGTCGATTTCTTTACAATGATAAAGCAGTCGAGGAAGATAAAATTTTAGGAATGAAACGTCGCTGTTGGAAGGCCGAAGCCTCTGCTGCAAAACTATATACAGATCCTGTCAGTTCATTAATAAACTTGCTCCCGGCTTGTCCGGATAATAAAGCAGGATTAGCATATTTGACTTCGTTTTTACTGTTGAACAAACATATTGAAACTTATAAAACCTTGCAGGAGAGCTTGTACCGTTCTCCCGCCTGGCGCGATATGACGGAATGCCAGCAGGAGGCAATCGTGATTTGCAGTCCCAATGATCCGCACTTCTGGTTAGAGCATGGGGTGAGCATCAAAGTAAGGAACAGAGCGATCGCTTTTATGCAGAAAGTGCAAGATATTTCCCGTTCGGGGCAGAATCCTGCGGTCGCTTTGGCTTCCGAGTATGGCAAAACGTATTGGTACTATTATATGTTTAATATGATGGACAAATGAAACAATTGCTTTTTTGCATATTCCTTTTGTTGTTGGAAGGATGTTCTTCCAACCAGCCACCTGCCGTCTCCGGGCAGATAGATGAACTGCCGGCCATCTATCCGGATTATATTGACGTAACCATACCGCAATCGATCGCACCTTTGAATTTTGCCGTGCAAACGGAAGGGAAAGCATGCGCGGTATTTACAACCGAAGGATATGCATTTACCGTTTACGCCTCCAACGGAGCCTTTTCCATTCCCAATACAGACTGGGAAAAGTTATTGACTGCGGCAAAAGGAAAACAGGTAGAGGTATCTGTCCTGACAGAAGAAAAAGGGAAATGGAATGCCTTTCTTCCGTTTCATATCCGGGTTTCCGAAGACCCGATCGATCCGTATATCGCTTACCGCCTGATCGATCCCGGTTACCAGCTATGGAACGAGATGGGAATCTATCAACGCGAATTATCCTCTTTCGATCAGGAACCGATTCTGGAAAACCGCCTGACGGATAATAATTGCATGAACTGCCATTCGTTTTGCATGCAGGACCCGGACAAAATGCTGTTCCATGTCCGTGCAAAGTATGGCTGTACCGTGTTTGTGGATGGCGACCGGATAGAAACGCTCGATACGAAAACCGATCGGACGATATCGGCATTGGTCTACCCTTCCTGGCATCCTTCGGGAAAGTTTGTTGCTTTTTCCATCAATAATACAACCCAGGATACGCATCCGGTACATCGTACAGAAGTATATGACAAGGCATCGGATGTAGTTGTCTACGATGTAGAAAAACAGGAAATCGTCACGACTCAAGCACTATTCTCAAAGAAACATTTTGAAACATTCCCGACTTTTTCACCGGATGGAAAACAACTTTACTTCTGTTCCGCCCCGGCATTGAAAGTTCCGGGCGAATTGCGTGACCTTCGTTATAGCCTTTGCCGCGTTTCTTTTGATCCTGAAAGCCGGACTTTCGGTTCTGTTGTCGACACGATCTTTCAAGCGGAAACAGAAGGGCAAAGCATTTTGTTTCCCCGTGTCTTGCCAGACGGAAAATATCTGCTTTGTACAACGACATCTTACGGAACCTTCCCTATCTGGCACAAAGATGCGGATCTGTGCATGTTCGACCTGAGCACGGGTGCGCAAGTTCCAACAGAAGAAGCGAACAGCCCTGATACGGACAGTTATCATTCCTGGTCGTCCAACAGCAAGTGGGTGGTATTCAGCAGCCGTCGTTTGGACGGCTTGTACACACGTCCTTTCATTGCTCATGTCGGTGAAAGAGGCGTTCTCTCAAAGCCGTTCGTCCTGCCTCAGAAATCAACGGAATATTATACATTTCTCACCAAATCGTATAATATCCCGGAATTTGTCAAGGGGAAAGTGAAAACGGATACATACAAATTAGTTTCCCGAATAAAAGAAGGGAAAAACCAGCAGATCTCATTTACAAAATAACAACATGAACACAAAGAATCTTTTAATCACCGGTATGTTTGCCGGGTTATTTCTTT
>NZ_JAHPXO010000065.1:0-8786 GCF_019041495.1 Parabacteroides sp. MSK.9.14
ACTTACAACCCTACTTTACCATTGAAGCGGACACCATTTTTAGGGAGTTACTCCCTCTATATAATATTGCTGGAGTGGAATATCATTACGGACAATCCACAACACGGTTTTCTGTCCCTCCTTTTTCAGCATAGTAGTGACAAAACTCCGTTTGATTCCTCCTGCTTAAACCAAATCCAGAATCTTTTTATCAATATACTGTTTAAGTTCCGGCAGAACTTCTTCCGAATACTCTTCATTGATAAAATCCACAGATATGTCACACTGAATGCGCAAAAGCCATAATGGTTTGTTGTGTGGCCGTTTGCAGCGGTAAGCTAATTTCCCCATTTCTATCAATTTTAATTCTTATAGGATTATATATTAAACTACATAGGAAGCCGGTGTTGGCTTCCGGGCAGGGTGCCCACAAGTGAACAACAAAATTGTCATTCACCGAATTTCAGGCTTAACTGGCCGCCAGGTTCTCTATAGTCAGGATTGGCTAGCATGAACGCTTTCCGAAGAGCTTCGGTGATACGCTCGCGCATGTTCTTGGATACGTGGTTCTTATCCGCTTCGCTGTTTGACTCCAATAAAAGCTCCAGACTGCCGTTAAACGGTTTCTCATCCAGAAACAAGTCGTATCCGGTGAAAATGCGGTTCTGGGCTTTGGCGTCCGTCATTTCTTCTTCATCCTGATATCTCACAAACACCGTATCCTGAGTTGCAGACAGCACGCGCTGTCCTCTGTCCCTGCGACATGAGAGGTCATTTTCAAACATGACAGAAAGTGAGCGTTTCTTGCGTACTGCATTTATCTTAGACCACCCGTAATAAACTTTCAGCTTTTCCATATCCATCTTTCCCCTTTATTAGTTTCTAAATCTCTTTTTCTTTTAAAGACTTTTACGCAAGGATTTAATTGCCCATTCAGCACCAGCTTTGAAATCCTCTCTACAATCAGAACGCCGGCGCTCGTAGTCATCATTGTTGACCTCCTTCAATACCTCTTTTCTGAAAGTGGTTTTATGTTCAGCATATTTTGCTGATTCTTTATCTATTTCAAATCTTTCCATATTCCATTTATTTGTTGGCTAATGTTTGATTCACATAATTGATAATCTCCGAACCTGTCGTTTCGTCGTTGACCCAGTTGAAGTCGAAAGAGGTATCAAATTCATTCTCTATTTTCATACAGATTTCCACGACATCCAGACTGTCGAATCCTTGGTTAAGCAGCGTTTCGTTCAGATTCACCTCTTCATTTATCTGACATATCAGGATTCTATGAATCTTTTTCTCTACCATTTTCTCTTTGCCATTCGAATCAGACTCTGCGGATCTGTCAGACATATTCAAATCGATACCCTTCATTTCCGGAATCAGATCGCATACGTCTGCATATTTAATCACCTCGTATCCTTTGCTGGAGATCTGTGAGTGTACCTTGCCATGATATTTACCGTCTTTCCAAGGAGCGATTTCCGAAAGTATCTGATCTCCCTGTCTTAGGATAGTCAAATACTGGCCGTCTGCCGGATGTTCGAACGGTTCATGCCAAACTGAGTTGATGCGCCAGAGGGCACCGGTTAGGAATCCTTTGATATAATAATCGTTCTTCTCGGAATTAAAGATTCCGAAATCAATCACTGCTGAAGATACAGCTTCACGTTCTATTGTCTTTATGTCCATAAGTTTTTTAGTAGGTTCCTGATTAAGTTTCCTCTTTGAAACAATGTAAAGATACTAATTATAAGCCAGATAGTTATACAACCCCAAAAGGGAAATAAAGATTCGGGGTCAGATGATACTTCTCCAATTAAGCGGGACCCACTGTTCCGGAGGGCAAGGTGGATTTGCTCAATGGTAAGATTAGTATCCATAATTTGTAGGTTGCCTTACTTCGTAAAATACCATAGCAGTGTAACAGCGGCCACTGCCCATCCGGATGCTGCAACAAGCATCCATAAAAATCGCGTTTTATTCACGGAATCAATTTTGTTGTTGCATATATTGATCATATCTACAGCCTTGCCGAACTTCTGTTCAACGGAATTATTCAACTCACTCTTGACTATCTTTCTGAATCTTTCTCTCAACTTGTCGGGAATAAAGAACCTTTCAGACCGATACTTGATATACGGTCTGCAATCTATGCGAAAAACATGGCGGGTATCATGGCCGGTCTCTATATTTATCTCAATCTCTGCGACTCCTTTTTTCTCCCACAAATCGGCAGCTTTCTGGTTTATCTGTTCTTCATTGAGTTTAGCAAGTTCCGCCAACTTGTTATATTCGTATTCATCCAATTGAACTATTTTCTTCATAGCTATTTCTTATTTTTATTTGGTTTCTAATTTTTGCCGCTTCACTCATGCACATCTTACACCATGATGTGAGGCAGTGATATTCCTTATCGTTATGTTTGATAATTCGAGTATAGAACCGATGTAAAGGCAATGACCTCCCACAGTGTGGACATACTTTCTGACCAATCTGAACATATGTTATGGTCTTTGCCTTGCGTTTAACTAACGTGCATCCCTTGCATTCTTCCAACTTGCCTTTGTACTTGCGGCATTTATGGAGGGATATTTTACCGCAGGGAGCGAATTTCCTGCATCCAGGTCGGGGTTCAGTGTGATAGGTGTTCATTTCATCAGACTTATTTGTCAGTAAGCGTCTTATGCTCTCCATCCTTACTGTATATTCCTTTATTGATCTCGACATTGTAGCCTGCTATAAAGCCCTGCTTGCCAGATATCATGTCAATGTCAGGTTTCTTCGACTTTCGGGCATTTTTTATATCACCCATCTCTTTCTTCAAGAATTCGTCAATCATGTCGTTGTTAGAAACGGTAAACGATGAGAACGGGAACACGGTCACCGACCGTAGCCGATTCGCTTTCGTGCGCAAGGAGAACGGAGAAGCCGATGTCGTGTTCTATCCGGTGCTGAAGAAATTCTCCTTGGAGAAATACAGTGAGGAACAACAGAAGCAGCTCTGTTCCGGTAAAGTCATTCTTGCCGACACGGTAACGGCTGACGGGCGAAAGACAAAGGCATTCGTGCAGATCGATACCGAGACCAATCAGGTCATGTCCGTCCCCACGCAGGTCATCGCCCGGAACCTACAGGTGATGGCAGAAGAACTGAAACTCAGCAATGCCGAAATCAAGGTGATGCAACAGGGCGAACCGCTGACCTTTGTAATGCAAGACGAACCTGTAACGGTCGGAATCAGCCTGTACGAGAAGGACGGCATCCACTTCTGTCAGGGAGACGCCAAGAAATGGAGCGAGAAGACCAAAAGAGAATGGGATAAATACACCTTCGGCTGTTACGGTTGCTGGATGATGGACGATAACGGCAATCTCGACTATATCCCGGAAGAGCAATACACGGAAGAACTCTGGAACGAACAGAAAAAGAGTGCCCAACGCAATATGGGTGCAGGACTTCACAAGTAAAACCTTTCAAACACTGTAATTATGGCACAAAACACCTATTATCCCGAAGAAGTGCTCATCGAGAAGATGGAGCGCGGAGAATACGGCTGGCTGGATTACGTCAACCACTTTTCTGCCGAATGGCAGGAAGAACTGGTGGAATACTGCAAAGCGCACTCGCTCACGATTGATGATGCGGCAGCCGAGCAATTCGTCCACTACAAGAGTGAACAATTAGAAGCCGCTATGGAAAGCGGTGAAGCATAAACACGGACTATGGCAATACGAACCAACACAAACCCGATGAGACCGGACTTGCAACCCGAAATGTACGCTCTTTTGATGCGCAACGGTATGCAAGCCCATGTCGTACCTGTGGGTGACAGCTACCAGTTGGTAGTACAGGGGCACGACTCTCCGCTCTTGCGATACCCCATCAGCAAGCAGCAGTTTTTAGCTCTTACCGACTGGGGGACAAACCATGCCAACAAAAAGGCATACAACACCTTTACGGAGATAGTAAAGAATGACTTTGAGCTGCCACGCAACTTTGTCCATGCCCGTAATGCCAACGGCAGGGTGGCAATGGGACTTCACGGCTACCGTATCGGCATCGGTGAGTATGGCAGGGTCGGCAGGTACGGTATGCCGCCCCCTTTCCTCGGATGGACTCCCAGACAGCAGGAAGGCTATCACTTGCGCAGGGTCGGCGGCCGGCTTTTCTATGCAGATACACCTATGATGGCAGAACGCCCGGACGGACGAATGAAACCCGGTGAGATGCAATCCGGCGGTTACGGATTCTACTACAAAGGGCATCGGCAGCCACAAAAGCCGGTACAGCCAGTCCGACAGGATGTCTTGCAGGATTTGCAGGCAGTCATCACCTCGATGGTAAACAAGCCAAGAAGCGAAGAACCTGCAAAGCCCTACAAGGAGCTGATTACCTCACCCGTCTATTTCTCCAATGAGAAGTGGCAGGAATGCCTGTCCTCACACGGCATCATCGTGGATACGGAAGCCGGGACTCTGACCGTCCAGTCGGAGAAAGTCAGTGCCGATATGGTCTATGACCTGACCGAAGAGGAATTATCCGCACTGACCTCCAATTCCATTGAAGAGCATCCGGTTGAGAAACGCCTGGAGATTCTGAACAATGTCATTCAAAATGACTATTCCGATAAAGTCACATTGGAATCGCTGAACAGCAAGGAGCGCATCAGCATTGCCCTGCACCCCGAAGTGGAGCAGGATCTGGCTATGCGGAACCGGCAGGAACAGGACTTGCTCCTGCCATTGGAATCCGATAACAGCCTTGCACCGCACTCTACCGAACAGACGGTACTGCAAGAAGACGAACATATCATCAGAGAGCCACAAGAAGGAGCCTTGATTGAAGGACGGGACTTGTCATACATCAACGAAAACAAAGGCTGGTACCGGGAAGGAGAACACGGACGTGAGGTGGAAGTGGAAGCCATCGCTGTACAACCAACAGAAACAGAGGGCAAATACAAGATGACCGCCATTATCAACGGAGAACCCATCACCCATGAAATCAGCCAGAAACAGTACGACAAGTTCCTGGCAGTCGATGACTACCACCGCATGAAGCTCTTTTCCAAGATATTCAACGAAGTGGATATGAAGACCCGTCCCGAAATGAGCAGCGGATTGGGGACAAAGATATTCGCCGCACTTGCCGCAGGTGCTGTAGTGCTGTCGGATGTCGCCCACGGGCTGCACCATCCCTGTCCGGAATTTTACGGAGAGCGTTTCAGTTCCGCACCCCGTCCTTATTTCAAGCCGGGAGTGGACTCGCCGATGGATGTGGCTGCAAGGAACTTTGAAGCGCAGATGAACAAGGAGGTGGCAGAGATGCGCAGAGGATTTTAAGGAATAAAAGGAACACACAGATGGCAAACGGAGAACTGACATACGATGACTTCCTGCAACGGCTGGACATTCAGGATATACTGATGGACGCAGGCTATCACCTGAACAAGCGTGACGGCTTGCGTTATCCGTCCTATATCCGTATGGACAGTAACGGCACACGTATCCGGGGTGACAAGTTCATCGTCACGCCGAACGGCAAATGCTGTTTCCAGCCACCACAGCAAAAGCTCTATAATATCATATCCTTTATCAAGGCATTCCCGGAGAAGTTTGCGGAACACCGGAACGGCGTCTCTCCAGACAGGTTGGTCAACCTTGTCTGCAACAGGCTGTTGAACCAACCCATCAATGACAGACCTTTGCGCATCATCCAACCCAGACGGGAGAACACTCCGTTCAGGCTGGATGATTACGACATCCACCGTTTTGACGTGAAAGACAGAGAGACCCACAAACGTTTTTATCCCTATTTCAAGAACCGTGGCATCGACATCTTCACACAACGGGCTTTTGCCGACCATTTCTTCCTGGCTACCAGACACCGTTCAGACGGTTTGGCGTATGCCAACCTTGTCTTTCCACTGGTACTTCCCAAAGAGCCGGACAAGATTGCAGGACTGGAGGAACGCGGCCGTCCCAAGATGGACGGTAGCGGAAGTTACAAGGGCAAAGCCGAGGGCAGCAACAGCAGCGAGGGCTTGTGGATAGCCAATTTCAGCGATGAACCTTTACAAAAGGCAGGCGGCGTTGCGTGGTTTGAAAGTGCCTACGACGCAATGGCTTTCTACCAGATACACAGGAATGGTTTTCGGGACAACCCAGACCTTTCCAAGAAAAGCGTGTTCGTCTCCACGGGCGGCACTCCCACCGATATGCAGATTCGCGGTATGCTTTCCGTCACTCCGGATATAAACCACTACTTGTGTTTCGACAACGACAGTGCCGGGCGTGAGTTCGTGAAAAAGTTCCAAGCCATAGCGGAATCCATGCACATCAATTCCGACCGTATAAAAGTCTTTCCCTTGATGCCCTGTTACAAGGACTGGAACGATGCCCTGCTTGGCAAGACAAGCGAGGAATACCTTGACAGCATCAAGGACGCGATTGTCCCATTGGGAGCACCACTCGGTACCACAGGGTATGCAACCGACAAGGAAGAAGAACACCGACAACCAAATATACACAGATAAGAGCCATGCAACAACCGATATACAGAGAGATTTCGCTACGACCGCAAACGGCACAGTTCTTCATTGACGAACTGCCCTTGCTGTTGCTTTGTCCCGTGGGACTGGTCTATGGAGGAATGGAGAACGCCCCTCTTGCATCTATCGCCACCCTCTTTGCCGTTCTCCTTTCCCTCATTTTGATTTACCGGCTTATATACCTGAAACGCATACGCTATCACATCGGTAGCGAACAGCTGACTGCCGAGCATGGCGTGTTCCAACGCAGTATCGGTTACATCGAATTGTACCGTGTGGTGGACTTCCACGAGCAGCAGAGCCTATTGCAGCAGATTTTCGGGCTAAAGACTGTCACGGTGTTGTCTATGGACAGGACCACGCCCAAGCTGGAATTGACAGGTCTGCCCAAACGAATCAATATCGTGGATATTATCAGAGAGCGTGTAGAGTTTAACAAACAACGAAAAGGAATCTATGAGATCACCAATCATTAAAATAGCGATGCTCCTATTCGGCATCATCTTGTCTGTCACGGCGAAGGCGCAGATTGTCACGACCAATCCGTTGGAATATGTGGCATTGGCAGAAGGCAACGAATTGATTCTCGGCAAAGTCAAAGACCAGATGGACGGGCAGAAGAAAACCGCCCTTTTGCAGAATACCATTGCCGCAGAGTTCGAGCAGATGCGCCAGTGGGAGAAGAAATACAACAGCTACCTTAAAACGGCAAGCGGTTTCGCATCCTCGCTGAAAGCCTGTACCCACCTGTACAATGACGGTGTGAGGATTTTTATCTCGCTATGCAAGTTGAAAAAAGCCATCAGCGACAATCCACAGGGCATTGTCGCCGCAATGAGCATGAACAACCTGTATATCGAGACCGCAACCGAACTGGTGACGGTATTCTCCCTGCTCCGTGATGCCGTGGCAAAGGGAGGCAAGGAGAATATGCTTACGGGAGCGGAACGGAGCCAGACCCTATGGGCATTGAACGACCAACTGTCATTTATGAAAATAGGATATGCACGTGTTAGTACAAATGACCAAAATTTGGATAGGCAATTAGATCAATTGTCCGAATATGATTGTGAGCGTATATTTATGGAAAAAATTACAGGCTCAAAAAAGGAAAGACCTGAGCTGGATCGAATGATAGATATGCTTAGAACTGGTGACACTGTGGTAATAACGGAATTGACTCGATTAGGACGCTCTGTAAAAGACTTGTTTGGGATAGTTGAAATAATTCACTCCAAACATGCAGATATAAAATCTCTTAAAGAGCCATGGCTTGACACAACAACACCGCAAAGGAAACTATTGTTTACAATATTTGCCGGAATAAGTCAATTTGACCGTGATATAATCCGCCAAAGAACAATGGAAGGCCTATCAAGCGCAAGAGCAAGAGGAAGAAAAGGCGGACGCCCCAAACGACCCAACAAAAAATAGAACTTGCATTAAAGATGTATGATAGTAAGGATTACTTAATTTCTGAAATAGAACAGGCTACAAGTGTAAGTAAAAGCTCTTTGTATCGATATTTGAAAAATAGAACATAATCTTATAAGTTAGATTTAATAAAATAGTACGTCATGGAAATTTTATACTTTCAGAAGAGCAACGTAAAGAATTATATTCATTTGTTGCTGTCGTTACATATTGTTGCAATGCCTCGTTTGGGAATAGTTGCTGATCGTTACCTTTATTTGTCCCTGTCGGGTATTTTGTTGTTAGTTTCATATCAAATCACTGGTTGGCTAGAAAAAAAAGTGTCGTGTGTTTTCAAAATTCCTGTTGTTTTTATCAATTCTTTTCTATAGCCTTTATTTTACTATACCCATCATTACAGTAAATAATGGAAGGACACGGACACCGTGAAGTATTATTTGCATAATTTCTACAAGGGTGATTCCAGAGAAAAAGATATAGAAGGTCGTGAAAATAGCGATTGAAGTATGAACAAATTAAAAACTAGAAAGATGGTACAATTAAAGAAAAAAGCTGTGTTGTTAATAGGAGCATTGATGTTACTCCTCGGTATGGGAATAAATCTCCAGTATGCGCTGGATGATTATGGTTGGGCAGATAATTTGGCAGTCCAGGTTTTGGCTGCGGTAACTGGTGATTTTGATACAACAATATATCCAGGTCAACCGGTAGAACCGGGAAAAGTTCGAGATCAAGTGCCATGTATGTATACATATCCAGATAGCTCTTTTACATCAAGCGTTGCATGGGTTTGTGTTGACCAATATGTATGTCCTTC
>NZ_JAHPXO010000066.1:0-8349 GCF_019041495.1 Parabacteroides sp. MSK.9.14
CTTCTCGCTCGAATGCGGGTGCAAAAGTAATTCTTCTAATACAAACTTCCAAATGGTTTGAAAACTTTTTTATACGTTCTTTATCTGAAATGAGATATTATTATATGGTACGCATGTGCGAGAAATGATACAGCATTTTTTACAATAACCTACTGTTTTTCTATTTCGATCCTCAAAACGGATGATTTCAAATTGACTTTTCTCTGCTAAAATCCTGCTTTTTGTGACATACGCATAAAAGACCTGCCTACCTCATCTCAAAACCATATATTTTGTCAAGCAAGCCTCCCTTATCCTACACATTCCGATAAACCTTAACTTTCGGAGAATCGAATATTTGGATCCGGACAGGGAGACCGTACGGAAACAGGTTAGAAAATAGTGGCTATTTTTGAGGGACCAGACACCTCATCTCCATGACGACGGTCCTCATCAATACGACGACCGTCTTCATCGCCGTGAAGTGCCGAACTCGTCATACACAAAGTCGGACTTCATAGCAATGAAGACGGTCGTCATGGTAATTATCTGCGCATCTTACGGGATAAATCGTTTTTCAATCTCTTTTAAGCCCGAAAAAAAGTATGTCAAATGCAACTTGATTCGAGCTTCTTTTCTGTTTTCAGGATCACTTTAAACAATAAGGGGAAGCCTGATAACCTATTCTACCGTTAAGACCTGTTCACCGGATTTGAGTTGATATTCTTTTCCTTTCCAAACGAAAACACCATCCGTACCCGTCGGCAATATAAGACGTGCCGTCAGTTTACCCTTCTTATCGAGTTTGTAGGAAGCAGTCACACTACCCACTGGATGCGGCATCGTACCTGACACTTCTTTCAGGTCACCCAATGACGGAGCGATACGGATAGACTTGAAGCCCGGTGCATTACTGTCTATACCTAACAAGATACGGAAAAACTCAATGTTAGGGCTGGCTCCCCAAGCGTGGCAATCGGAACGGGTCGGTTCGGGCATCTCCGCCCAAGTTGTTAGCCCCAATGCCATCTGGTCTCGCCAAATCTGCAGATTGTCGAGCAGGTGATCTCCCATACCGGCAACCTTCAATGCCTGATGCACATAATAACGGAAGTAGATTGTCGCCTGTATCAATGACGAATCGTTCAATGTACGCTCCATCACCCTCGTAGCCTCCTCGCCTGTCACGATACCAGCCAGTATAGCCAACGAGTTGACATGTTGCGAGAAACTTCGGTGATCATAAGTATCGGCAAACAATCCCCGGGTAGCATCCCAGTATTTCTCCCGGATCGTTCCCCGAATCGCAGAAGCGATCTGTGTATAATGATCCGCTATCGACGGGATGCCGAAAGCCCGTTCCATTTCAGCAGCCGATTCGAGCGTCAAGATATACACCAAGTCCTGAAAAGCAGAATTCCCATCCTTTTCACGTACAGGCTCGCCCGACTGGAAACCGGCAGCCCAGTCGGCAAAGAACCAATGCGGTACATACCCTAGGCTATGATCTCGCTTCAACCACTGCTCGTACCAAGAAAGTACCCCACGATAAGCAGGCAGCAAAGTCTTCATATAAGCCTCATCCCCACGGTACATCCAGTAGTCATGTCCCATACAAATCCACCAAAGCGAGAAGGAAGAAATGAACTGATGTAAACTCGACGGGTAGCGACTCATCGTAATTCCATCTGCTACGACCGACTGCCTCCCCTGCTCGATTGCATTCTTCACCATATAAGCATCATGCGTATTATATAAGGTAATCATCGCCTGGATACGAGTATCGCCGAAATACTGTAACTGCTCGTAATAAGGGCAATCCATATAAGTCTCGTTCGCACAAAGACGTGCAGTACGCCAGCCTATCTCTAGCATCTTGTTCAACTCGTCATGTCCGGGTGCAGAAAAAGCGATCTCGCATCGGAAAGGATAAGCAGAGAACGTACCATAGACATCTTCCAGTACAAGCGGTTCGTCAGCGGTCGAGATCGTCAGATCCACATAACGCCACGTACGCCACCAAAGAGTGGTAAAATCGCGCCCCTCGCCCCCGTCGGCAATCACTTTATCTTCATACCCTATGAATCTTTTACCTTCTACCTCATCACGGTTTCCCTTTGCCGGAAGCGAATAAGATTTAGTCGTACCCTGCTCCTTGCCTTCATACAGAGCTTCGGCATAGGCAATCGTAATTTCAGCATTCTTGCCGCGACTAAACAAAAGGGAAAGATAGCCCGTTGTCAGCTTGCCATTGTCAAGCAGGAGATGCACCTTGCTATTTGCAGGAACCGTCAGTGAAGTTTTTGTTTTCAGGAATCCGGCAGGAATCTTCACCCCCTCGGATATACGCACAGCCTCAAAACGCTCAGACAGCAAGTCCATCGGGGGAATTGGACAAGGAACAAGCAGGCGTCCAGGATAGTCGCGCGATCCCTTCACTCCTCCCTCGATTCCCGTGTGGGCAGGCAACCACTTACTATCATCGTAAGCAGACTGTTCCCATCCCCAAGGATACTTCGACGCAGAAAGAAGTTCGCCAGGCCCCGCCACATAATAGCCTAAGACAGGCTTGTGCCAAGGAGCATAGGCTTCGTTCTTCATGCACAGCCAGGAAGCATCCGTATTGACCACAGTCTCAACCTCCGTATTTCCTTGTAGAAGGAATCCAGTCTGATTAAAGCTGATCTGTGCAACCGGCTTCTGCTCGGCATAATTCCAGATCACAGCTGCCAACACGTTTTTTCCCTTTATCAGGTAAGGAGCCAGATCGACCGTTTCAAAATTCCAGTTATAGATATCCCCACGTGCAGGTCCAAGTGAGACAAAACGGCCGTTTAAATAGAGCTTGTAACGATTGTCAGCCGTCACATGAACAATAAAACGGGATGGGACTTCATCCAGTTCGAACGTCTTGCGCATGTGGTAGACGCCATACACATTGGCAGGTTCTCCTGGCATGGAAATCCAGTGTGCTTTCCAGCGTCCGGTAAGAAGTTCGGGATTGATGTCAGTTTGTCGGTAACCTTCCAAACGGATCTGGGCGTCAAGCGACAGACTACAAAGCATAAAAAGAAAAATCAGTACACGTGTCTTCATTCGATACATTGGTATTAGATATTAAACAAATAAGGATATAGGCAAAAGCCGATCCCTCGGTTCAGAAACTGAATCTCCGTGGAATCGGCTATTAACTGATATTTTAGAAAATCAAATAAACAACTCCGGTTCGCGGCGGACACTAAAGTTCTTATGCAGCATCGCTGTATAAGGAGTATCAAACGTACGGGCACCTTCGGGACATTCCTTCACACAAGCACAACACTTGATACAAGTCGCCGGGTCACTGAATATACGGTCATCGACAATCGAAATAGCCGATACGGGGCATACATCGATACAATATTCGCATTGCGTACACAAGTCCTCATCCGTCACTGGAGCCTGCGGCGTGGAAGGGCCTTTCACCTTGTAGGGAAAATTACCTTTCATCTCCAACGGCTTCAGGCAAGAAAGTTCGTCCACCTTTTCGAGCTTCTCCTTGATGGCACGTCCGAACCTGACGGCAGCTTCATGATCGGCCTCATCGGGACGCCCGGCGGCGATGGGCATATCCTTACGGCTGAAAGAATGCTCTCCCACAAAAGCACCTGCCGAAACAGGGACAAAACCGGCATCGACTAACGTGTCGGACAATTCCTTCAACGCATCCTCGTAATCACGGTTACCGTAAACCACGACCGGAACGACCGGAGCCTGATGAGCATGGAAAGCCCGGAGGCGCTCCATCGCCGTTTCGGCTACACGCCCACCATAGACGGGAGCGGCCACGATAGTCAGTTCATCATCATGGATCTCAAGTTCTTCCGCCGGAGCATCATAAGTAATGTCCGACTCCAGCAATACGTCACCACTCAGTCCTTCCGCAATCGCATAAGCAGTCTTAGCCGAAGTATGCGTCGGAGAGAAATAAATGATATGTACATTCTTATATTCCATATTCCTTATTTTAAAGCTGCTTCAATCCTTTTCATCAGTTCAGCAAATTCCTCGTCGCTATAGCCTTTGGTCGCATATACCACTTTACCAGTCTTGTCAACCAGATAGCTACGCGGGATCAGATTTTTGGCAAATGCGCCATAGATAGCCCGGTTCTTATCAGGATATAAGGGAAAGGTAAAACCTTTCTTTTCGTTATACTTCTGCAATTCAACGTCTGTATGCTCACGCCCGATCACCAACAGGACGAAATCTTTGTTGTCCTTATACTTCGGCCAGAGCATCTTTTGCACCTCTGCAAGCTCCTTCTGACAAGGAGGACACCAGGTTGCAAAAAAATTTACCAAGATCACTTTTCTCTTCAAAGAAGAAGAAGGCACCTGCGTACCATTGTCGTTCACAATCGTAAAAGCCGGCATCTGTTGTCCTTCTTTTACAAGATCACCACTCTCATCCTGCGCCTTTACAACAAAAGCAATGAGAGCAAAAAAGGCAAGGAATACATACTTTTTCATTTTATTACTTTTGCATGCTCTGTGCTACATCGTAGCCTGCTTTCAGAGCCTTAAGGTTCATTTCTACGATTTCTTCGCCTTTACGTCCGAAGATGCGGCGGATACCATCAGCAATCTTATCATATTCGATGCCAATAAAGGGGGCAGCGGCTCCCAGCATCACGATATTGGCCGCACGAACGGAACCCACCTCCTTGGCGATAGCTTCCACATCCAGCACGACCTTATGCGGCAGTTTCTCCAGTTCTTCATTCACATTTCCCATCTCCGGATAGTTGGGGATGTTGATGAACGGCTGCGAATTGGTCACCAGCCACCCGTCCTTCTTCAGATAAGGCAGATAGCGGAGCGCTTCCATAGGTTCGAGCGAGATGATCAGGTCAGCCTGTCCTAGTGGGATCAGGTCAGACGCAATCGGCTGGTCGGACAGGCGGAGGTTTGACTGCACATCCCCCCCACGCTGGCTCATTCCATGAACTTCGGCTTGCTTCATATACAAACCTTCTTTTAACGCGGCTTCTCCGATAACGGCAGCGATGGAGAGGATGCCCTGTCCTCCCACACCGGATAATATGATGTCTGCTTTCATTTCCTGCTTGCTTTTTTCTTTCTTGTTAATGTCTGGATACATTCACGACGGGGAATCAAGACGGATACGCCTTTATATTCGATCTCTTCACGAATGATCGCTTTCATCTCGTCGTAGTTCTTCTTCAAAGGAACCATGACGCGGATATGGGCCGGATCAACACCGATACCGGCACAAATCGATTCGATACGGCCTGTTCCTGCTGAATCCTGTCCACCAGTCATAGCCGTTGTCTCGTTATCGGAAATAACGATCGTGATATTCGTGTTTTCATTGACGCAATCAAGCAAGCCAGTCATACCGGAATGCGTGAATGTCGAGTCGCCTATCACCGACACTGCGGGATAAACGCCCGCATCGGAAGCTCCTTTAGCCATCGTGATGGAGGCTCCCATGTCGATACAAGTATCGATCGCCCGGAAAGGAGGCAAAGCCCCTAACGTATAACAGCCGATATCACCGAACACTTTGGCTCCTTTGTACCCGGCCAGAACCTCGTTCAGCGCTTCATACATATCGCGATGTCCGCACCCCTGGCACAATGCAGGCGGACGTTGTTCGACAACCTCCGGAGTGGCATAGTAGCTCTCGATCCGCTTACCCAGCGCCTTACCGACAGCATCGGGAGTCAGCTCACCGTCGCGTTGCAATGTTCCGTCAAGACGGCCATGCACCTGGATACCAATCCCAAGGAAACCTTTCAGTTGCTCCTCGACTACCGGATATCCCTCTTCGAGTACAAGGATTTCCTTGCATTCACGAACGATCTTTTCGACCATTTTGCGAGGTAACGGATACTGGCTGATCTTCAATACCGGATGTTCAAAACCGTCAGGATAGTTCTCCGAAAGATAGTTGAACGCAATACCGGTCGTAATGATGCCGAGCTCCTTATTCGGACCGTCGAAATAGGCATTATAAGGTGAGGCTTCAGAAGAAGCGGTAAACGTATCCTGCGCCGCAATCAACGTCTTAAAGCGCTTACGAGCTAGTGCAGGAAGAAGGATGAAACGCTGACGTCCATCTTCGGGCGTATGCATTTTGTTTTCCACCTTTTGTTCACGTCTGACCACACCTGCACGGGAATGGGCCATACGGGTAGTGATACGCACCAAAACGGGATAGCCCAGTTTTTCGGATAATTCAAACCCGTCATATACCATGTCGTATGCTTCCTGCTGGCTGGCCGGCTCAAGCATCGGGATCATGGCAAAGTTGCCATACATACGGTTGTCTTGTTCATTCTGTGAAGAGTGCATCGAAGGATCATCGGCTGTAATGATAATCATACCACCATTGACACCGCTCATAGCAGCATTCATAAAACAGTCGGCGGCAACGTTCAGCC
The DNA here is from genome assembly GCF_019041495.1 of Parabacteroides sp. MSK.9.14. NCBI lineage: Bacteria > Pseudomonadati > Bacteroidota > Bacteroidia > Bacteroidales > Tannerellaceae > Parabacteroides > Parabacteroides sp. MSK.9.14. The sequence continues at coordinate 6,428 of NZ_JAHPXO010000066.1, forward strand.
CCACATGCTTCATACAGCAAAGAGCCCGCTTGCCTGCGTAGCTCATACCCAACGCAGCTTCCATTGCAGTTTTTTCATTCGTGCTCCAACGGCAGTGAATCCCCCTTTCCTTTGCGACGGCCGAACCCTGTATGAATTCGGTTATCTCGGTCGAAGGGGTCCCCGGATAGGCGTAAACACCGGACAGACCGGCATCGATAGCAGCTTGTGCCACGGCCTCATCCCCTAAAAATAGATGTTTTTCCATGTAACGTTTATTTTGTTTTACTTGATTTTGCTTCTGTTATCTTCCCACAAAGATAAGACTTTTACCCATACCCGCAACAACCAAGCTATATTGGATTTTTAGTTTCATAGGCATGATACTGTTGTTTCCCTATGGTGGAACTCTCGTTTCCTTATAATGGCACTGCCGTTTCCCTATAATGAAACGATCGTGGCATACCGGGAAAATGTTTCCATATTGCCTACCGGATTTTCCGTCTGTTCAATTCTGCCCGGTAGCGGTTAGCATTACGATTATGCTCGGCAAGAGTGGCCGCAAAATTATGCCGTCCGGAAAAATCTTCCTTCGCGCACATATATAGATAGTTATGCTTCATGTGGTTCAACACGGCATCCAATCCCCTAATAGTCGGGATACGGAGTGGTCCGGGAGGAAGTCCGGCATGTTTGTAGGTATTGTAGGGAGAATCGATCTCCAGATGCTCGAACAAAATGCGCTGGAGAGAGAAATCTCCCACGGCAAACTTCACGGTCGGATCCGCCTGAAGGGGAATGCCCCGCTGCAAGCGATTAATATATAGACCTGCTACAATAGGATATTCGTCTACGGCAGCCGTCTCTTCTTCCACAATAGAGGCAAGAATGGCAACTTCGACCGGTGTCATCCCAATTTCTTTCGCTTTTGCCAAGCGAGCGTCATTCCAGAAAATCTTATATTCACGCTGCATACGCTGCATCAACTTCTCAGCGGAAATATTCCAGTATACCTCATAAGTATTCGGAATAAACAGCGCAAGGATCGTCTCAGTCGTAAAACCTAATGATGCACAGTAGACGGAATCAACAAGCAATGGTAGCAGATCATCCTCCTCGATCATTAACTGCCCGGCAAGTCTTTCGGCCAGATCCAACTTGAAGCGTATATTATTAAAGGTGATTCGAGTAGCTTCCTGATGCCCCCGACGCAGGTTGTTAAGCAATGCCAGGTTATTCATACCCGGCTCCACAGCATAACGTCCGGTACGCATATTGGTGGGATATTTCAGCATTCCGGCAAGCTGCTTGAAACTCCCGATACGCCGGCAACCGGCAGAGTCGACCAACTGGCGACAGAGATCGCCAAAATCTTTCTTCTCGTCAATATAAACATATACAGTCTTGCGCGGCTCGAAATCAGGTGCAAGTATCAAACAGTATGCCCAGAATCCCACACCTGCTAACAGGAGGATGATAAACGAGAGGATTCCAACAATGAGAGTATGCTTTCGCATCTTTTTTTTCTCCATATTATATATAGTCTGCTGTATCTCAGAACCGGCCACAAAAATAATATCTTTTTCCCGAATGCCCTACCTCTTTCTAACTTATTCCAAGCATTGCAATCGGGAAGAAAAAAGTGTTCACTTTTGTAGGATTGAAAACCTCTGATTGCCAATCATGTGCAAGAATAAGTCTTTTTTCTTTTAAAATAATACACCAAATGCTTTGTATATTTAAAAACTTAAGCATATCTTTGCAGCGCAATTCAAGGAAATGAAGCGCAAAACTCATGGAAGTGTGGGTGAGTGGCTGAAACCACCAGTTTGCTAAACTGACGTACGGGTAACCGTACCGGGGGTTCGAATCCCCCCGCTTCCGCTCCAAAGGGGCTGTCCAAAAAGTCGGATAGCCCCTTTTGCTATTGTTTATTTCGGTAA
>NZ_JAHPXO010000067.1:0-7284 GCF_019041495.1 Parabacteroides sp. MSK.9.14
ATGGGCCAAGTTTATTTAATTTTTAATTCGTCCCAATTTTAATGGGACACTAATGATTAGAAATAATAGTATGCAACAATAAAAACATTGTACAAATGAAAACTTTAGGGTGGATCATAATGATCATTAGCGGATTATCAGTTATCACAAGTGGCATACCATATTCTTTTGAAGGTATATGTGCTTTTTTGACACCAATAATAATAGGTCTGATACTTATTTTTAAAGGGAGAAAAAGTAAATAATAGTCTTGTAGAACTTATAGAATCAATTTAACAACAAAGAAAGGAAACAATTATGGGATGGTTTTGGAACTCAGGAACAAACAAGGATGAAGAAGTTATTAAAAATCAAATTTCCAACATCAACAAGGTACTTACTGATCTATTAAAGTATTTGGATCACATTAGTTCTTCTGGAGAATATTGCTCAATGCAACAAGTTGAAAGATACTTTACTGAAATAGATAGATATATGCAAGAAGTACAAACAGTCTCCAGAAGGTTATCGACTTCTGCTGCTGCAAAAATAAAAGTTACTTGGACGGATGGAAGAATGCTACATTTACCTGAATGGGAGACTTGTTTTCAAATGGTAATGGCTAAAATTTCACAAGATTTTGAGTGCGGTAAATACATGAATATATGATGATTGATATTTGCAAACTTTTTATTTTACTGCTATTAAATTCTTCTTGTATTACGCATAAAGAGCAATTGCAATCAAATGCTGAAATATCACTTCGTACCACATTGCAGGAAGTCAATGCAGATTCAGGCTTAGTTATGTTGATGGATTCAGCAGGAAATGTCATAGCCAAAAGCAGTCTTTCTCTGTTAAATGGTAAGTCTTTAGAAGAAGAAGTATATACTACAGTTAGAGATATGGGGACACTTGCTGTCCCTGTATCTTTAATTCCTGTTTTGGAGAAAGGGAATGTTTCACTGTCTGACACTGTTAATGTGGGTAATGGTATATATAATCACAATGGAAAAGAGATCAGGGATCATAATGCGGATATGGGTGGATATGGAGAAATTACCTTACAACAAGCAATCCTGTTTGATTCAAAAGTGGGTGTAACCAAATCTTTATCTCCATATATGACAATCAAAACAGATTATTCTCCTATGGAGATACTTAATTTCTATCATTCCTTTGCTGTATCAGATTATTCTATTTGTTCTGCAAAGACAATGAAGGAGATACAACAGACCTTTGAAATGGTAGTCAGTGAAGGTACGGGTAAACCTTTATTTTCTGATAATGTAAAGATCGCAGGAAAGACAGGATCAGTTATTAAAGAAGATGGAAAACATGAAGTTTCCTTCTGTGGTTATTTCAAGGTGAACAATGCTGTATATACCTGTTTAGTCATTATTTCCAATCCTAAAAATGGTTATCCGTCTGGTGGTATAATGGCAGGGAATGTGATTAAAGAAATTGTTAATAGTTTAAATAATAAATAAATATAATATGGTGATGAAATATTTATTGATTTTATTCGGGTTGTGTTTGATGGCTTGCAATAGGCAATCTGTTAAACAAGAAGAAAAAACAGATTCCAATATAACACCAAACGAAAGATTGGAAGAAAGTATTGAAATTCCAGACGGCTCACTAACGAAAGGAGAACAAGATTCTTTAATAGAGGTATTGTCTCCTTATCTGGAAGTCGATACGGCTTATGCAAAACGCAGTAATAAAAATGCGGAATTGATTTCTAAAGTATTGGATGATATGGAAGAATTTGATGAGAACTATCAACAGCAAAATATACTTCATGTGGATTCGGTTATCAAGCAATGTATAAATCATGTTCAGTCGAATGAGCCTAAGCGGTTATTGGATTTGTTTGATAAAGAGAAAATGAGTATTTATTCCCATCCTTCCAATACGATAGAGCATGAGATGGATTTGCATTATATGATTTTATCATTGTATGATAAATATTATCGTCCATCAAACGAACGTTTTTTTGCGGAAAAGCTGGCAGAGTTATATGAGTTTTCTTTAATACATATAACAGGATTGGAACTGTTTGGAGGGTATTCTCATCCAGACTATATTCCACTTGTAAAAGTGTTGGTGGATTGCTATGATAAACTGAATGATTACGACAGAGCTATTGAGTTGCAAAAACAAATATGTGAAAGAATTGAGCAAGAAGAACCAGAAGGAAAAGCAAGTGAGAATTACGGATATGAGTTGATAGAATTAGCCACACTCTATTTAGCCAATAAAGACACGATTCATACAGATTCATGTACACAGGAGTTACGAAAGAATCCTTATATGGAAAAACTTTTAAAAGAACATTAGGAGATTAAAAAATGAAATATTATATTCTCTTACTTGGATTATGTTTGCTTGGTTGTAACAGTCAGCCAAGTAAACAGGATAAATCTATCCAACCTGTAATACAGAAAGATGATAAGTTTACCAATCACTATGAACTTCCACTGACAGAATCAGAAAAAAGAGAAGTGTTACACTATGCTGATTCTGTTTTGCAAGTGAAAGGTATAAAACTCGTTGATTATAGGAATGAAATTTATCAGTATGGAGATATACGTTTTTATTGGAACAAGAAATTTAATTACTTCTTGGCATATCCAGATTCGTTGATTCATGGGGAAGAAGCATTTCTTTGTGATGGGAATCATTTTTATAATAAGGACAGCACAATTGTATTAAATACTGGCATTGCTTACTATGATGTATTTGAAGATGATTATTCCATTTCTGAATTTTTTAAAGAGTTCATATTTGAAGGTGAATCTATTTCATATAAGCAATTTAATGATACCAATTTCTATTTGAAAGGTAAAAATAAAACAAGAACATTATTTATTCGAATAGGAGTTTATAGAGAAATTTATAATCGAAAAATTCTCATTCTTTTGGAGTTAGAATACAAGGACTGCAAACGAAAAGATGCAGAATGTATTTGGAATACTTACATTAAGAAGAAATTTCCCAACCAACCTTTACACAACATTATTTAACAATATAAGTCAATTTATTGCATTTCTGTTTCCTATCCCAGCATATTTAACTCAAATGTTTCGTCAAGTTTTTCTCATTCAACAAATTACACACATCTAATATATTAATTCCTAATTCAGCACATCTATTCACTGTATATCGTTCTGCATACATTTCCTGCAATTCATCCATACTAAAAATTTCATCTGCATCCACATTAGTACCGTTCACTCCTACTTTTATCTGCTCATTATGATTACAAGTTATATATTTCATTATGGAAATATCATATAATTCATTCAAGAAAAAATCATAAGTCATACTTCCTGTGGATATATGACACCTCTGTTCAAGTATCTGCTTAATCAAATCATATCTATCTTTTCTACCCTGTTCAGTCTGTAAATAGTCAGATAATTGTTTAAGCGTATATACATCATTGTTATATCGTACCTCATCTGATAACATATCATTGATAAACAAACATTTATAAACATCTACTTCCTTAAATAATTTACTATTATCACACGATATACTAGCATTTACTCGTTTTGATTCTGTTTTTTCAACATCTGTCACACCTGCAACTATATCTATCTTATTATCCATAGATAATTGCAGATACACTTCATCTACCATCTTTGTTGATTTGTGTCCTACCATATACTTAATAACATCCTTAGATATACCATTTAAGAATGAATTAGTAACAAAAGTATATCTACCAATATGAGAGCGCATTTGTTCATAGATTGGCTTACCGTCAACTAATCTATCTAAGTTTGCCAACAAAGCAATTTTCCTCAAACGACTATTATATGTACTTGTCACTGGTTCTTCTAAGCCTTTTGGGTATTTAGACAATATAGGTTTGATCTTGTCTGCTTTAATAAAAGCATCCACCCCCTTCTTTTGGGTTTTAATCACAAATACATTCCGTCTCTCATCATATATATAATCGTCCTCAAATAGCTTAATAACATCAGACTTTCTTGTACCAGCTAAGCACTGAACTACAAATAAATCCCTTGTTTCTATTAGTTTTTCATTATCTAATTGAAGATTTGCCAGTTTATCTATTTCTTCTTCCGTCAGTACAATTCTGACCGTTTCTTTTTCGTTTCTATTTTTATAAAGCCTAAAAGATCTCATACCGCTTTCAGCATAACTAAATGGAATATTATGCTTACTATCAGCTTCTTTCAACAACATTTCAAACATGCTAAAGACAGTTTTGATAGTTTTATTCTTACTACCTACATCTATATACGATTGCTGATAGCTATTAAAAGTTTCCAAATTCATATTGTTCCAACTATCTGATATACCATTAGCTTTTAAAAAACGTCTGAATTTATTAACATTCCCATGATATATTTTTTTAGTCGAATCACCAATATTCAAATTCTCACTTATAAATCCATCCATTGCATAAGTTGCTGGCTTAACGCTTACATTTCTCATTTTTATCTGACCTTTATAAATTTTGTCTTTCAATATGTTCAAACTATCCGCTATTTTATCTGGATTGTCACAAAAATACTTCTTGCACTCTGAAAAAGAAACTTTCAACTCATTTATTTTATTATTAGCAATCTCATTATTTCTATTATCCAATTCAGGCAAACGGAAACTCACATAAGCTTCCTGCTTCTCCTTATTCCAATGTTCAGGATAAACTTTTACACCCGTTGCTAATTTTAGCTGTTTCCCATTAATACGGACAACTAAATAGATATTGGTTGGCTTATTGGCTTTAGGTTGTCGTAAATTAAATCTTGCCTGCATTTCATTAATAAAAACCTGCTGTTCCATCCCTGTTATTCAAATTGGTTCTTCACTTTTGTTCTTTGTTTTCGTTCTTTTTATCAGATCTACGCTACCCAGTTTCAAAACAGCATTCATATATACATTTGATATTCAGCGAAAAAACTTTTTGTTGATATAACCAAAAATTCTTTGTATCTTTGTAGCGTCTTTATAAAACTAGTTTACAGAATGGATGCAAAAAAAATCTTGTTTATAGCTCAAGAAATAACACCCTACCTTCCCGAATCAGAGATTGCAACGATATGCAGAAACCTGCCACAAGGCATACAGGAGCGTGGTCGCGAAATTAGGACTTTCATGCCCAAGTTCGGTAGCATTAACGAACGCCGCAACCAGTTGCACGAAGTAATCCGGCTTTCGGGTATGAATCTCATCATTGATGATACCGATCACCCGCTGATCATAAAGGTAGCATCCATTCAGGCAGCCCGCATGCAAGTATACTTCATTGATAATGAAGATTTCTTCCAAAGAAAACATACTATCAGCGACGATGATGGAAACGAATACGAGGATAACGACGACCGTTCGATCTTCTACGTTCGTGGTGTATTGGAAACAGTGAAAAAACTCCGTTGGATACCGGACGTCATTCACTGTCATGGTTGGATGTCAGCGCTAACAGCCCTGTACATCAAACGTATGTATGCTGACGATCCTTGCCTCAAAGATGCAAAGATCGTATACTCTATTTATAACGATGACTTCAAAACACCGTTCAGAAAAGAATTTGCAAGCAAGTTAAAAATGGATGGAGCCAAGGACAGCGACCTGAAAGGCATCAAAGCCGATACAAGCTTCACCGGGCTGACCAAGCTCGCCATCGATTTCGCAGATGGTGTGATACAGGGTAGTGAAACGATCAATCAAGATGTGTTGGATTATATTGCCACTAAAAAGCACACTCCATTCCTGCCTTATCAGTCGCCGGACGTTTATATGGATAAATTCAACGAATTCTACGATGTCATATTAGGCACAAAATAAATTTAGAGACATGAAAATCAAGCTTTTTATACTTGGCCTGAGTCTCGGAATCTCGATTCTGAGCGGGTGTAATGATGATTTGACGCAGGTAGGAACAGGTATTCAACCGGAGAATGACAGACCGCTGGTATATGCGGACACATTTTACATGAAAGCAAAAACATTACAGACTGATTCTGTCTATGCCCGGACAATTTACGGTTCATTAGGGGAAATATACGATCCTTTGTACGGAAACCTGAAGTCTGATTTTATGTGCCAGTTCTACTGTCCGGAAAATTTCCGGTTCAGGTATACACCCTACAACGGCATAATAGATTCGGTCGAATTTAAAATATATTATAGCCGAAGCTGGACAGGTGATTCTCTAACTCCGATGCGTGCACAACTATACGAAGTAACAACTCCGCTAACGAGAGATTTTTATACGAATATCGATCCGGAACAATACTGCAATATGCAGAAATCATTAGGTATGCAGACATATACGGCACGTGATCTAAGTGTTTCGGACTCTCTTTGGAATGATAAAAATTCAAACAACGTACTGACTTATCAACCGAGAATAACCATCCGCATGCCCCAGGAAGTAGGTCAACATTTCTATGACGCGACAATCAAAACTCCGGAAGTTTTTAATGACCAGAATACGTTCAATCAGTTCTTTCCCGGTATTTATGTCACAAATACATACGGTACAGGAAACATCCTGAACATTGAAAGTACCCAGATGAACATTTACTATAAGCACACGGTAAAAGGCTCTGCCGACCAGGATTCAATCGTACAGGCTTGGGAGACTTTCAGTGCGACATCTGAAGTTATCCAGTTGAACAGATTCAAGAATACAGACATCAGCCATCTGCTGGAACCCAATGATAGCATCGCTTATCTGAAAAGTCCGGCAGGCGTATATACCCAGTTGACAATCCCGGCACAAGATATTGCTCCTATTATCCAAGGACGTATTGTCAGCAATGTGGACCTTTCTTTAAAAGCCCTTCCGCAAGAAGACTGGAAATTTGCATTTGAAGCTCCCGCTAACGTGCTGATACTCCCAAAGGATTCTATGGATACATTCTTTAGAAACAATAATGTAGAAAATAACATCACCTCCTTCCGGGGATCTTATGTGGCTTCGACCCGAACCTACTCATTCGGAAACATAGCCAAGCTGCTTAAAACCCACATAGAGAACTCTCCGGATGAAGATCTGGTTATCAACGTTATCCCCGTACAGCGCAGAGTAGGAACGACAACCAACTACTACGGGCAGACAAGCGAATACACTGTCGCCATCGAGAACTATTTGAAACCTTCCGGTGTAAAACTACGTATCGACAAAGACGCAATGGAAATGCGTATCGTAACAATTGAATATAGATAAGCAAGACTGACTGTTTATTATCTATCAGATATAAAAAAGAAGGTGTGTCGTAATACCCGATGCGCCTTCTTTTTTTCGTTGACTATAAAAAT
>NZ_JAHPXO010000068.1:0-7241 GCF_019041495.1 Parabacteroides sp. MSK.9.14
CATTATCAGAACTTTCTTATTTTTTTGTTTGACATTCTAAATATATTGAAATTCAGCATCTTTTTTATATAATAAGTTCTGATTATTTTTACGGTCGTAATATGCAGGGTATAGAATATATTCTGTATCAATTTGGAGATAAGGCTGTAATGTTTGTATTTGCTCAATAGTCCTTTTCGTAAATTTGGATATCTTAATGATTTTTCTGATTGCATTTGACCTCCTGTTTCTAAAGAGAAACTGCTCAGTGGAAGTTTCTAGTATTTGTCCAATAAAGCACATAGGTTGTATTCTGTTTCCCACATTCTTGACTGTTGAACTCTGTACCAATTCTTCAGGCCGTTGCGTAACTCCCATTCCAATAACACCGGGCATATCAAATTGTCAATTCTTTATTACTTGGCATTTTTTAGAAGATGTTACGTTGGCATATAGTTTTGAGCTTGTATGAAAAATGACATTTACTACTAATGAATCAACTTTACATAACATAACCATATTTTGCATCGGAAATATGAGATAATTTTCCTTTTTTATTGTATCTTTGTATTTGATAGGCATGGAATTTTCATAATGCATGAGTTTAACCATCCATAATATTAATGAATGATTCCACTTACGTGCTGTATCTTAACATTTTAATATTTATTTAAAACTCTAACTTAAGTATAAATTACTTCTATTTTTTGTTTTATGAGTTCTAATTTTAAAACACCTCTTTCTGTATATGTCTTGTATGACAAGGATAATACTAAAGGTAGCGAAACATATGAGAAAATTTACCATCTTCTGTGTCGTAATTCAAGTAGGCCTTTTGAAGATGGGCTTGATATACCAGTGTTCTTTCGAACGGATATGGCCAATCAAATTCCCCCGATAGATATAAACTTCAGTAATAAAACTATTGCAATATTATTGGTTGATGACAATATGTATTGTAATACTATATGGGATGAGTATATAAAAGAATTATTAGTAAAAGAAGACAATGGGGCACTAAAAATATTTGCCGTCAAACTATCCAAGTATGCTTTCGACATAAACCCACTTCTTCAAGAAGAACAGTTTATTTGTTTGAAAAATGAGAATATTGAAACTGATTGGCATGAATTTCAAATAAGACTTTATGATAACATTTTACGCTATTTAAAGTCTTATAAAGTTGGGCAAAAGCTAAAATTATTCATTAGCCATTCTAAAAAGGATAAAGATCATTTAGGTGAATCTACGGCAATTTCTTTAAGAGATTATTTGCGTTCAGATACTAAACTCGATTCTTTCTTCGATGTTAATGATATTTTGGATGGTCATCAATTTGCCCAACAGATTCAGTCAGGTATAGCTTCATCCTTATTAGTTATCATAGAATCTGATACATATTCAGAAAGAGAATGGTGTCGAATTGAAGCTATCTCTGGTAAGAAAAATAATGTACCTTCAATATTAGTAAATGTATTGAATGGAGTTTCTTCTCGAACATTCCCGTATTTGGGTAATATGCCAAAGATTAGATTTAATGGCAAATGGGATGACGTAATTATCTTGCTTCTACGTACTGCGTTAGACCAATATTATGAGAAAGAATATCTTGAGCAATTGGTAATGAAGTGCGATTTGCAAAATACTTCTATTCTTCCTGTTCCTCCGGAATTAATGAATTTAATTAATATTGAAGATAATATAAAATCAATACTCTATCCTGAACCACCGTTAGGTCGTGAAGAGTTGGAGGTTTTGAATAAAAATGGTAAGATTACAAGTTTTGTTACTCCGAGTCAGTTATATTCAAATATGAATAAGATACAGGATAAGAAAATCGCAATTTCTATTTCGGAAACTCCGGAGGCTTTAACTAAAGGAATCGGCAAAGCCATGTTTGATGATTTATCTGTTGAAATAGCTCGTCATCTGCTTGTTACTGGAGCTAAATTGGTGTATGGAGGTGATCTTAGAATTGGTGGTTTCACAAAACTTTTATGCGATCTTTCATGTCAGTATGGCATAAAAGAAAAGTCTGATCCAAGTACAATCTATTTCACAAATTATTTTGCTTGGCCTATATTTAATAGGCTCTCAAAATCTGACATCGCTGAATTTAAATACGACCGTGTGGAAATAGTAAAAACAGAAATACCCAAAGGTGTAGGTGAGGAGGATAAGGGGAAGTTCTTTGAGCCAACTACGCCAAGCAAAATGTTTCTTTGGGCAAATTCTTTATCTATTATGCGTAAAGAAATGGAAGAGAATGTTAATGCACGTATCGTTTTGGGTGGCAAAATTGTCAATTTTAAGGGGCGTATGGCCGGAATATTTGAAGAGGCGATTTGTGCTATACAGAAAAAACATCCAATTTATTTATTAGGAGGATTTGGTGGAGCTTCTGCACAAATAGTGAAACTAATGAAAGGTGAAACTACGGCAGAAAAACTATTTGAAGAAGCAAAAACCAATGAGGATTATAAAAAATTAATTGAATATTGCCAAATGAGTTGTCTGCCAACGATAAATTACGATGAACTAAAGAAATTCGAAAATAAGGATTATCAGGTTCTTAGAAATGGACTTGATAAAGATGAAAATGAAATTTTATTCAACTCTATTAATATTCCCGAGATAATATCATTGATTCTCAAGGGTATTAATAAAGCTTTTAACTATTAATATAAATTATGCATAAAGTATTTGTAAGTTTTCATCATGCCAATGACCAGAAATATAAAGAAGGTTTGGTTAGTTGGGCTGAAAAAAATAAAGTATTCATTGATGGCTCTGTTGACATGGGCGAGATTCCAGAAGATTGGGACGACCAAAAGATACGCGAATATATACGCGACGAGCATTTGAAGGATACAACCGTAACCATTTTACTTGTAGGAACTGAAACAAAAAATCGCAAGCATATTGATTGGGAGTTATATTCAAGTATGTACGATGGTACGGTGAATAAGAAGTCCGGCATTATTGTGATATTACTACCATCTGTTAAAAGCGAATATTATACATGCGCTCATAGTAGTGAGAAAACGTTCTACCCAGAGACGACACAATGGATGTCTATTGATAGCCGAGAAGAGTATCATAGGCGTTATCCATACTTACCGGAACGCATCATTGATAATTTGCTCGAACCCAATGCCTTTATATCTGTAATCAATTGGGATAAGCTAACACCAGATATTTTGAGACAGATGATTGATAATGCATATAATAGTCGTGCCACTTGCACTTATGATTTATCAAGGCCAATGCGTAAAAAAAATGGATAAGTAGAATAATAGATTATGGCATTAAATAGATTTTATTTAACCGAAAATTCCATTGCACAAAGAAGTGGTTTATGTATATTCATAAGTCACCAAAAAAGAGATGCGGACACTGCTAAAAAAATAGCAGACTATTTTATTACTTCTGGTATTGATGTCTATTTTGATGAATATGATACAAAAATAGACAGAACGAGACCTTACTCGGTTGTAAGTGCAATTAAAACAGGTATCAGAAACAGCACGCACATGTTATGTCTTTTATCCCAAAATGCATTGGATTCAAAATGGATCCCTTGGGAAGTTGGATATGGATATGATAGAACAACTGTTGTAGGGTTAACATTAAAAGAAATATCACAATCAGTCTTACCCGAGTATCTTCAAATCGTTCCAATTCTAAGAGGTACAAAATCGTTGAATAACTTTATTTCTAATGTGTTAAAACGAGATGAATCAACGCTTATAAATGAGAGGAAATTATTTGCCGCATATCAATCTCAGCATCCTTTAGACTCTGTTCTTAATTGGGAACTGTAACATAACTTCCAGCAGGTATAATACCTTGCTGGAAGTTTATATAATATACCAAACAGTACTTGTATATCTTAATCGGGTAAGAGGAAAACGAAGAAGTAAAATTTCTCCTACTCAATTTGTTTTTGTAAGTCCTAAAAGTATTTCAAGATTTGCTTTTCCTTCCTCTGTCTTCCACTTTTTTCTCATTTTCTTTTGATTTTCGCCTTCAAGGGTTTCCAAAGCTTTTTCTTCTTGTTTTGTGGTTATATCAAGATATACCATTGTGGTTTGAATACTTTCATGCCCAAGTAAGTATGAGATTTGGGCTATGTTCATCCCGTTTTCAAGCCAGTGTGAAGCTTTGGCATGCCTAAATTGATGGGCATGTAAATCCATAGGAACATCTTGGCACCTTTCATGAGCCATTGTGGCATATTTTTTCAGCATCTTGTTCACGTTTTCAGCGGACATCGGGACATATATGCCTTTGCTCTTAGAACAGAAAAGTAATGCATTTGCATCATTCTGTTTCGGATGGTATTTGATAAGATACCTTTTCAAGCATTGTGCTGGCTTGGCCAAAAGAGGAATCGGACGTTTCTTTCTTCCTTTGCCAATGACTATTATGTGAGGTTTTACACAGTCTATAACAATATTGCTAATTTTCAGAGTCAGAAGCTCGTTGATGCGCACAGCGGTGGAATATAAGAGAAGCATCAGAGTGTAATCACGAAAGCCTATAGTACTCCCTTGATTAGGCATGGACAACAATACATCAACAGCCTGTTTACTGAGCCCGATGACCTTTCTTTTAGAGTTTTTCTCATTTGGAACATTTTCCGCTTGTAAGAAAACAGACATATAGGATATATCTCTAAACGACAAATATTTCAGAAAAACACGCAAAGCTGACAATCTTACATTACATGTTGCTGGACTGCAACCCCTATTTTCCTTTAACCAAATGATCCACTCCATTATATATTCCATACAGAAACATTCTGCGCTTAATGTTTCTGGTGTAGTGCCTTTTATGACTCTGAGGAATTCTACATAGAGTTTCACGGAGATCTTATAATTTCTCTTTGTGTGAGGACTGCATGCCTTGATTGAAGGGACATAGTGTTCGAGCCAGTCATGCAGATAATCAGCTATCTGCATTGCTTGCGGATTAATCTTCTTTTTCATCTGTCTTTAATTTTAATAATTGATTCTCTGTATATTCCATTATATCAGAAATCGCTGGGGTCAAGGAATAATAAGCCAGCGTGCTCTCTATTTGCCGGTGTCCCATGCTCTTGCTTAAAGCCAACAACTTGTCATGGATGGTAAATCCTTGGTGTGTCCAGCTGTTTATGTTTTCTATGGCATAGTTGTGTCTTAGCTCATATGGGATAGCGTAGGATGAATTGCAACTTTGCCACAACACCCGAAAATGATACGTAACCCAAACAGAAGGGTGAGACTTGTCATCCGGTGTCGGAAAGAACACTTTGCGGTGCGGTACTAACCTAGATATATTCTCGTCGTAAGTACGCATTAGAGCCAACATTGTATTATGGAGAACGACATAATGTTGGTCATGCCCTTTACTTCGCTTGATGGAAATTACGCCATTTTCAAGGTTTACATCATCACGTTCCAGCAGGATGGCTTCGGTTGTCCTCATCCCAGAACTGTACAATAAGCGAAAGAATACTGGCAGTGTCATGCGTTGGATTGTGGCGAGACGGCCACGTCTTGGCTTTGTGTTGTCGCAAGCATTGAAGAAGCGTTTCAATTCATCATATGTGAAAGGATGCGGCGTATAAGTTCTTGGCACAGACCTTGGCACTTTTGGCAGGGCTATTTTTGTCATTCCACGTTTGTTCATGTATTTGATGAAGTCCAGAATAGGATATACACGTGACACGCAAGAGTTTGTGCATTCAGATGGACGTTGCCTGCACCATCTGTCCACGATTTCTTGGGATAGTTCGATCTGTCCGGGATATTCCCTCGCACAAAAATGGTCAAATAGTATTACGTTCTTGATATAGCTGTGGCTGTCACGCCCGGAAGCCTTGCGGTATTTTACGTATCCTTCTATCGCGTTGGAAAGGAATGAAGTCGTTTTCATCTGCCAAACACCTCCTTTCCAACCGGGAATCCCTCGATGCTTAGCGAACACTCTTTCAGGTGTTTGAATTCCGCACTGAGATAGCGGTCGAGAGAGCTTGGGGACGAATGGCCAAGGGTGGCACTTATAACAGGCTGTTGCACACCGCCCTGCAACAGGGATGTCGCTACATGGTGGCGAAACAGGTGCATGCTCTTTCTTTCATTTTCACCTTGCCTTATTCCTGCTTTGTACATGACTTTTGAGCATATGGCATCAAGATTGCTTGTGTGGAGTCTTCTGTGTGGCACGTGTACTGTGAGAAAAACATATGGTTCCGGGCATTGGGGACGCTCTTTGAGCAGGTAATCAAAGACAGCATTCCCGACTACGGCGCGAAGCGGCAATGTAAGGGGCTGTCCCGTTTTTGCCTGTGTGATTTTTATAAGGTCGTGTTCCCAATCGAAGTTCTCAAGCGTGAGAGCTGAGATGTCACACCCACGCAATCCCGTGTACATGGCCAAGGTTATGATGGCTTTGTCCTGCAGGGATATTGTGCCGTCGTGCTCCAAGGTATGCCTGATGGCCGTCAGTTCTTGCTCTGTAAGGTATTGAATGTTCTTACGCATGTTGGGTATGGCCGGCAGATATGCGATTATACGTTCAACGGATTTGCCATAGTAAGGCAAACAGGCTTTCAGCCCATACTCCACCGAATATTTGAGCGAATGGCCCATCTTCTGTTTTTCGTCTTTGGAAAACACTTCCAACACCGCATCCTCTGTTATTGATTCGAATGAATACACACCCATTTCCTGTAACCGGAAGAAGAACGAAGATAGCGCATACTTCACGTTTGTTGAAAATTTGCAACGCCTGTCTACCACGTTGAAAGCCATGTCCGTTACATTCCTGTATTCTTCGCCAAGCAATTCGTAATGGTGAGGTTTGATGTAGTGTTTGCATCCGTCGGGTAATAATCCATTCTCGATATATTGGCAGATTACACGTAACAGGCGTACCTTGTTTCTGCAAGTATACTTGTTGGACCACAATTCTTTTAGTGTCGGTTCAACATCGGCGAGACTCTTCCATTTGTAATGTTCGGAATTGCCCGATAACCACTCAGCCATTTTCTTCACATAGTCTATGTACATGGCTGAATAACCTGTGTCTTGTAAATAAGAAACAAGCCCTTTGACTTTTTCATTCAGATTAAATATGTCCATAATCGCATCTTGTTTGAATGTTATTCTACAATTATAGACGGAATATAATCAGAACTGATTAAGACTCAAAACAAATGATTGCTAAACAATTGAATAATTTTATCGGAAATTCCTAAAAGTTCTGATAATGGC
>NZ_JAHPXO010000069.1:0-6389 GCF_019041495.1 Parabacteroides sp. MSK.9.14
CTTTTTAACTATGCAAGTATTTGTTTGTTTATTTTTGAAACAATCGGATTTTACTCTCTGAGTTATTGGAAAAAGTCGGCATGTCGACCGCTATCGTGGTCACTTGATGGGGGTGTGACGGGATATGAGCATGAGTTTTGCAATGGATATATTTTTCATTATATATATTTGTCAATATTCTGAATTGATTTTGTTACTTACTGAAAAACTCTTTCTTTATCGTTTAATATATATATTGACTGAATATTTTGATATGAAAAAGGAGTAAACATTATGGGATATCTTTAAGGAAATAGATTATAAAATCGAATATATTTGTTTAGCTGTAGGATGTCTCTGATAAATAATAACGTTTTAGTGATAGAATTTCAAATAAGATATTTATCTTCGCTATCCAAATCTAAATACAGAAAATCATTTAAAATGAAGAGAAGAATGTTTCTTAAATCATCACTATTAATGACTTCAGGATTAGGTTTTGATACTTATGTGAGAGAAGAGGTCAGAGAGGAGAGAGTGCAGGTTAAAAAGCCACACGTTATCCTGATCATGACTGATCAGCATCGTGGAGATGCTCTCGGCTGTATGGGAAATTCCGCTGTCATATCTCCGAATCTTGATCGTTTGGCGAAAGAGGGAACTTTGTTTGTAAATGGATATTCTGCTTCTCCAAGCAGTACACCTGCTCGTGCCGGACTCTTGACTGGCATGTCGCCTTGGCATCATGGCATGCTGGGGTATGGTCGAGTTGCAGAAAAGTATACGTACGAGATGCCGCAAATGTTACGTAATCTCGGGTATTATACATTTGGTGTTGGAAAAATGCACTGGTTTCCACAAAAGGCTCTTCATGGCTTTCATACAACATTGATTGATGAGAGTGGACGTGTCGAATCGAAAGATTTTATCAGTGATTATCGGGAATGGTTTCAGCTTCATGCGCCAGGTGAGAATCCCGATTTGACAGGCATTGATTGGAATGCTCATGGGGCAGGTATCTATAAATTGCCGGAGAAGTTGCATCCGACGGCATGGACGGGTCAGACTGCTTGCGAATTGATTCGAAATTATAATTGTGATAAACCCCTTTTTTTGAAAGTTTCATTTGCACGTCCTCATAGTCCTTATGATCCTCCCAAGCGTTATCTGGATATGTATAAGGATGCCGATATACCCAAGCCGTCTGTCGGTGATTGGTGTGGCAAATATGCCGAACGTCTGGATCCGGAAAAAGTGGCTCCAGATGCTCCTTTCGGTAATTTTGGGGATGAATATGCTGTCAAATCCCGCAGGTATTATTACGCGAACATTACCTTTATTGACGACCAGATCGGAGAGATTATTGCGGTGTTGAAAGAAAGAGGAATGTATGACAATGCGATAATTTGTTTTACGGCCGATCATGGAGATATGTTAGGCGATCATTATCATTGGCGAAAGACATACCCTTATGAAGGTTCGACCCATATCCCTTATATTGTGAAGTGGCCTGCCGGAATGTACAAAAAGGTTCCTTTGGGAGCAAGGATCGAACAGCCAGTCGAACTTCGCGACTTTTTGCCTACCTTTATCGAGTTAGCTGGTGGAGCTGTACCTCCTGATATGGATGGCAAATCTTTGTTGAAGCTGGTTCAGGGCCAGGAAAGTGAATGGCGTAAATATCTGGATATGGAACATGCCACTTGCTATAGTCAGGATAATTACTGGTGTGCATTGACAGATGGTAAGATCAAATATGTTTGGAATTTTCATACCGGAAAAGAAGAATTGTTTGATCTCCGGAAAGATCCGAACGAATTGGTGGAATGTTCCGGCAAGCCGGCTTATGCTACCCAGCTTAAGGAAATGCGCCAGGCAATGGTCGATCATCTGGCAGAGCGCGACGAAACTTTCGTGAAAGATGGAAAATTGGTGGTACGGGAGACAACAATGCTTTATAGCCCTAATTATCCTCAAACAAAATGATTCGTATAAATTCTTTAAACTGTGTATGCTATGATAAGAAAATGGAAACTCCTGCTTGTTGGAGTGAGTTGTGTAATGGGTACAGCTATGGCACAAAATAATCCTATTTTGCTGTTTCCGAAAGGTGCACCGGGCGAAACAACCAAGTTGATTGAAAAGGCAGATGCTGACGGTGGGAAGACCGGAGGCGAGACGGTTCTTCGTATCACGAATGTAAGTGAACCGACAATTACCGTCTATCCGGCCCCCGACGAAGTGGCGACAGGTGCTGCCGTTGTGGTTTGTCCGGGTGGTGGCTATAATATCTTGGCTTATGACTTGGAAGGTGATGAAGTTTGTGAGTGGTTGAATAACTTGGGAGTTACTGCCGTTTTGTTGAAATACCGGGTTCCTCGCCGCGAGGGCCGTGCGAAACATGAAGCTCCTTTGCAGGACGTGCAGCGTGCGATCGGATATGTCCGGACTCATGCGGAAGAAATGAACCTGGATCCTCAGCGGATCGGAGTAATGGGATTCTCTGCCGGCGGGCATCTTTCGGCGATGGCAAGCAACAATTTCGATAAACGTACTTATCCGGCCGTGGATGCGGCAGATAAGGCAAGTTGCCGTCCGGACTTCTGCCTCTTGGTTTATCCTGCCTATCTGGATGGTGAAAATTTTCAGTTGGCTCCGGAGGTCAAAGTATCTTCTGCCACTCCCCCTACAATGATGATTCAAGCAGAAGACGATAAATCTTATATCAACAGTAGCCTTTTCTACTATTATGCTTTGAAAGAAGCCGGTGTGCCTGCATGGATGCATCTATACAGTAAAGGCGGTCATGGTTATGGCCTGAGAGATACGGGTGCAGCTGTAAATGAATGGCCTGACAGGGCTGAAGACTGGTTTCGCGAAATCGGTGTGATAGAATAAAAAACTAAATAGAGTACAAAGATTTTCGATTTTTCTGTATCTTTGTACTCACAAATCATGGGGATGACCGGTTTAGACAGCGGGTAGAAGTGGTTTGTAAGCATGTAGTGCGTGGTCGGCTTGCACTTAAATCTCAGACGGCGAACAATTAACTGGCGAAAACAATTACGCTCTCGCTGCTTAATCGAAGTACAGTAGATTCAAGCTTAATCCCTGCAAAAGTTGCGGGGACGTGACATCACCCGGATGCTGTGGCTCCGAAGCGTTCCGATCAGGTGGTGCAGCAATATCGGAGATAGTTTGGAGTAAGCCTCGGGCTCCAAGTGAAATTTTAGAGGATAAGGTTCAAGTGGGTGGCTTCGGTCTTGCTTGCACTCGACAATCGAAGGCGAAGATAAACATGTAGAAAGCAGATTAATTCCTCGTTTGGACGAGAGTTCGAATCTCTCCATCTCCACAGAAAAGGCTAGCAGTTTCGACTGCAGGCCTTTTTTGTGATCAATCTTTATCGATTAATAGGATTCCTTCAGGATCGATATTGATTATCTTTTGTTTGTAAAGAGCCCCGATTGCCTGTTTGAATGCTTTTTTGCTGCAGCGAAATAGAGAGTAAATAGGTTCGGTTCACTGGCTGCATATCTTCCTTGAGCTTTGAGCGAATCCAGAATTATCTTGGCAACACTTTCTGCCTTTTGATATCCTAAGGGGGGTAAGGCTGACATCTATATTTTCGTATTCTCTGACTTCTTTGATGTACCCTTTTTAATGTTCCCCTTTTCCCAAGCGTTGAAAAACATCTGGTAGCTCAGAGTATTCGTCCGAAATAAGTCGCTTCTTTCTCTGTTTGTCCGTAAGCATAGATGTCAAATGAAAATAATAGAAGGAACTCTGTATGTCCTTATGCCTCATGCTTCTTGATAGAGAGCTATTTGCAGCTGAACTCAAAATCATGTTTCTCCCACTGCGTGATACTTGTGGTGGCATAATGATGACGAAAGTCATAAGGACATACTGATTCCGGACTTATACGTAGTTACAAATTTTTGTGTAGCATAGTAAAATGGTCATATCAGTCTTACAACGGCTACGAAAATAGGACAAAGATTCCATATAGGAATAGTACGGTATCGATGGGGGGTACCCTTTTGGGTGTACGGCTTACCCAGATCTATTACACTTGCATTAGTTCTGTGGGTGTGGGATAATGAGAGCGGATATAATCCTCCGATCTCTTTTTTGATTGAAGATCTTGGATAAAATCCCAGCAACCGTACCCAAAGGCCTGTTTATTGGTTTCTGCTGACGAGGGATAGGACCTTCTAATTTGGTGGTAGACTTTTTCACTATTAGGTAATCGAATAGCTCATTACTGCTATAAACATTCATTGGAAAAGACAGAGTCTCTTTAGTCTTAGATTGAATCAGGTTTACAACCTCGTTTTTCCCAGGTGATCAATTAGCATTTGGAAATTGGATTTTAGATAAGGATTATTCATAGGCTGAAAATTTTGATTAATATCAACCTATAGGTTATAAATGTTATCCAAACTCTAAATTCATAATTAACATCTTATCAAGTGATTGCAATATGAAGTTGGGATAACATTTATTGTTGCTGCCACCAGTGAATTTGCCAGAATTCATCATATTTTTGTTCGTGAGGCAAATAATTATCTGATACGCTTTAATGGTATTGACTTTCTTACAGAACATTATGATGCAGAGCATTTGTTTTCATTTGATGATACTATTCAGGAGCTTACGCAAGTTTGTCTAAATAATGGAGGGGGCATTCAATGAAACCATATTACGGTTCTAATACTATAATTGAACAGATAGACTTGTCAAGGTGTAAACCTTACAAGGACTTCAGACAAGGGTTCTATCTGGCAGAGATTAGAGAACAGGTAGAACAAATGGTAAATATAATATTTTAGCTATTTAATTGATAATAAAATAGTTATCATATCATTTACAAAAATAGGTAACGGTTTAGAAACGAGTGAAATTCAACCGATTGTTTTATTTTGCATACATTCAAAGAACATTTTTGTAACGCAAATATAAGATTTACTGCTGAAAAAAGCAATATTACAGGCTTTTACTATCCCAAAATATCGGTCAAGGGAGTCGGCTTTCACGTTCCCCCCCAACTATAACCTTCCATCCGTCAGATAAAACCGTGTCTTCGTCACTTTTCAAACAAGTTATTCAATTCATATTTTAACCAATAAACTTTCTATATTCATTCAAATGAAGTTATCATACCCAATAACCTCGTTCCATTGTTTCTATTTTTATTAAAATATTTTGTGTAAATGGAAAATACGGGATTTAAAGTGAGTTCCGTATTTTTTATTTTATACATTTACCGAATGAAGAAGATTATGAAAGAAAAGAATCAAGTAGTGCCTAATGAGGTATTAAGAAAGGAGTTCCTTAGCCAGTTCAAAACAGAAGCCGATGTGAGCAAGTTTCTGAAGCAGTTGCATGCCCAAGTATTGGAAAAGATGCTTGAAGGCGAAATGGATGCCCATTTGGGTTATGAAAAGAATTCTGAGGCAGGAAACAACACTGGCAACTCCCGGAATGGCAGTTATCCGAAGAAAATCCAAACCGAACGTGGAGAATCTGTCATTTCCATTCCGTGTGACCGTAACGGCCAGTTTGAACCGATAGCAGTCCCCAAACATGAAAGTCATGGACTTTCTATAGAGGGACATTTATTAAATATTATATCAGCCAACTGATTTATATACAAGATGTTGCGGATTGGTTGGCTTTTTGTGTCTTTAGGTATTCCCCCGAAAACAAGGTTTGACGGCCCAAACAGGGGAAATTCCCCAACTAAGATATGGCTAAGATAGCAAAAATTTCAGAAATTCACCCTACTTTGGGCTTTACAGAATTTGATATTCTGGAAAAATACCGCAAGAGTTTTCATGAGAGTGGGCTTGGCAGGCTTCATTCGTTGTTTCTGTTTGAGTGTATGGCAAAAGCCGCAGGCCTGTCTGAACAACGTTTGGGCCGCAGGAACATATTCAGTCCTTCCGCAAAGATCGCCCTTATGGTCCTGAAGGCATACACCGGATTCTCCGACAGGCAACTGGTGGAACATCTGAACGGGAACATGCACTACCAGATTTTTTGTGGAATCTTCTTGAAAAACTCTTCAGTCAAAGGGATGGGATCCATAGCGAGTACGGTGCTTTACTCCGATATACACAGGATTACCAGAAGCGTCTTTCCATCATCAGAAAGGAGCTTGTATAGGAAAAGGAAATGTTTGAAGGGCGGAAAGTCAGTGACCGCATCGTCAGCATTGACCGTTATTATGTATGTCCCATCGTCAGAGGCAAGGAAACCAAGTCCGTCAAGTTCGGTGCAAAGGTCAATAATATACAGATAGACGGCATATCGTTCATTGAGCACCTCTCGTTCAAGGCATTCAATGAGTGTATACGCTTGAAGGACTGTATCCGTATGCAGCAGAAGCTGATGAATGTAAGGGT
>NZ_JAHPXO010000006.1:0-159476 GCF_019041495.1 Parabacteroides sp. MSK.9.14
CTCTTTTTTCATCTTTGTTGACTTTTATGAAGTCAACCTATTTCAGGACGAGACACCTTGTCTCGCCCAGACACACCAGATCCGGCCTCTTATACAAAGCGACATATTTAAGTGAATAATAAAGAGATTGTGAATGATATTAATATCCTAATATACTAACATTTAATATTTACCTTATACCTCTTTTCATTTTCGACCTAAGTCGAAAGCCTTTTTGCCCATTGTCGAAAGCCTTTTTCACCAAGGGCGAAAAGGTTTTCGACTTAGGCCAAAAGCTCTATGGTTTTATAGTTTAACAATAAAAGTATAGCGACTGCCACTCTATAGTGTACCTTCCATACCCGACTAACCCGCAGATGAAGACAACCGTAACAGGTGAAGGCACTTTTACTATTTGCATTCACCCATCAACAATCTTATAACCCAACCAGTGCATACAAAGGTGAAGCCTCCCCCTGATTATTGGCGGAAAAATAAAAAAAGCCGGACTTTATTCAGCCCGGCCTTCCATAAACTTATTCAATGATGATCGATCTACTTAGCATAGCTTACCGCACGAGTCTCACGGATCACCGTGATCTTCACCTGACCCGGATAGGTCATTTCGTCCTGGATTTTCTTTGCGATTTCGGTTGACAGGTTTTCGGTATCCTTATCATCGATCTTGTCAGCCCCGACAATTACGCGGAGCTCACGACCAGCCTGGATAGCGTATGTCTTCACTACACCCGGATAAGAAAGAGCCAACTGTTCCAGATCATTCAGACGCTTGATGTAAGCCTCGACGATCTCACGGCGAGCTCCCGGACGTGCACCCGAAATAGCATCACAAACCTGTACGATCGGAGCAAGCAGCGTTTGCATTTCCACTTCGTCATGGTGAGCACCTACAGCATTGCAGATATCCGGTTTCTCTTTATATTTCTCGCAAAGCTTCATACCTAAGATTGCGTGTGGCAATTCCGGCTCGTCATCAGGCACTTTTCCTATATCGTGCAACAGTCCGGCACGTTTTGCCTTTTTCGGGTTCAATCCCAGTTCAGATGCCATCACAGCACATAAGTTCGCCGTTTCGCGTGCGTGCTGCAACAGGTTCTGGCCATAAGAAGAACGATATTTCATCTTACCGATCATACGGATCAGTTCAGGATGCAAGCCATGAACACCGAGATCGATAACGGTACGTTTACCGGTTTCCACCACTTCGTCTTCAACTTGCTTTCTCACTTTCGTTACCACTTCCTCGATACGTGCCGGGTGGATACGTCCGTCCTGTACCAACTGGTGCAAAGCCAGACGAGCTATTTCACGACGGACCGGATCAAAACCGGACAACACAATTGCTTCAGGCGTATCGTCAACCACGATCTCAATACCGGTTGCTGCTTCCAACGCCCGAATGTTACGCCCTTCACGACCGATGATACGGCCTTTGATCTCGTCTGATTCGATATGGAAGACTGTAATCGAATTCTCGATTGCCGTTTCGGTAGCCACACGCTGGATGGACTGGATAACGATTTTCTTCGCTTCCTTGTTGGCTGTCATCTTTGCCTCTTCCATGATTTCATTGATGTAGGAAGTAGCTTCTGACTTGGCTTCGTCTTTCAAGGATTCGATCAGACGCTCCTTCGCCTCTTCGGCAGAAAGCCCGGACAGAGTTTCCAGATGTTCGATTTCACGCTGGTGAAGTTTCTCCAAATCCTGCTTCTTCTTATCTACCAGTTCCAGTTGGGCCGCCAGATTCTCCTTCACGGCATCCACTTCGCTATTCTTGCGTTGCAGGTCTTCCTGACGTTGGTTCAAATTCAACTCACGTTGTTTCAACTTAGCCTCTACAGACTGTATCTTTGAATTACGGGCGGACACCTGTTTCTCCAGGTCCGCTTTCAAATGAAGGAACTTCTCTTTTACTTCGAGCAGCTTCTTCTGCTTCATTACTTCCGACTCCTTTTCAGCCTCGCGTATCACAGCGTCATACCTTGACTTCATAAGGACTCTCATCACAAACCACACGAGCAAGCCTCCGACAACGAAGGTCACAAGTGCTATGATTATAGTCATACCCATTTTACTTATAGTTTAAATTCAGTTATATTATTATACAAAAAAAGCACTGCCTTACATGGATACACCCATGCAAAGTAGTGCGGAAACGCATCTTCTTTATTCTTACAACTATTTATCCTTCAGGTAACTTTCCAGTTCATCGGTCAGCTCCTGTATCTTTTCAGTAAAGGGACTTGTGTCATTCTTATCCTCCAACTTCAAGTTTTCCACCGATAGCTGAAAGGTTACCATGGCTAACAAATCTTTTACATCCACGTCGGAATATTTCTTCCGGTACTGGTCCATTTTCTTCCTGATTTGCCGGACTGCCTCACGGGCTACCTGCTCCTCGCTCCGGTTGATCCTGATACCATAACTTTTACCGGCTATCTCTACATGTATAAGAAATTTATCGTCCATCGCCTCTATTCGTTTAATAGTGCAATGCACTTGTCTACTTCCCGCACTAACTTCGATAACCTCATCCTGGCACTTTTCATTTCTCCCTCGTTGACAGAAACAACCCGTGCAGTCAGCATGTTATCGCATTTGGCATTCAACTCTTCGATCGTCTTCATTGCCTGCTGAAGTTCTCCTTCTTTCTGTGCTAAAGAACTTTCAAGCTCGTTGATTTTCTGCTTTTGCCTATCGCAAAACTCCATCAAATCACGAACCCTAACATCAAATACAGCCAACAATCTTTTATGATCTTCGGTCATTTCACACCAAATTCTACACAAAAGTAAAGGATAGAATTGAATAAAACAACGAATCGGTTTGTTTTTTTGACAGAAAACGTCCGGACACACAAAAGGCCGTTCAAACTAAAATCCGAACAGCCCTCCTTCCAATAGATTCAGCTACGCTATATTTATACTAACGCAACGTACAATTCACCCTCGACGTTTTCGAAAGCCAATTTGCCTTCTTTCGCTAACCAACCAAAAGCAGCATACATATCTTTTTCCGCTTTAATCTTAGTAGCCTTCTTTACTGCCTTAACACTCATCTTACCGCCTTCATTCAATGCGTTCCAAACAAGGCCGGCGTTTGTTCCAATCAATTCGATCATGTTTCTTTTTGTTTTGTTAATCGTTAACGGGAGCAAATTTATAGATTAATCGATTAAAACAAAAGGATATAGATGTTTTTTAGCATAAAGACAGGTGCTTTTTATGTTTTGAAAGCATAATTAACACTATTATAACAGAATTATAGCGCTATTTTCGTCCGATCTTTGGCTGTGACAAGTTCCGCCTCCATGTTTATAGCTGAAACATATTTGCTTAATAAGCCCACGGCATACTTTCCTGCCGCCTCCAACCCCTCCAATCCTGAATAACCATTTATAATCATTAACAAGTGAGTCGTATCCAGTCCTATTTTTGTCCGTTCCTCATCACTCGTCGGAGTTCCTATCCCACCGACTGCATCCCGGTAAACGGGCAGACCTGCAATATTCAATTCTCCACGCCCGATTCCATGATAAATTTCACCTTCCCTGCCGACTCCCAACACCAGACTGCCACCAGCAATTTTATCCACATCGAAGCCTCCGATGGAATATCCGCTACGGATAGAAACCAAATTGATGAGATCGACCAGCGTATCGACCTTATAAAGGGGTAATTCACGGAGAATGCGCCTCCGCAAGGCTTCAGAAGAAGGACGATAACGATTCGGATCTTTTCCCAGACGCTTATAAGCCTGGCGGGTAGCCTGTATAGGAAGCCATTTGTTGATTTGTTCCAGCTTGACTGTTTCCCGGACAGCCTTTTCTTCGTCCGCTATCTCCTGCCAAAGCCTTTCGTCCGGTTCAGAATTGCAAACATCACAAGACAGGGCCAAAACATGCAAATCCGGACAGGCCGTGGCTATTTCTTCTGAAATTGAAATATTTGTCATAGAATTTCACTTATAAAAACCACAAAAAATAAACCTATTTAGTCAGAAAGGATTAATTTTTCAATTGTAATAATGTATATTTCAGTTTGAGGATATAACTCATTCACTAATTCTTCGTCGCAGTACGCAAAATCATCATAGTCTCCACTATGCTTCTTTTCAAACAACGTTCCAAATATCTTACCTATTTTAATCGGCAACTTTCCTGTAGATACAAAATGTAAGCCAAGCATACTTTTTACGCCGTTATGAGTCTGCGTTAGGATATCATATTTAAGTAACTTCTTGCACGACCTTCCTGATTTGTTCTACTACATCTGTTCGTCTCATAACTTTTTTATTTAATAAGCAAAAGGACCATATATATTATACACCGCTCAATTTACTACAAAGATAAACACAATTCTTTACAAAAAACTATTTTTCTATTTGCATATCCTCCTGAAACATCTATTTTTCCATAAAAAATGTGTTATCACCTCTACTCTATATAAAAACCAATAAAAGACATTATGATGACATATGATGATCAACTAAAATCTGATGAAAAGCATCCATTTTGGAGTAATCCTTTATTGTATAAACAGGGAGGAACCACGCAAGAAAATACCGGACAGGATACGCCCGCTTTTGATTCCCAGACGACGGGCGGAGAAAAACTCGTCGGGATGGGCGTAGGTACAGATTCCGGCTAGTTCGATATTTCCGGCCGAAAGGCCTTCTGTCAATAATTGCAGACGGTTGGCCTCCCACAAATCGATATGGGCTTTTCCGGTATCGGCATCGCGCTTCAAGATACACGACATTTCAAAACCGGCCTCCCGAAAGGCGTCGACGACCTCTTCGCCAACTTCGAAGGCTTCGGGACCGATGGAAGGAGCAATGCCGGCTTTCATGAGACGAGGATCGGCTCCATATTCATCCATGAGGATGCGAACAGTTTTCCCGGCAATCCGCAATACAGTTCCCCGCCAACCGGCATGAACGGCAGCTACAGCCTTCACATCGGGAGCATACAGCAAGACAGGGACACAATCGGCTGTCGAGACAGCGATGCAAACTTCCGGCACATCCGTCACCAAGGCATCTACACCATGCATATAAAGCTGCTGTTCTTCCAATGGAAGGGAAAGAAAAGAAGGTTCGATCGAACGGACCTCCGCCCCATGAACCTGAAAAGGCGCGAAGATACGTTCGGATGGTATCCTGATTGCATCCGAAAGAAGTTTCCGGTTCGCTCGGACAGCTTCCGGATTGTCCCCACTGTATTCGCCAGGGTTAAAGGATGCATACGCACCTTTGCTCACTCCTCCCTGACGGGTTGTCACAAAATGAGAGATGTTGCAATCCTCGCTTAATACGGGAAATTGCAACATCTTCACTTTATCATTTGGAAGTATCTTCATCTTCTTCGTCGTCCCAATCTTCATATTCTTCATACTCTTCATCGTCGTCGGGATCATCTTCATCAAGAGGAATGATAAAATCGTCATCATCTAGCGAAAGTGCGCCTACATCGATGTTCTTATGTACAATACGCTCTACCTCGTGGAACGTTTCCTTGTTCAGTTCCTTCCACAGCAAGTCTTTCAGCTCGGTGATCCCCATTCCGGTAACGGAGGAGATAAAGACATAGGGAACGCCTTCCGGCAGATCTTCGGACAATGCCTCAATCAACTCTTCATCCAGCATATCGCTCTTGGTGATAGCCAGGACACGGCTTTTATCCTGCAAATCCGGATTATACTTGACCAGTTCGCCTAAAAGGATTTCGTATTCCTTCTTGATATCATCCGCATCGGCAGGAACCATAAACAAAAGCAACGAATTACGTTCGATATGACGCAGGAACCTTAACCCCAAACCTTTACCTTCACTGGCTCCCTCGATAATGCCAGGGATATCGGCCATGACGAATGAACGGTTGTCGCGATAGCTTACTATACCCAAGTTCGGTTCGAGCGTAGTAAACGGATAATTGGCAATCTTCGGTTTGGCAGCTGAAACGACAGACAGCAATGTCGACTTTCCGGCATTCGGAAAACCGACCAGACCGACATCAGCCAACAGCTTCAATTGCAGGATCACCATACGTTCCTGTGCCGGTTCGCCGGGTTGCGCATAGCGGGGAGCCTGGTTGGTCGACGTCTTGAAGTGGCAGTTACCCAATCCTCCGCGTCCGCCTTTCAACAGCATTACTTTCTGACCGTCTTCGGTCACGTCACAGATAAACTCGCCCGTTTCGGCATCATAAACGACTGTTCCGCAAGGAACCTCTATCACACGATCCTCACCGTCTTTCCCGAAACTACGTTTGGCTCCGCCACTTTCACCATTCGTCGCCATAATATGACGTTCATACTTCAGATGGAGAAGCGTCCAGTAATTCCGGTTTCCACGAAGATACACATGGCCTCCTCGTCCTCCATCGCCTCCGTCGGGACCTCCTTTCGGAATGTATTTCTCGCGGCGAAAGTGAGAAGACCCTCTCCCGCCCTTACCAGAACGGCAATAGATCTTTACATAATCTACAAAGTTTGATTCAGCCACTTTTAATTTTTAATTTATGATTTATGTTTTATGATTTATGATTCATAGCGACAAAAGATATAAATCACAAATCATAAATCATAAACCTCATTCATAAATCCATTACAAATTATTTACCGCATCCTTGATACGACCGAAAATCTCTTCGATTGTACCCATACCTTTGATGGCGACATGTTTGCCTTCACCGATATAATAATCTGCCAAAGGAGCTGTCTGTTTGTGATAAACGTCCAATCTTGACTTGATTGTTTCCAGATTGTCATCCGAACGGCCTGAAACCTTACCACGTTCCAACAGGCGGTTGATCAGTTCTTCTTCTTCTACCTGAAGGTTCAGCATAACGGAAACATCGGTTCCACGTTTGTTCAACATTTCTTTCAGTGCCTTAGCCTGCGGGATAGTACGGGGGAAACCATCGAAGATGACGCCTTTGGAGTTCACCTTGCTGTCCAAAACCTTAGCCAGCATGTCAACGATCAGTTCATCCGGAACCAGTTGTCCTTTTTCAATGTAATCTTTAGCAATCTTACCCAGCTCTGTCTCGTTCTTCATTTCAGAACGCAAAACATCACCTGTAGAGATATGATCCAAACCATATTCTTTAATAATCAATTCGCTCTGTGTTCCCTTTCCTGAACCGGGAGCACCAAAAATAACAATGTTCAACATAAAAAGTAAACTTTTTAAATTGACAATTGATAATTGACAATTGACAATTACCTGCCAACTATCCAACCATCCATCGCCTCTTATTATACATTAATCTGATAAATTCTCCACTCCTTTATATATTGATAATTATCAATTGTCAATTATCTTATATATATTTCGGTAAGCCCGCCCCATTTCATCATAATCCAGGCCGTAACCGACAATAAAATCACTCGGAATCCGAATGCCGATATAATCGGGTTTCAAATTGCATCTCAATGAATCCGGCTTAAACAACATGGTCGCCAGTTTGACATCGGCAGCACCATCCTTACGGAGTTTATCCATAACATATTGCATCGTAAATCCGGTATCTATAATATCCTCTATCATGATCAAAGTCCGCCCTTTCACATCGGCCTGCACCGGCATGATTTCACGCACGACACCGGTCGTACTGGTCCCTTTATAAGAAGAATAACGAGCAAAGGTGATCTCATACGGTTCGTTCAACTGACGCATCAACTCGGCAGTAAACATAAAAGCTCCATTCAGGATTCCCACAAACAACGGATTCGTGCCTTTTACATCCTCCCGGATACGTTCTGCGACTTTTGCAATTGCATCCTTTATCTCCTCTTCCGGGATAAAGAGTTCAAATTCTTTGTCTTTTAATCGGATTCTATCCATATTCCGTTTGATTTTCGAGGGAACAAAGGTACAACTTTTTCGGGTAAGCACAAAAGTGGATTTTCATTTTCTGCTTTCTGTCAAAATATTGCCATCTATCATACGGATCAGCCTACCCGCCATCCGAGCATTTTCCTCGGAGTGGGTAACCATCACGACGGTCGTTCCTTCACGGTTCAGTTCCATCAACAGGTTCATCACTTCATTGCCGTTGACGGAATCCAGGTTTCCGGTCGGGATCGCCGGCGATAACCGGAAAGCTAGAATGTCAACTCATCCACAATCCAGAGATAAATCAGGAAAGCTGCCGTCATCCCCAACACAAACCCTAGCATATTAACAGACGAAAACAAAAAGCTCCGCTTAATTAGCCGGAGTGCGACTTTTACATAGTGTTTAAACATATATCATATCTTTTTTATGAACCACTAAAGATAAGGCAAAGATCATGTCAAATCAGGAATTCACTTATTTACAACCACATACGCACCAGGCTTTTAAACGTATTGTCCGTTCCCGTACATCTTACGTGCAAAAACGCACGGATATGTTCCCGACAACGCCGAAAATAAATTAGTCTATCTCAGAACTTTTCATTAATTTCGCACCAATATTTTAAATGAATGTAAAAAGATACGACGATGATAAAGATGTCTGTTTTAGCGTTATTTATTGTATTGTTATTCAGTAGTAATCAGGTAGGAGCACAGGATGTCAACATAATTAGCGGGAATCAGTCGAATCAACCGGTTCAGACCGCTGTCCCCGATACATTTCCTTTATTAGACTTGGAAGAAACGGAACTGGATAAAATCCCCGACCTCAGGGCACAGTTCGAAAAACTCAATAGCAGCTACTCATCACCCGCCGCACCGAGTGAGAACTTGCTTCGCTTTTTAAAAAAAGACGAGATAGAATTATCGCCGGAAGCACAATATTGGGTAAATTGGGTACGCGACCCGTCTACCATCATCAGCCCGTGGGCAACCTTACGGGATACTACAATCGTCAATCCGCTGTTCACCCCGATCCTGTTCAAGGGAGGACTTATCCCGGAAGACCTGCAATTGTATGACAAGGACTTTATTGCAAAACAACGTCCCAACTTCCCATTGTTCGAACCGGATACGACTTTGTTCCAAGACGAAATACTAAAGAACAAGTTGCAGAATACTGCATATAATTATGTACGTGTAAACTATCCGGAATATTTCCGTTATTCGGAACGTGACCTGCCGACAGATGTCGTTAAAACGCATGTTATCAAGAAAGCGACATACGAACCCGAACTAATCAAAATAGAAAGCGACCCGAACGCTTTCAGCGACGTGGACGCTCCGGTCAAGTTTATCCCGGAACGCCGTTATTGGACTTCCAACTTCGAAAGCACCATGCAGTTTTCGCAAAATTACATTTCACCGAACTGGAGTGCAGGTGGCGATCCGAACTTCAATATGAATACCCGGCAATATTTCAAATATGATTACAATAAAGACAAAGTACAGGTAACAAACGAACTTGAATTCAAACTGAACATGAATACTTTGCCGGACAAAACAGACT
This sequence comes from Parabacteroides sp. MSK.9.14, assembly GCF_019041495.1. Lineage (NCBI taxonomy): Bacteria > Pseudomonadati > Bacteroidota > Bacteroidia > Bacteroidales > Tannerellaceae > Parabacteroides > Parabacteroides sp. MSK.9.14. The sequence goes on from NZ_JAHPXO010000006.1 coordinate 9,412, forward strand.
CTATACATTCGTATAAGATAAACGACCAGATACTTCGTCTCCATACGCTGTTCGGTTACAAAGCATTTAACAAGTGGTACTACACAGTCGACATCAGTTTCAACACACAAGTAGTAACCAACTACGCCCAAAACAGCGAAACCAAATTATCGGCATTTCTCGCGCCTATGACCTTCAATACCGGTATCGGTATGAAATACGAACTAACCAAAACCCTTACAAAGGTGAGACACCGAAACATAAAATTGAATGTCAACATGGCTCCATTCTCTTATAACTATATGTACAGTACCCAAAAGGGGACAGATATGGATTTGAAACGACATGGTTTTAAAGAGAAAGACAATGCCGCCGAACTTCCTGACGATGTTAACAAATACAGGAACTCCCAAAGCCAAATTGGTTCGAAACTCGAAGCAAACATGACATTCAATATCAACCGAAATGTCAGTTGGACATCTCGTTTCTATTATTTCACGGATTATCATCGTATTACCGGAGAGTTTGAGAACACGTTCAACTTGCAGATCAGCCGGTTCTTTTCAACCCGGATCAATCTTCACCTTCGCTATGACGATGGTGTTGCCAAAAACGAAGATTTCGACAGCTATCTTCAGATCAACGAGCTGTTAAGCTTCGGGTTTAATTACAAATGGTAAGACAAAGTCTATTATTTCCATAATAAACTTTGTTAATCGTGACATAATTTCCAAATAATACGTACTTTTGCCTCGGTTTTGCAATGTCGAGATTACAAATATGAGCGAAAGTATCAATCACAATGGGATTATAGAGAAGATCGACGGCGGTACGGTCTATGTCAGGATCATCCAACAATCGGCTTGCTCCGGATGCCATGCGAAAAGTATGTGTACGGCATCCGAGAGCAAAGAAAAGATCATCGAGGTTCCGGACAACTCTGGAAAATTCCATATAAATGAAGAAGTCCAGTTATGCGGACAAAGTTCACTGGGGCTGCAGGCCGTACTTCTTGCATTTGTATTTCCGCTCATCATAGTTTTTGCGGCTATTGTAACAGGTACAAGTATGCAATGGGAAGAAACCACAAGCGGGTTAACCGGATTACTGCTCTTAGTTCCTTATTATTGCATATTATACTTTTTACGCGACAAACTGAAAAAGCGATTCATATTTACTTTGAAAAAACTTAATTGACAAACATATCATGATTTTAATTGCCGTTATTTCATTAGGAGCGATTGGAGCCATCGGCGCAGTTTTTCTATACGCCGCCTCCAAGAAGTTTGAAGTATACGAAGATCCTCGTATCGCACAAGTCCAGGAGGTATTGCCTGGAGCCAATTGCGGAGGTTGTGGATATCCCGGATGCGGTGGTTTTGCTACGGCTTGTGTAAAAGCCGACACGTTGGACGGCCTGTTATGCCCCGTAGGCGGAGCACCTGTAATGGGCAAAGTAGCCACCATCCTCGGAAAAGAAGCAGCCAGTGCAGAACCGATGGTAGCCGTTGTCCGCTGCAACGGAACGTGTGCCGCCCGTCCGCGTACCAACCAATACGACGGTGTGCAGAGTTGTGCGATTGCTTCCACCTTGTACGGCGGAGAGACCGGCTGTTCATTCGGTTGCTTAGGTTATGGCGACTGTGTGGCTGCATGTAACTTCGACGCCATCCACATCAACCTTGAGACCGGGCTTCCGGAAGTGGACGAAGACAAATGTACTTCATGCGGAGCTTGCGTAAAAGCTTGCCCGAAAAACATCATCGAACTGCGTAAGAAGGGCCCCAAATCACGCCGCGTCTTCGTCAGCTGCGTAAACAAAGACAAAGGCGGAGTAGCCAAGAAAGCATGCGCCAACGCTTGTATCGGCTGTGGCAAATGTGCAAAGGAATGCCCGTTCGAAGCAATTACAGTGGAAAACAACGTGGCCTACATCGATTACACAAAATGTCGCTTATGCCGCAAGTGCGTAGCCGTATGTCCGACCGGCGCCATCCACGAATTGAACTTCCCGCCACGTAAAGAGGCAGCTCCGGCTGTGGACGCCGACAAAATAAAACCGGCAACAGCTCCGAAACCGGCTGCACCGAAGGCTGATGCGCCAAAGACTGAAGTCCCGAAGAAAGAGTCTCCGAAGGCAGAAGCTCCAACAGCAAACGCTACGCCAAATGCAGCAACTCCTAAAGTTGAAACAAAAGAAGAAACAATTCAAAAATAAAATCTAATAGTATGCTAAGGACATTTCGAATCGGAGGTATACATCCGCCCGAAAATAAATTGTCTGCCGGTAAGAAAATTACCGCTTTAGCTGCTCCTAAGCAGGTAATCATACCGCTCAGTCAGCACATCGGGGCTCCAGCCCAGGCAGTGGTCAAGAAGGGTGATCTGGTTAAAGTCGGAACACTTGTCGCCAAGGCAGGTGGTTTCGTTTCCGCTAATATCCACTCGTCGGTATCCGGTAAAGTAAACAAAATAGATAACGCCCTCGACTCAAGCGGCTACAAGCGTCCCGCCATCTACATCGATGTGGAAGGAGACGAATGGGAAGAAACGATCGACCGCAGCGATGCATTGGTAAAAGATTGTACGTTGTCATCCAAAGAGATCGTCGACAAGATTGCAGCAGCCGGTATCGTAGGTCTGGGGGGAGCCACTTTCCCGACACAGGTGAAACTGATGCCGCCTCCCGGAAGCAAGGCAGAAATCATCATCATCAATGCCGTAGAATGTGAACCTTATTTGACCTCCGACCATTCCCTGATGATGGAAAAAGGCGAACAGATATTGGTGGGCGTCACATTGCTGATGAAAGCCGTAAATGTAAACAAAGCCGTTATCGGCATTGAAAACAATAAACCCGATGCAATCGCCCACCTGACGAAGCTGGCAGCCGCTTATCCCGGAATCGAGATCATGCCGCTGAAAGTGCAATATCCGCAAGGAGGTGAAAAGCAGCTGATCGACGCCGTGATCCGTCGCCAGGTAAAGAGCGGCGCCCTGCCTATCTCGGCCGGAGCCGTCGTACAGAACGTAGGAACCGCCTACGCCGTCTACGAAGCCGTCCAGAAGAACAAACCTCTGTTCGAGCGCGTCGTGACCGTAACAGGAAAAGCCGTTGCCAACCCGTCGAACTTCCTGGTCCGTATGGGTACGCCTATCAACACGCTGATCGAAGCAGCCGGTGGTATTCCCGAAAACACGGGTAAGATTATCGGTGGCGGTCCGATGATGGGCAAAGCGTTGGTAAGCGCCGAAGTTCCGGTAACCAAAGGCAGTTCCGGCGTATTGCTCCTGACCAAGGAAGAATCTGTCCGCAAACCGATGCAGGACTGTATCCGTTGCGCCAAGTGCGTGAACGTCTGCCCGATGGGGTTGAATCCGGCCTTCCTGATGAAATTCACGATCTATAAGGATTGGGAAAAGGCTGAAGGAGGCTACATCCAGGACTGTATCGAATGCGGTTCATGCAGTTATACTTGCCCTGCCCACCGTCCGCTGTTAGACCAGATCCGATTGGGTAAAGGCAAAGTTATGGGTATTATTCGTGCAAGAAAGTCATAAAACAAGAGCAATATGGAAAACAAATTATACGTGTCTCCCTCGCCCCACATTCATGGCGGCGACAGCATAAGCAAAAATATGTACGGTGTACTGATTGCCCTTGTTCCGGCTTTCCTGGTATCACTCTACTTTTTCGGACTGGGTGCGCTGATCGTAACCGTAGCCTCGGTTTTCTTCTGTGTCCTGTTCGAATATCTGATTCAGAAGTTCCTGATGAAAAAGGAACCGACCATTTACGACGGTTCGGCCATCCTGACCGGTGTTTTGCTGGCGTTCAACCTGCCGTCAAACCTGCCGATCTGGATCATCGCCATCGGTGCGCTGGCAGCCATCGGTATCGGTAAGATGTCGTTCGGCGGCCTGGGCAACAATATTTTCAACCCTGCACTGACAGGACGCATCTTCCTGCTGATCTCTTTCCCGGCACAGATGACCACCTGGCCCGTTGTCGGACAGTTGACATCTTATGCCGATGCAACAACAGGGGCAACCGTCCTCTCTCTGATGAACGAGGGTGCACTCGACAAAATGCCTACACTCAGCGACATGCTGATCGGTAACATGGGCGGTAGCCTTGGTGAAGTCAGCGCACTGGCACTGCTGTTAGGTATGTTCTATATGTTATGGAAGAAGATCATCACCTGGCACGTTCCGGTATCCATCTTCGTCACGGTATTTGTCTTTACAGGTATCATGCACCTGGTGAATCCGGTTCAATACGCAAGCCCGTTCGTCCATCTGTTGTCCGGAGGTCTGATGTTGGGAGCTATCTTCATGGCGACCGACTATGTGACTTCGCCGATGAGCAAGAGCGGTATGATTGTCTACGGTGTCGGCATTGGTATCCTGACAACGGTTATCCGTCTGTTCGGTTCTTATCCCGAAGGTATGTCATTTGCCATCTTCATCATGAATGGAGTTACTCCGCTCATCAACAGTTATATGAAACCTAAACATTTCGGAGGGAAATAAGCATGGCAAAACTAAAATCAACATTACCCAATATGTTCCTTTCACTCACGATCATCTGTGTAGTGGCCGGAGCAATATTAGCAGGTGTGAATATGTACACCACCGGTCCGATTGCCGCCACCAAAGCAGCAGCGCTGGAAGCAGCGATCAAAGCGGTCACTCCGGCATTCGACAACAAACCGACAGAAGAAGCCTATATGGCAGTTACAGCCGATGGCGACTCGTTGAAAATCTACCCGGCAAAACAAGACGGCAAATTCGTCGGTGCCGCAGTGGAGAGCAACACAATGAAAGGGTTCGGCGGTGAGATCCGCGTGATTGTCGGTTTTGACACCGAAGGCAAACTGCTGAACTATTCAGTCTTGCAACATGCCGAAACACCCGGATTAGGGGCTAAAATGCAAGAATGGTTCCGTACGGACAAAAATCGCCAGAGCGTTTTGGAACGCAATTTGTCTGATGGCGAACTGAAAGTAACCAAAGACGGTGGAGATGTCGATGCCATAACAGCTTCGACCATTACCAGCCGTGCATTCCTGAACGCCGTGAACCGCGCCTACAGTGCTTTTTCCGGTGCCGACGGATTGACCGGAGCAACCACATCATCCGATAACACAACTAAAGAGGGAGGAAACGACAATGAGTAATCTGAAAATATTGATGAACGGAATCATCACAGAGAACCCGACATTCGTATTGCTGTTAGGTATGTGTCCGACACTGGGTACGACCTCTTCGGCGATGAATGGTATGAGTATGGGACTTGCAACCATGTTCGTGTTGATCTGTTCCAACATGGTCATATCAGCATTGAAAAATGTAATCCCGGATATGGTCCGTATTCCCGGGTACATTGTCGTAATCGCCACCTTCGTAACGGTTGTGCAAATGTGCATGGAAGCATTTATTCCTGCCTTATACGCAAGTTTGGGATTGTTCATCCCGTTGATCGTCGTCAACTGTATCGTGTTGGGACGCGCCGAAGCTTTTGCCGCCAAGAACGGAGTCGTGGCCTCGGCTTTCGACGGTATCGGTATCGGCCTCGGTTTTACGATTGCCTTGACACTGTTAGGAGCTGTCCGTGAGCTGTTGGGAACCGGTAAACTGTTCAACCTGACAATTATGCCGGAACAGTTCGGCTCGCTGATTTTCGTGTTGGCTCCGGGTGCATTCATCGCACTGGGATTCCTGATAGCTATTGTTAATAAACTGCGTAAAGCATAAAAACAAGGTAAGATATGGAATATATATTGATATTTATCGCCGCTGTATTCGTCAACAACGTTGTGTTGTCCCAATTCTTGGGTATATGTCCGTTCCTCGGCGTATCCAAGAAAGTGGATACAGCAATAGGCATGGGAGCAGCCGTTGCATTTGTGCTTACCATTGCGACACTCGTGACTTTCCTCGTACAAAAATATGTGCTGGATGTATTCGGCCTGGGCTTTATGCAGACCATCAGCTTCATCCTGATTATCGCAGCTCTGGTCCAAATGGTGGAAATCATCCTGAAGAAAGTTTCTCCTGCCCTCTATCAGGCATTAGGAGTGTTTCTTCCGCTGATCACGACAAACTGTTGTGTGTTGGGTGTCGCCATCCAGGTCATCCAGAAACAGTATAATTTATTAGAATCTGTAGTATATGCATTCTCTATTGCTATTGGATTTGCATTAGCTTTGATTATCTTTGCAGGTGTCAGAGAACAATTAGCAATGACAAATGTCCCCGATGGCATGAAAGGAACCCCGATCGCCCTAATCACAGCTGGTCTGCTGGCTATGGCGTTTATGGGATTCTCGGGGATCGTTTAAAGATTTATGATTTATGATTTATAATAACAGGTAATACCGCTTGCCGCTATAAATCATAAATCATAAATCCTTTCATAAATCATAAATCATAAATTTTCTCTCCTCATGAAACAGAAGATTTTAGTAGCAGGTGGAACTGGTTACATCGGATCACACACCACAGTAGAACTGCAGAACGCAGGTTATGAAGTTGTCATCATCGATGACCTGTCTAACTCCAATATAGAAGTATTGGACGGTATCGAACGCATCACAGGCATCCGTCCTGAATTCATCAAACTGGACTTGAAAGATAAGGAAGGAACCCGCGAAGCACTAAAAGCTCATCCGGGAATCAAAGGGATCATCCTGTTTGCCGCCAGCAAAGCAGTAGGCGAATCCGTACAGCAGCCGTTGAAATACTACCGCAACAACGTAGTGACACTGGTGAACCTGTTGGAACTGATGCCGGAATTCAATATCGAAGGCATCGTATTCTCGTCTTCCTGCACCGTTTACGGGCAGCCTGACCCTGAGAATCTGCCTGTAACCGAGAACGCTCCGATCAAACCGGCTACTTCTCCATACGGAAATACAAAACAGATCAACGAAGAGATCATCCGCGACACGATCCATGCCGGCGCTCCTTTCAAGAGCATCATCCTGCGTTACTTCAACCCGATCGGAGCACATCCGACAGCAGAGATCGGCGAATTGCCTAACGGCGTTCCTCAGAACCTGATCCCGTATCTGACACAGACTGCTATGGGTATCCGCAAAGAGCTGAGTGTATTCGGTGACGACTATGACACGCCTGACGGTTCCTGCATCCGCGACTATATCAATGTTGTCGACTTGGCTAAGGCTCACGTGATCGCCATGGACCGCATGTTGGGTGGCAAGTCTCTGGATAATGTGGAAATCTTCAACCTCGGAACCGGCAACGGCGTTTCCGTATTGGAACTGATCAACACATTCGAAGCTGCAACAGGCGTTAAAGTCCCGCACAAAATCGTAGGACGCCGCGAAGGTGACATCGAAAAGGTTTGGGCCAATCCCGAACGTGCCAATAAAGTTTTAGGCTGGAAAGCGACAGAAACACTGGCCGACACATTGGCTTCGGCTTGGAAATGGCAGGAAAGACTGCGCGAACGCGGTATCATGTAATCGGAATATTTCTCGTTACCATACAAAAAAGGGGGGCCAAAGTTCATTATTAAACCCATCGGCTCCCCTTTTTCATTAAGAAGCCTTGGAAAGGTGTATACAGTATAAAGACAAGCTTATCATCAGACAGCACACTGTATATCAATATATTGAAAATAACCATCCCTACAAAAGGACAATTTGACCGCAATATTTCCCCTACACTTTTTCAAACAAGCCTCATTTTCTTACACGACAACCGCAATACTCCTTGTAAATAGCGAACGGTAAATAACGAGCTACCTGACGAAGAAAAAACCAAATCCGGACAAAAACACATTCTCCTCCACACACCTCCGACCCATTTGAACAGCCTGACTCTTAGCATGCACTGCCTCCATACGGAAAAGAAAGGCAAAGGTTTAGAAAAACCATCTAAACAATTATTTATCAAACACATACAATATTTTCATAAATCTATTGCTTCCAAAAAGTGTAGGGGAAATATTGCGGTCAAATTGTCCTTTTCTATATTTGGGAGCCTAAAAAACGTTCCAAGTCCTCCAAAAAGCTATAGGTTTTCCGTTTACAAGCCATAGCTTTCCAAGAAAAAAGCTATAACCTTTTTGGAAACAGGCTATAGCTTTTTTATCATGAGACATCTCCCCCAAAAACAGACTGGAAGATTACTTTGCCAGTATATTCAGGACAGCTTCCCGCCAATCCTCTCCGTTTTCCGGCTGATAGGTGTGGAAACCGAGCCCTTGTCCAACCTCTATATTCGATTTGGCATCGTCGACAAACAGCGTTTCAGCGGGAATAAGCGGGGCATTTTCTATCATCCGGTCGAAGATGGCGGCATCCGGCTTCGTCACCCCAACTTCATAGGAAGTATACATTTTGTCGAAATAAGCGGATATAGGACGACCGGCGGGGGTGAACGCCTCGCTCCTCGCCCACGACTGGACAATCGGATTCGTATTGCTCAACAAATAAACCTTATATTTCTTTCGCAGCTCTAACAGGAAATCCAACTTGTATTGCGGGACATCGGCAATAAAACCCATCCAGGCATATTTGATTTCATCATAAGAAAGTTGCTTGCCGGTATGCTCGCATAACTTGCGACAGAAAGTATCGACATCGATCTTTCCATTCTCCAGTTCAAGGAAAAAGCCTTTCTGCTCATAAGGATCGAGCAACTGTTTTGCATCCTTCACTCCTATTTCCTCAAATCGGCTTACAGCCTGGTGATGGTCCAGGTCGATCAAGACGCCTCCCAGATCAAATACTATGTTTCTGATTCTTTTCATATTCTTTGCGTAATACTCACAAACTTACATAAAAGTGTCCGAACAACCAAATAAAAAAAGTGAAGGCCGTATGCAGGCGGGATCACCCTCCGCATACTCAGCCTTCACTGTAAATCGGCATCACACAAGCATCAAGCAGGCTTGTGAATGTGAAATCATTTTATTCGAGCTTATGGATAACCAGACCGGAACGCAGTTTCGGTTCGAACCAGGTTGTCTTGGGAGGCATGATATTACCGGTATCGGCAATATCCATCAATTGCTTCATGGTGACAGGATAAAGCGCCAACGCGACCTTCATCTCGCCACTGTCCACACGACGCTGCAATTCTCCCAGCCCACGGATACCGCCTACGAAATCGATGCGTTTATCCGAACGAAGATCTTTTATGCCCAGAATCTCATCTAAAATCAGGTTGGAAGAGATCGTCACATCCAGGACACCGATCGGATCGTTATCGTTGTATGTACCTTGCTTGGCTGTCAACGAATACCATTTTCCTGCCAAATAGAGGGAGAAATTATGCAAAGCTACCGGTTTATAAATATCCGCGCCCTTTTCTTCCACGACGAAGTTCTTTTCCAGTTTAGCCAGAAATTCCTCTTCCGACAAGCCGTTCAAGTCTTTCACCACACGGTTATAGTCGATAATCGTCAACTGGTTTGCCGGGAAACAGACAGCCATAAAGTAGTTATACTCCTCGTCCCCTTTATGAGCCGCGTTCTGTCTGGCTTTCTCCGCACCGACCAGGGCGGCGGCGGCGGAACGGTGATGGCCGTCGGCAATATACAGGGAAGGCATTTCGCCGAACAGTTCCGTGATGCGGGCAATATCAGCCGGCTCGTCAATGATCCAGAACGTATGGCCGAAACCGTCGTCTTTCGCGACGAAGTCATATTCCGGATTGCGGGATGTATATTTGGCGACAATCTGGTCCAGTTCGGCATTGTCGGGATAAGCAAAGAACACCGGTTCGATATTGGCATTATTCACCCGGACATGCTTCATGCGGTCCTCCTCCTTGTCACGCCGTGTCAGCTCATGCTTCTTGATAACGCCATTCATATAATCGGGCACATACGCACCGACAACCAAGCCGTATTGTGTCTTGCCGTTCATGGTCTGGGCATACACATAGTAACATTCCTCCTTATCCTGCACCAACCAGCCCTTTTCCTGGAACATCCGGAAATTGGCGGCAGCTTTCAGATAAACGGCAGGATCGTGTTCATCCGTCCCGACCGGAAAGTCGATCTCTGGTTTGATGATATGATATAATGATTTTTCATTTCCCTTCGCTTCTTCGCGTGCCTCTTCCGAGTTCAACACATCGTAAGGACGGGAAGCCACTTGTTCGATCAAATCTTTAGGAGGACGGATTCCTTTGAAAGGTTTAATTCGTGCCATGATAATTTAGATAAATCTATTTATTTACTCTGAACTTTTCACATCCTTCTTTCAGGAAGCCTTCGATCTGCTTGGCAGCGGCAATACCGGCATTGATATTGGCTTCGGCAGTCTGTGCACCCATCTTTTTAGGAGTGGAGAAATAGCGGCCGGCAAACTTGGCGGCAAACTCTTCGTTGGCTACGGGCATGATGTCGGTTACATATTTCAAGTCTGCGCGTTCTTCCATCAACTTGATCAGTTCGGCTTCGTTGATCACTTCCTTACGGGCTGTATTGACCAACAGGCCCCCTTTCGGCATCTTGCCGACCAGAGCGTAATTGATGGAGTTCTTTGTTTCGGCAGTTGCGGGAATATGCAAAGAAACGATATCGCAGGTAGCATAGAGTTCTTCCGGTGAAGCGACCGGTTTCACACCATCCGCTTCAATGGCCGAAGCCGGACAGAAAGCATCGAATGCATAGATTTCCATTCCGAAACCTTTTGCGATACGGGCCACATTGCGGCCTACGTTGCCGTATGCGTGGATTCCCAGTTTCTTTCCTTTCAATTCTGTTCCCGATGTTCCGTTATAGAAGTTGCGGACAGCCATTACCATCATTCCGAAAGCCAATTCGGCAACGGCATTGGAGTTCTGCCCCGGTGTATTCATCACACAAACATTATGAGCTGTCGCAGCAGCCAGGTCGACGTTATCGTAACCGGCTCCGGCACGAACCACTATCTTCAACTGCTTGGCGGCATCCAACACTTCGGCATCGATCACGTCACTGCGGATAATGATTGCATCCACATCCTTGACTGCCTCCAGCAGTTTGGCCTTTTCACCGTATTTTTCCAACAGGATCAGTTCATCGCCTGCCCCTTCCACTACTTCGCGGATACCTTTCACAGCTATCGCTGCGAAAGGTTTATCTGTTGCTACTAATATCTTTGCCATAATCAATGCTGTTTTTCAAAATCCTTCATACATGCAACCAAAGCTTCAACGCTGCTCTTAGGCATTGCGTTGTACAGTGAGGCACGGAAACCACCGACAGAGCGGTGTCCCTTGATACCGACCATACCGGCAGCCGCAGCAAATTTGCTGAATTCGTCTTCCAGTTCCTTATACTCGTCATTCATCACGAAACATACATTCATGATAGAACGGTCTTCGGCTGCAACAGTCCCTCTGAACAACTTGTTACGATCGATTTCATCATACAGGATAGCGGCATTTTCCATATCCTTCTTTTCCATAGCGGCAACACCGCCCTGTTCCTTATACCATTTCAATGTCTGCAACGCAGCATAGATCGGCAGCACGGGAGGAGTGTTAAACATGGAATCCTTGTCCACATGAGTCTTATAGTTCAACATTGTCGGGATCGGACGTTCCACATGTCCCAAAGCATCCACACGAACAATAGCCAACGTCACACCGGCAGGAGCCAGATTCTTCTGTGCCCCGGCATAGATAATGTCATATTTGGATACATCGATCGGACGGGAGAAAATATCGGACGACATATCGGCGACCAAACGTTGTTTCACATCCGGATCTTTGCGAGTTTCCGTTCCGTAAATCGTATTATTGGTCGTAATATGGAAATAATCCGCATCGTCGGCAATCGTATAATCTTTCGGAATATATGTATAGTTTTTATCTTTAGAAGATGCCACAACCTCGACTTCCCCGAAGAGCTTAGCTTCCTTGATGGCTTTGGACGACCATGTACCGGTATCTAAATAAGAAGCTTTCTTATTCAACAGGTTGTAAGGAACCATACAAAACTGCATGCTTGCACCTCCACCCAGGAAAACAACCTCATAGCCAGCAGGAACATCCAGCAATTCTTTGATCAGCGCACGCGCCTCATCGTTCACGGCAACGAATTCTTTACTTCTGTGGGAGATTTCAAGAAGAGATAAACCCATACCCGCAAAATTCTCTACTGCAGCGGCCGTATTTTTAATTGTATACTCGCTCAAGATAGAGGGACCTGCATAAAAATTGTGCTTCTTCATACCAATGTTTTTTTAATGTTAAATATAATTTAAGTAACTAATTTCCCAAAAACAGGCGGCTAATGTACAAAATAAATTGACAATTGACAATCGACGATTGATAATTATTAGCAAAACGACATGATAATTATCTTTATCAATTACACTTATTCCCCAATTGCCAATTGTCTATTATCAATTGTCAATTCTGATATCTATCCCCCCACAAACGCCTCATCTGTTCAATTAGTTTGTGTTCGGACGGATTTTCCTGTCCTTTCCACAGCCGTTCGTTTAAAATCTCCTTTGGAAGGAACTCTTGCTTGACAAAATGATTTTCATAATCGTGCGCATATTTGTAATCTTTTCCGTAATTCAGCTCCGCCATCAATTTTGTCGGTGCATTTCGCAAATGAAGGGGAACAGGCAAGTTTCCTGTACGGTTCACCAACTCTAACGCATCATTAATCGCCATATAAGCCGAATTGCTTTTAGGACTGCATGCCAGATAAACGGTCGTTTCCGCCAAAATGATCCGTCCTTCAGGCCAGCCGATTTTCTTCAAGGCATCAAAACAGGCATTTGCCAACAACAGAGCATTCGGATTCGCTAATCCGATATCTTCCGATGCTGAAATAACCAGACGGCGGGCTATAAATTCCGGATCTTCGCCACCGGCAACCATACGAGCCAGCCAATAGACAGCGGCATCCGGATCACTTCCGCGAATGGATTTGATAAAAGCGGATATGATGTCATAATGCATCTCCCCTCCTTTATCGTACGCCGCCGGATTTTCCTGCAAGCGCTCCACCACCTTTTCATCTGTTATTTCAATCTTTTCATTTCCTTCTTCCGCAGCAACGACAAGCTCCAGGATATTCAGCAGTTTCCGTGCATCGCCACCGGAATAACGCAACATGGCGTCCGTCTCGGCCAACACGATATTCATATCCTTCAATATGATATCTTCGGTAACCGCCTTATTCAACAAGGTCAACAGATCAGCTTTCTCCAATGATTTCAAAACATATACCTGGCAGCGGGAAAGCAACGGACGGATGACCTCGAACGAGGGATTCTCTGTCGTGGCTCCGATCAAGGTTACCACACCTGTCTCTACAGCATTAAGCAGGGAATCCTGCTGCGACTTGCTAAAGCGATGTATTTCGTCAATAAACAGGATCGGTGAAACGGTATTGAAAAAGCGATTGCCTTTTGCCTTTTCTATCACTTCCCGCACATCTTTCACTCCTGAACTGATTGCGCTCAACGTGTAGAACGGAGCTTCCAGCTTATTCGAAATAATCTGCGCCAGCGTAGTCTTTCCTACTCCCGGAGGTCCCCACAATATAAAAGAGGGGACACGACCCGCATCAATCATCTTTCTAAGGACAGCCCCCGGACCAACCAGGTGTTTCTGCCCGATATAATCGTCCAACGTTTTCGGACGTAATCTCTCTGCTAACGGTTGACTCATCATGCCAACAAAAGTCGCATATTTTATTTACTTTTCAAAGTATAAATACAGTAAAAATTCAAGGCTATTTTAATGTTTGACAACAGAAAATATGATAAAAAGTAAGCACACACGGCAGCACACACCTATAAAAACCATAATGAGATAACATTTTGTCATATTTACAACTCTTGGGCACTGAATAAAATCATGAAAGATCAGGGCAGTGTGTATCAGAGAATGCACTGCCCCCCGTATCTATTACCTTATTTTATTTCAATGTGATATTTTCCAGATCACGTATAACAGTCATATCCATAATATCACTGTAGATTTCCGTTGTCCGTACACTTTTATGCCCCAGCAACTTCTGGACTGTCGTGATATTCGCTCCATTATATAATAATAAGGTAGCGTTGGTATGGCGTGCCATGTGGAAAGACAACCTTTTATCTATTTCCGCCAGCCGGCAAATCCTTTTCAACTGTTTATTCACATTCGAGTTTGCCGAAACAGAAACTCCAAACAACGTTCTTGAATAACGCTTGCAATAGCGTTCATAAACAGCAAGAGCTTTTCCGTCGAATAGCAGAAACAAAGGAAGCCGGACGTTCACATCCGTCTTGACCGATGAATAGACCAGCCATAACTTATCATCGATCAGATGAAAATTATCCGGTCGTATATTGACAATATCGGAAAAGCGCAGCCCGGTATAGCAGCTGAAAAGGAACATATCAAGCGTCCGTCTGAGCGTTCGTTGCAATTTAGGAGCGATATTCTCCAACCTTCCCAATTCCTCAGGTGTCAGATGACCACGCTTGCTCTCCATATATTTAATCTTATACTTACGAAAAGGATATTTCTGCAATTCAAACAAATCCTTATTAATCGCCAGGTTGACATATCTTTTCAGATGCTTCATATGCTTGGCAATCGTATTCCGGTGGTACTTTTGCTCAAGAAGAAAATGTTCAAAACCACAAAGGAAATTAAAGGTAAGATCATCAAAAGAGACTTGTGGCTGATACTGGCACAAAACCTGCAAAGTGGATAAATGGTTCTTCAATGTGGAAAGTCTTAAGTTACTATGATTGATCTCATTTTTCATAAAAGAGACAAAAGAGGAAGAGACGGATTCAAAATCTCCCCTTTCCCTCAAATACTTCAAAGAAAACGGACGTCCGCTTTGGACCATATCTAATTCGATCCGTTCCAAATAAGTAATATAATCCTCAATGTACTGATTGAGTTCATCCATATTGGGATGGTTCCTCACAGCTTTTCTCTTGCTATCCCATTGTGTGGGCTTAACATAGATTTTCGTTGAGAAATACTTCTTTTGCCTATTCAGGTAAGCCTCTACCTGAATCAAAGCCTTTCCTTCTGCATTCAACCGCTTTTTCCGATTGAACACCAGATTGTAAATAACTTTTTCCATGATATACATTATTTTCTGAATGAGAACACGAAGGAACAATAATAAGTTCTTTGTTTCGTATGAGACAAACTAAAAGTTTGTTATATTTCGTGTTTCAATAGAAGAACAACTATCAGCAAAGCTATCCTGCAAAAGCCCGGACAGAGACAAAAAAAGAGGCGTGTTTTTTGAACACGCCTCTTCATTCCTTTTCCGGATATAAACCTTATTTCTTTTATAAAGCAGGTTGTGGAGCCGCCGGATTATTATCTGCATCAGAAATACCTGTATTGGTCTCCATTTCACATTGCGGAATACGGTAGATCATTATCTGGGATTCCGGCTCCAAATTAAACTGTACGGAAGCATGATAATTCGTATTTTTACGTATAACCGGCTTCTTTAAGCGTAAAAGGTCGAACAACGAATGACCTTCGCCCCAAAGTTCCATACGACGCTGCAGCCAGACTTCATCTTGAAATTGCTGTGGCGAAGTAGCTTTACTAACAAAAGAAGGGTCGCGATAGGCTTGCACGAAGTTTTCCAATGTAGATTTACCTGCCGCCAGATTTCCACTCATTGCTTCAGCTTCCGCTTTAATCAAATACATTTCTTCCACACGCATCAACGGCCAATCCGAAGCATTAGTCGTGTTCCCAAACACACTCTGATAAGCACCGAACTTAGTATTTACATATGGTTCAAGACCGAAATACTCAACAATAGAAGATCCTTCTATTGTTTCGTTGTCTATCAACGAAGATGTGCTATCCGGAGACAAAAACCATTGTTTACGAATATCAGTATCCGGAATCTGGTCATATAAATCTGTATTCACTTTTCTGTATCCGTCAGGAACACCTGAAGTATATCCGTTCCCCGTAAAAGAACACAAATGAGAAGGCCAGTTTATAATACCGGTTTGTACAACATCATTATCCGGAGTGATCATGACACCCCATAACCAAGAATTTGCAGTAGCAGAATTAAATGTCGGAGTAGATACTTCTGCCAATGATTGCGGTGTTCCGCCGGCAATAGCTCTTTCTGCATCTTTTGCTGCATCAGCCCATTTCTGCATCAACAGATTGGCACGGGCACGCAAGCCATATACGACCGCTTCATCCAATTGGTCTTTATTCGCTCCATTATCAAAACCGGCCAACAATTCTGCTGCCTGATTCAAATCGCTCATAATCTGATCATATACCTGCTGGACAGTAGCACGCGGATTGTTCTGCATTTCTTCGTCAGACATCTTTTCCGTTACAATGGGAACAGCCAAAGCATTTTCATGACCTGCATAAGTAAACTGATAAATCTGAACCAGATTCAAATAGTCGTATGCACGAGCTGCCAAGGCCTGACCACGATAGATTTTCAAAGAAGCATCTTCTGTAGCAGGATCAATCAAGCTCAATACACTATTTGCGGCCTTCAGATGATTATAAAAAGTTTTCCAAATCAGTTCATCTGTAGAACTGTCATAAACACGGTCTGAATAATTCTGAGAAGTATTGAACCAGTTATATCCTGTAACCAGTGCTACAAGATCCTGTCCTCCAGACTCCAACGCCATAGAGACAGCCGGGACTCCATAATCATTATGATAGGTTGTCGCATCATCGGAAATCGTTCCGTAAGCATTCAATTTAGCAGCCATGGCATTTACTTCGGCCGTGACCAAATTTGGTCTGTCCTTGATCGTTTCTTCTTTCTGATTGTCAGAAACATATTGACCTTCAGGATATTTATCCAAATCGCAAGATGCCAGCAGCAGGGCGGCTATTGCGAACATCATATATTTGTTTGTTAATTTCATATTCAAAAACAATTTAACGGATTAGAAATTCAATGATATACCACCCGAAATTGTACGGATCGGCGAATAAACATTATCAGAAGCGACATAACCTTGACGCGGATCCAGCCCCTTACGGGCAGTCAACAATGCGACGTTATCTGCAACAAAGTACAAACGCACGCCTTCAATCTGTAATTTGCGAGTCAGGTTTTTCGGCAGAGTATAGCCGAATGTTATATTTTGAAGGCTCAGATAATCAGAGCTTGTCAAAAAGCGATCGGACAACCGGTTTGTATATTTATCATTTACATTCATACGGGGAACATCCGTATTCTTGTTCTCGGAAGTCCATACATTCAGCATGTCTTTATGCAAAGCACTACCTGTAGCAGCCGGGCTCATCATTTCCTGATATGTGTAGTCTAAAATACGGCCACCTAGCTGATAGGCAAATGAGATCGACAAGTCAAAACCGTATGCCGTAAAACTTGTACCGAATCCTCCATATACTTTAGGAAGGATATCTCCTGTCGCAAAACGGTTTTCTGTAGCAGTGGAATAAGAAGTCGTAACCGTGTTGCCCTCAGCATCCGGCTTCAACAAAGCCCACTGGCTTTCTCCCGTTTCAGGATTTACACCGGCATACTTCGGTAAATAAAGCTGATACATTGATTCATCTTCGCGATAGATACGACCTGCATCAATCATCTGGCCATTCAGCTCAGGCGCCAGCTCCAACACTTTGTTTTTGAAATGAGTCAAATTCAAATTTACGCTCCATGAGAAATCTTTTGTTTCGATAATATTCGAATTCAAATCGATTTCAACACCACGGTTCACCATAGAACCGACATTTTCCGGAAAACGGGAATATCCCATCGAAGCCGCAACCGGTTTGAAATAAAGCATATCCGTAGTCTTACGAGAGAAGTACTCTGCAGAACCACTCAGTTTGCCTCCCCAGAACGTAAAGTCAAAACCGGTATTAAAACTATGGGAAGTTTCCCATGTGATATCTTTATTTCCTTTATAATATAGAGAAGTTGAGAAATCTCCATTACTGTTTGCCAAAGTAAACTGATCCTGATACGGATAGTAGTTACGATACAAACCACCTTGATACATCAAATTGTCATTTCCCTGCAAACCATAACTGATTTTAAACTTCAACATATTAATCCAACTTTGATTTTCCAGGAAAGCTTCTTTATTCAATAACCAACCTGCACCGACAGACCAAAAGTTGCCCCAACGATTATCCGGATGGAAGCAAGAAGAAGCATCACGACGATAAGAAGCCGAACCGAAATATTTCCCATCATAATCATACTGAACGCGGAACAACCAACCTTCAGTCGCATAATCTTTTGAATAAGATGAATTATACTGATTTGAAATACCATTATCCAATTCCGGGACATTCGGGTTATACAGTTTTTCACGCTGGCCATACAAATATTGGTATTTATAGTTATAATTTTCATGACCGGCTAAAACATCCAGATTGTGTACATCATCAAACGTTTTATTGTATGTCAATAAATACTGCTGATTAACACTGAATGTACGTTGGGTTGAAACAGAAATCAAACCACCGACACCTGTCGTTTCCGAATATTGTCCATAGAACGGATTCACCATATCGGTATTCCGAACGTTATTGGCATCCACTCCAATATTCACCTTGGCCTTGATGCCACCCCAGATATCAACATCTGCAAACCATTTGCCACTAACTACGTCTCCGGAATATTTCATCTTGTCCAACATATAGCTGGCCAACGGGTTAGCATTAGGGATAGTATTACGAGATCCATTCGTATCTTGTCCTTTCTTTCCATAATCATAACGTTGGAAGCCACGGTTATCAGTCATTATATTTCCCTGTGCATCACGGATATACATCGGATATATCGCCCCCATAATATTAGAGGCATAAAATATGTTCGCATTTGAAGTTCCGCCTTCTGTATCCTGCTCACGGCTATCATAGTGAGTAAATGAAACATTAGCACCCAACTTCAACCACGGTTTCACTTGATAATCCGCCTTCAAACGAGCTGAATAACGTTGAAAACCTGAATTAGGAACGATACCCTGATCATCCAGATAGCCAGCAGACATATAATAGTTCATTTTGTCAGAAGCACCGCTAACGCTTAAATTATATTCCTGGCGAACATTATTTTCGAAAATTTCATCCGACCAATTATCCGGAATATAATAATAGGTTCCATCGGAATAACCAAGCGTAGCTTTAGGATTCAATTTTCCATCCATACCGATCAACAGTTCTCCTGTCGGAACAGAATAGACTTGATATCCTAAATAAGTTCCGGAAAGCAAAGCTTGATTAGCATATGCATTGGCACCGGCCAGATCACCAGCTGCGGCATAACCTTTCAAGTCTGCATTATAAATAGAAGAATAATTCAATTCATAAAATTTAGCAGGGTCATTAATTGTTTCATAATTAGGTACTCCTCGTTTATTCACACCCCATTTTGCATCAAGACTGACACGAGCTTCGCCACTTTTACCTTTTTTAGTCGTAATCAAAATTACACCATTAGCACCACGGGCGCCATACAATGCATTAGAAGCAGCATCTTTCAATACAGTCATAGATTCGATATCAGAAGTGCTGATCGCCGAAATCTCACCGTCATAGGGGACACCGTCAACTACATATAAAGGTTTATTGCTGGCAGAAATAGATCCGATACCCCGAATCCGGACCTCTGCATCTTTACCCGGCTGTCCACTATTGCTCGTTGTCTGTACACCAGCAACCTGCCCACTCAAAGCATTCGTAACGTTCGAAGTTTGACGAGAGGTGATTTTCTCGCTTTTAATTGTTGCAGCAGATCCTGTAAAAGCACTTTTCTTGGCAGTACCATAAGCGACAATCATCACTTCATCAAGCATTTGATTATCCCCCTCCAACACCACATTTACTTTCGGCTTAACCCCAATTTCCTGGGCTTTCATACCCACAAAAGAAACTACCAGAGTCTTTGCAGAACTTGGTACATCCAGAGAAAATGCACCGTTAAAATCTGTTACTGTACCTATAGTCGTACCTTTAACAACTATAGATGCACCAATGATGGGCTCGTTGTCTTCCGCCGAAATAACAGTACCTGTTACTTTCGTCGTCTGAGCGTTGGCCATCCCAATACCTAATAATAGGCAGAATAAAAGGAAAGTTAACCTTTTCATAGACACACTTTTTTTGTTTAACTTATAAATAACTAATTTGCACTATCTGTTTTTATACATATAAGCAATGTATAAATATTCCTAAGAGATGGCAAATGTAATAATAAATTTATTATAACAACTAAAAAACTAATAGGATTTTACAAAAATGGGGATGATAATTAACAAAAGATCATGTAAAATCGATATTTTAGATTGATCTCTCATGAAATCTCCTTGATTTCGCCTCCTTTAAAATTATCTATTTTTAACCTCTCGCCTAAGTACCGTTTTTGGACAATTCTGAAGGGTGAAAAAACGCCTCGGGTCTACAAGGGTAGAAAATAATTAAAGACTGTAGACACATTACCCGGAATCAGCCTGCTCTCTTAGGATAACTGATCCGCAACATAGCATAAACTATTCCGAAAGTCATAGTAAACTAATTCAAGACATACATCATATTATTCGTATGTAGTACTACCTATCGCAAATACATAGTACTACATAACGCCCATAGGTAGTACTACGTATAGGTAATAAGTAGTAACTACTAACAGATACTTTGTTATATGTTATCATTTAGTTCTTGGGGTGTTTTGACTTAGTTGATGGCATGAAACGACTTAGTTTACCAGTTGTCAAAGGAGCGATTTCAGATAGTGTCGGTATCTTTTGCATTGTTCTATATAAAATTCATATTCCACAAAGCTTGAACCGTAAATGATGATTTACAGGTAGTTTACATTTTCTTATATACATGAATAAATGGCTATTTATTCCACGAAACAAGTAGAAAATAAGTCATACTCTATTTTGTAAAAGAATTCTCGCTAATGTCTAAAAAAACAATATGTAGCTAATATATAAGACATTAACAAGATAACAATTTGATAGTCCTTCCACAACCAGTCTTTAAAAGACAATAAATAACATATTGATAATCATTTAATTGATGGATTATCAAGTTCTGCAAAGACTCTGGTAGTTTCTTTTGTGGGTATGAAATCTCAGGAAATCGGCATCAAACCGACATTACATGTTGTGTTGGCAGCAGATAACCAAATGCTTGACGAAGTGATGGTTGTTGCGTATGGTACTGCTAAGAAATCATCTTTTACCGGAGCCGCTTCATCAGTAAATGCGGAAAAAGTATTAAAAGATGTACCTGTTACATCTTTTGAACAAGCCTTGCAAGGCGCAACAACTGGTCTGACCGTAAATTCGAGCAGTGGACAGCCTGGTGCAGGTTTAAGCATTCGTATTCGTGGAACAGGTTCTATGAACGCCACAAATGAACCTCTTTATGTAATCGATGGTGTACCGGTTATTTCCGGAGATATTGCCGTATCTGGAGTAAGCAATGACTCAAAAGCTTTCAATATCATGTCTTCAATCAATCCGAGCGACATTGAAAATATCACGGTTTTGAAAGATGCTGCGGCTGCTTCTTTGTATGGTTCACGTGCTGCAAATGGTGTAATTCTTATTACAACGAAAAGAGGTAAGGAAGGCAAAACTCAGATCAATTTTAAAGCGAACTGGGGTTTTTCCGACTGGGCTGTTAAAAACAGGGAAACGGTTTCAGGGGAACAGCAGCACGAACTTACCTATGAAGCATATTACAATGAAGGTATTTTATACAAAGATATGTCAGAAGAAGAAGCAAGAGCTTACGCACAAGAAGGTGCAGATACTTTCGCTCCTTTAAGAGATCACTATTCAAACTGGGAAGATGCATTATTCAAGAAAAGTGCATTCAACCAGAATTATGAGTTTTCAGCACAGGGAGGTAGTGAACTGACAAATTTCTTCGCTTCATTGAACTACAAAACGGAAGACGGTATGATTAATACCACCGGTATGGAAGGATTTACCGGTAGAGTAAACGTAACCCATAAATCAAAAGATGGGAAAATGCAGATGGGAGCTAATATCTCATTCTCAAAACAAAAATCAGAAATGGCTTCGGAAGGAACGGCTTATGCCAATGCCTATTTCGTTAAAAACTGGTATGCAATCCCTAACCTTCCTATTTATAATGAGGACGGTTCATTTTATGAAGGTTTTCCCTTGGATCAATTAAATGTGCCTAACCCATTAAGGGATCAAGGATTGGATAAAAATACATCCGAAGTGCTTAGAAGTACCAACTCCTTATGGGCTTCTTATAAAATAATCGAAGGGCTGACAATCAAGGAAACAATAAGCTATGACTTTATCGACAACCAGTCAACAACTTACTGGCCGATGAATTCGAATAACGGTGAGGCTTACAATGGTTTGATGATCAAATATCCATATCAGCACCACAACATCTATTCATCAACGGTATTGAATTATACCAACACATTTGCCGACAAGCACAATCTAGATGTTTTGCTCGGATGGGATGTTGACGACAGAAAAGAACAATTTGTCCAAGCAGTCGGCGCCAACTATCCGCACGATAAATTACCAGAACTTGGTAATACGTCGGAACCGATGACAGCCTCATCCGGATATAGCGAAGATCATCTGTTATCTTTGCTTTCTCGTATAAATTACGATTATGACGACAAATATTACATTTCTGCAAATTACCGCCGTGATGGTAGCTCAAGATTAGGAGCAAACACACGTTGGGGTAACTTCTGGTCTGTTTCTGCTGCTTGGAGATTGAGCCAGGAAGCTTTCATGAAAAATTTGACTTATGTTGATGACTTGAAGCTAAGAGTTTCTTATGGTATAAATGGTACTTTACCCTCTAAGTTCTATTCACATTTGAGTTTGTTCGGTTATGGCTTTAACTATCAGGATCAACCGGGATCTGCTCCTACGACTATTCCTAATCCGGATCTGGGATGGGAAAAGAATGAGAACTTCAATATCGGTTTCGATGCCAGACTGTTCGGCCGTTTAAGTGTAGCATTCGATTTCTATAATCGTGAAACAAAAGACTTGTTGCAAGATGTTCCGGTCTCAATGACTACTGGTTTCAATAATACATTGAAAAACGTAGGAGCCATGAATAACCGTGGTATTGAATTGGATATGAACTATGACGTATTCAATGAAACAGCAGTAAAATGGTCTACAGGTATAGTTCTATCTCATAACAAAAACAAGATCAGCAAACTGTATGGAGGAAAAGACATCATTAGCGGAACTTCCATCTTGAGAGAAGGTGAATCTTATTATTCTTGGTGGAGCCGTGAATGGGCTGGCGTTGATCCTCAAACGGGTGAAGAACAGTGGGTATTGAACACTGAAAACGAAGATGGAACCATCAATCGTGGATTGACTAAAGATCCGTCACAGGCTCAACGTGTTATTATCGGAAAACCGGATCCTAAAGTAACCGGAGGATGGAGAAATAACCTTTCTTGGAAGGGCTTGGATTTAAGCGCCTTATTTTCATTCTCTTTAGGTGGACATATCATGGATGATCCTGCGCTGCTGTACACAGATACAGATGGTGAAACTGCATATCAATCCATTGGTATCCAGCAGTTGGACAGATGGCAAAAACCGGGTGACATTACAGATGTTCCGAGACGTATCAATAGCTATCAATATGCTCGTTACGGAAGTTCCCGTCATATGAAGAGTTCAAACCATCTCCGCCTGAAGACTGTAACATTATCTTATAATTTGCCGTCAAAATGGATGCAGGCTGCTGGAATGAGAAATGTCAGAATCTTCGCTTCCGGTAACAACCTGCTGACATGGGCTGCCTATAAGAATATTGATCCGGAACAGCCGGTCAATGGTGTGGCCACTTGGGCATTACCGAACTTGAAATCAGTAACATTTGGTATTGAAATCGGATTGTAATCCGGAATTCGTTTTACTATAAATAATAACAATGATGAATAGACTAAATATAAAATCTATATTTGCTGCTGTAGCAATAGCTTCAGTGACATTTACATCTTGTGATGGATATCTGGAAACTTTCCCTTCAGATTCATTGGTCAGCACAGATGCTATCACGACTTTACAAGATGTGGAAACAGCACTTAACGGAACATACTACAGTTTAAAGAGTGCCAACTATTATGGTTGTGATTTTGTATCACGCGCCGAAGTGGGGGGTGAAGACGTACAGACAATCTCTTCCGGGGGGTTAAGAACCGACACTTATTATCGTTTCATACACCGTCAGAATAACTCGCCGGAAAATTTATGGAGCTATCCGTATGCTGTTATCAACCGTGCGAATGTATTGCTGAATGCAATTGAAACAGGAGACCTTCCTGCAGGCGATGAACTTAATAATGCAAAAGGAGAAGCCTTAGCTCTTCGTGCTTTATGTCACTTCAACCTTCTGATTACATACGGAAAGCCTTATTTTGTAGAAAATGGAGCTACTCCGGGTGTAGTATTGGTAAAAAATGTTTTGAGCGCAGATGATCTTCCCAGTCGCTCAACTGTTGCAGAAGGGTATGATATGGTCATCAACGACTTGGAGGAAGCGTTGAAATGTATCGGGACGGAAGTAAAAGACGGACGTTTCAACAGTTGGGCCGTAAAAGGTTTACTGGCACGTGTCAATCTATATAAAAGAGATTGGGATAAAGCTTTTTCTTATGCAGAAGATGTAATCAAGAATTCTCCGTATTCTTTGCTGAAAACAGAAGACTATGTTGCAGCATGGTCTGGAAGATACTCTTCGGAATCCGTATTCGATCTGGAAATTTCGGATTTGGATGCCGGTGATCGTGAAATGTTTGGATATGTAGTCGATCCTAAAGGATATGCTGCTGTTTCCAACACGAAAGAATTTGAAGATCTTATCAACGAGAACCCGGATGACATCCGTCGTAATTTGCTAACTGCAGCATCAGTCGAAGGACGTACTTACATGAACAAATATCCGGGGATCAATGGTAAAACGGCCGTAAACAATATTCGTGTAATCCGTCTGTCAGATATTTATTTGATTGCTGCTGAAGCTGCATTGAAAAAATCTTCTGCTGATCAGGCTAGTGCAAATAAATACTTGAATGCGATCATCAAACGTGCTATTCCTTCCGCTTCAGATGTGACTGCTACCGAAGCATTGGTCTTGAAAGAAAGACGCAAAGAATTGGTGATGGAAGGTCATCGTTTTTATGACATCATGCGTTTAGGGATTACGGTAACTCGTAAGGGTGGATATCATTTCTTGAACAACACCGATCTTATATCTCCGAGTTATCAGGATTATCGCACGATTTTGGCAATACCACAGTCTGAAATAGATGTAAATCCCAATATCAAACAAAATGAAGGATACTTCTAACAGGATAATATTCGAATGAGAAATAGGCTGTTATTCTTATATAACAGCCTATTTTCTTTTGTGACTATTATATATAAGTATCTCCATATCCTACATTATTATTAGTCAATGTGCGTGAAACTGGTTAATTTGAAACCAATCGATTTCAAATTAACCAGTTTCATATTTGCACCTTCCAACTATTGTTGCTACATTTGTTTAGATATAAAAAATTATACTATGGAGGCTCCATTTGTTTACGGACGTATTGCCGATGACTTGAATTTTACTGACAGGAAAAATGAGGTTGCTTTGTTGACACAAAACTTCAAGAATCTCATTAATACCGTTATTATATCTCCACGTCGCTGGGGTAAAACATCTTTGGTAAATAAATGTGCCAAACTTTTGTCAGAAGAGAACAAGAATACACTGGTCTGTCAAGTCGATATTTTTAATTGTAGAACGGAAGAACAATTTTATACGGCCTATGCTAATGCTTTAATGCGGGTATCTACCTCTGCTTGGGAGGAATTTGTAGCAGGAGTAAAAAAATATTTGAGCCGAATGGCACCTACTGTTTCTCTTTCCGAAGGCAGTCAGAGCTATGAATTATCTTTTGGTATCGGTTTTAAAGATAACCGGTTGTCTTATGATGAGATATTAGATTTGCCACAACAGATCGCTAAAGATAAAGGTAAAAAGATCATTGTCTGCATTGATGAATTCCAAAATATCAACGAATATGAAGATTCGCTTGCTTTTCAACGTAAACTTCGTGCTCATTGGCAGACACATACATCTGTTTGCTATTGCCTGTATGGGAGTAAACGTCATATGTTACTGAGTATTTTCAATGACTACAGTATGCCTTTTTACAAATTTGGCGATATCTTATTCTTACAAAAAATAGAACGAAAAGACTGGGTTGCATTTATTTCCCAACGGTTTGCTGATACCGGAAAGCAAATATCGGATGAATTATCTGGTATGATTGCCGATAAAATGAAAAACCATCCGTATTATACTCAGCAATTAAGTCAGCAAACTTGGTTGCGTACATCAAAAGAGTGTTCGGAAGCTATTGTCAATGAGGCGTTCAACAGTTTGATCGGTCAATTGAGCCTGTTGTTTACCAATATAATAGATTCTTTGACTTCCCGTCAAATTAGCTTTTTGATAGCTGTCGCCGATGGAGTGGTTAATTTCTCATCTAAAGACATTTTGAAGCACTATCAATTGGGAACTTCAGCAAATATCAAAAACTTGAAAAAAGCGACACTTGAAAAAGATTTGATCGATATATTGCCTGGCAATACGATAGAAATCCAAGATCCGGCTTTTGAATATTGGCTTAAAAATGTGTATCAGAATCCTGCAAGATAGTTTAATCTACATCAAGAAATCAGGAGGAAACAGGTAGAACTACAGCACAGTTTAGAACTGTTAAGGATGTGGTTGCTACTTTCACTAAACATTTTAACACATTGTTAATCAAATAAATCAGTTTGCTATATATTTAGAATGTTATCTTTTATAGGAGAATGATGATTTAAAAAGATAAACCAAATAATACTTTGATAATCAATAATATAACCATCAACTAAGTTCTGCAAAGACTCTGGTTATTTCCTTCGTGGGGATGAAGTCTCAGGAAGTTGGAATCAAGCCAAAAGTAAATGTAGTATTGGAGGGGGACAATCAGATGCTTGACGAAGTAATGGTTGTCGCTTACGGTACCGCTAAAAAAAGTTCTTTTACGGGATCGGCCTCTACGATCAGTAATGAAAAATTAGAACTCCGTCCTATTACAAACTTAACAAAAGGGTTAGAAGGACAGGCAACAGGATTGTTGACAACTTCAGGATCCGGACAGCCTGGCGAAGATGCTTCCATTGTAATCCGTGGTTATGGTTCAATTAATGCATCACAAGATCCTTTGTATGTTGTCGATGGTATTCCTTTCGATGGTTCTTTAAGTTCCATCAATCCGTCTGATATCGAGTCTATGACTGTATTGAAGGACGCTTCTGCTGGTGCTTTGTATGGTGCGCGTGGTGCGAACGGTGTCGTTATGATCACAACTAAACAGGGTAAAGAAGGAAAAGCTCAAGTAACATGGCGTTCAACTGTAGGATGGGCATCACGTGCTATCCAACCGTATGATATGGTCGATCAGAAAGAATTTGTGCAATTAACTTATGAAGCTCTTCGTAATGGTTACGTATTCAACTCTGGTTATTCATGGGAACAAGCACAACAGATGGCAAGAGCCGGTTTAAGTGCCAATTTAGGTGGTGAACTATACAACCCGTTTAAGAATTACACATGGGACAATTTGATCAATCCTGAAACAGGAATGGTACAAGCTGATGCTGTTTCAGCCTGGAATGAACGATGGATGGATGCAGTTCAACGAGATAATGCATTCAGGCAAGAACACCAATTATCTGTAAACGGCGGTTCTGAAAAAACAAAATATATGTTTTCTCTCGGTTATCTGAATGAAGATGGCATTCTTATCAATACAGGCTTTCAGCGTTATAATGCTCGTGTAAACGTTAATTCTAATATTACAGATTGGTTTAAGGCCAACATGAATGCCTCCTTGTCTAATTCAGTGCAGGATTACAGTGACTATGACGGATCTTCCACATCAAATGTATGGTATTCAGCACAGTTCGTTTCACCGTTATTTCCCGTCTATGTGAAGGGATTGGATGGAAAGAATGTATTGGGTGAAGATGGAAAACCTCAATTGGATTATGGAGAAAACGGACGTCCGGGAAGCTATACGGATTACAATCCAGTCGGCGGTTTGACTGACGACAAATCAAATAAAAAGAATGATGTGGCAAGCCTTCGCACTGGAGTGACTTTTGGTTCAGATAAAGATAATTTCGGTGTTTTCAAGGGAATTAAACTGAATGTGAATTTCGGTCTTGATTACCGCAACCAATCACGAATGAGCTATATGAATATGTATCATGGAAACCAGGCTACAGCAGGTGGTTTATTGACCAAATATAACACACGCATGCAAAGTTATACTTTCAACCAACTGTTGTCATGGAACCGTTCTTTCGGATTACATTCTTTTGATGTTTTGGCTGGACATGAATTTTATGCTTACAGCTACGAATATTTGAAGGCTGGAAAAACAAACCTGGTAGACGGTATCCTTGAACTGCGTCCGGGAACGACTTTGTATGCAGCCGATTCTTATACGGACAAATATCGTATCGAATCGTGGTTAGGACGTTTCAACTATAATTATGATGAAAAGTATTATTTCTCTGCATCTTTGCGTACCGATGGATCTTCTCGTTTTCATAAAGATCATCGTTGGGGAACATTCTGGTCTATCGGTGGTAACTGGCGCATTTCCAAAGAAGCGTTCATGGAAGATGTTAAATGGATTGATAATCTGTCTTTGAAATTAAGCTATGGACAACAAGGTAATGATAATATCCTGAATTCAGATAAGACAAGCAATTATTACTTATGGCAAAGCTTGTATGATTTAGATTGGCCGAATTCGAACCAGATCGGAGGTATGGTTTCTTCATTGGAAAATCAGGTAGTGTCTTGGGAAAAGAATGGAAACTTGAATGTCGGTGTCGAAGCGACCTTCCTTGGAAGCCGTCTATCCATCAATGCCGAATATTACAATCGTAAGACTGTCGATATGTTGTTAAGTTACCCGATGGCAACTTCTACCGGATTCAATGGCTACAATGCCAATGTCGGAGACATGAGAAACTCGGGTTTCGAATTTGAAATAAGAGGTACCGCTATCAGAACGGATGATTTCGTCTGGAACATAAGTTGGATGGGATCAACTGTAAAAAATAAAGTCTTGAAGCTGACTAATACAGCACCCGAAATCATCAAGGGAGTTTACAGTATCAAAGAGGGCATGCCTATCAATACGTTCTATATGGCTAAATCAGCAGGAGTAGATCCAGCTACAGGCGCTCAACTCTATTGGGTATACGACAAGGATGAAAATGGAAACATCATCAACGAACGTATCAGCGATGACTATTCAAAAGCATCAACCAGTAAATATTATCAAGGCAACCGTATTCCGGATCTTTACGGAAGTATTGGAACAGACTTTTCTTACAAAGGCTTCGATTTGTCAGTCCTAACCTCCTATTCGATTGGCGGTAAAATATATGACAGTCTGTATACAGGTTCCATGAACGCCCAATATGCGACGAACACCTGGAATAAACATCAGCTACGCCGTTGGCAGAAACCAGGCGATATTACAGATGTGCCTCGTGTGGAAATCAACGGTGCTTATACAACGACAGATCGTTTCTTAATCAATGCATCTTATTTTGCAATCAAAAATATCACATTAGGCTATTCCTTGCCTAAAGACTGGATGAGAAAAGCAAAACTGGGAAATGTCCGTGTATTCGGTTCCATTGATAACCTGGCGTTATTTTCTCATTTGAAAGGTATGGACCCTCAATACAATTTTAAGGGTGAAACCGATTATTCGTATACACCAAACAAAACATACTCTTTTGGTGTAGAAATTAACTTCTAATGTTAAATCATTATTTTATAAGATACAAGATGAAAAAGATATTCAAATATATGATTGTCGGTCTGGTGGCTTGTACGACTCTATCGTCATGCTTGGAAAGTTCTCTTGATACCAATCCGACTGATTCAATGTCCGGAAGCGGACTATTAGCAAATGCCAATGCGGCTTTAGTTCCACTGAACGGTCTTTACCGTTCCATGTATTCAGCATGGTCTCCAACAGATAATACACACCAATGCTTCGGTATCAGTGCTTACAATCTGATGGCCGATGTGATGGGAGAAGATATGATCATGGCTGCAATGGGCAGCGGCTGGTTCTGGTATGATTGCTTATATAACGTAAAAAGCAGATATACTGCTACTACTTGGCGCTCATATGATTTATGGAATTGCTATTATACTTGGATTTCCAATGCTAATTATATACTTGATGCAGAGGAAACTATGGCAGGGACAGAAACGGAAGTCAACTATATCATGGGGCAGGCCTATGCAATACGGGCTTACTCCTATTTCATGTTAGCGCAAAGTTTTGCCCGGACCTATAAAGGACATGAGGGTGAACCTTGTTGCCCTATATATGTCGAGCCGACAGTCGCCGGTACAGAAGGAAAACCACGTTCTACAGTGCAAGAGACATATGCTCAGATTATGAATGACATCAATAAAGCTGTCGAACGGTTAAACGGTACAACCCGCAAACACATTTCACATATCGACTATGCCACAGCATTAGGCTTGCAGGCTCGTATCGCATTAGTGATGGAAGACTGGGCT
Source organism: Parabacteroides sp. MSK.9.14 (assembly GCF_019041495.1). Classification (NCBI taxonomy): domain Bacteria; kingdom Pseudomonadati; phylum Bacteroidota; class Bacteroidia; order Bacteroidales; family Tannerellaceae; genus Parabacteroides; species Parabacteroides sp. MSK.9.14. The sequence continues at coordinate 40,042 of NZ_JAHPXO010000006.1, forward strand.
ACCGCTAAAAAATCATCGGAAGAAGCTATTGCTGTAAGCAAATGCACGATTGCAAAAGTTTCAGAATTTAAAGGTTTGAACAGCGTAAGCGCACCAAATGTTATGTGGGGGGCAGAAATCATATCTGACCAAAGCGGTATGTATGCAGGTTTGTTCACACACATGGATGCAGATGCCGATAAATACGGAGCAAAAGCCCGCAAACAGATCAACAAAGATTTGTATGGAAAAATGGGAACGGAAGACGAACGGTTGGTCTGGTGGAACCCGAAAGATGCCAACAATAAAGATGGTGGTTATCAGCAGGAAAAATTTAAGTTTTCCGATATCCAAACTTGGATGGGAGATTATGTTTGGATGCGTATAGAAGAAATGTACCTGATTGCTGCTGAAGCAGAATGTCGTTTAGGAAATGATGCTGGTGCACGCGAATACTTAATGGATTTGATGAGTAAGCGTGACGCGTCTTACAGCTGTGCTCAAAAGTCCGGTACATCTATGGGAAAATTGACTTCTGATTATACAGGTTCATTATTGGAAGAAATCATTATACAGCGTCGTATCGAACTTTGGGGCGAATTTGGTCGTATCTACGACATTCGTCGTTTGAAACAGGGATTCAAACGAACTGCAGAAATGGGTTGGCCGACTGACGCTTTGCTTGTTAATCGCAATGCAAATGACCCGGAAAGCTATATGTGGGTATTGACAATTCCTCAAACTGAATTTGATGGAAATTCCAGTCTGGACCAGACCAAAGACCAAAATCCGGTCGGTGATACTAAATAAATTTATTCATTGATTAAAAGATAAAAGCGATGAAATATATTTCAAAATTATCAACATTAACCACTCTTCTATCAATTATCTTGGGCTTTGCAGCCTGTGATAATGAACAAGAATGTGCTCTATATAATACAGATGCAGCAAATAGAGCTGTTTTTGTAAATGCTTCTTTAGCTAATATCACGGTTTCACCTGCTGATCCGACCTTTACAGTAGATCTAGTACGTGCAAATGCCGACAGCGAATCAAGTGGGACCATTGTATTGACTGCTACGGTCGATGAAGTCCCCTTAGCCGGTTGTACTGTTTCCGATTATACTTTTGCTGCTGGTGAAAATATGACAAAAGTCACAGTCAACGTATCTCCTTTGGAAATTGGCAAAGAATTGAATATCACACTAACATTGGATAATACAAATGAACCTGTAAGTGGCAGTAACACAGTTTCAGTTACGGTTAATAAAGACTATAACTGGGTATCTTTGGGAACAGGTACATTTGCTGACGTTTTGGCTTTTACAGAAAAGCCTTACAATGTAGAAATTCAAAAAGCGGATGGCTTTGACCGTTATCGTGTAATGAAACCATATGAACAAGGTTTGAAAAATGATGATGGCGGATGGGGAAACGCTGTAGCCTCAACTTCATGCGATTATATCGAATTTTGGATTAAGGATGGCATTATTTATTATAATAAATTCTTTATCGGAATCAATTATGACGGAAGTGCCTCAAATGCAATTTATGCCCACCACCCAAGTGATTTTGCAGGAATCAGTTTGGCAAATAATAAACAGCTAGATGACAAGACTTTCCAATTAGCTCCTTACTATTACATAGAAGCTTTGCAAGGAGGTTTTGATTACACAGGAGAAGGTGGTTCTATTCTTATTACGCTTCCATAAAAAGAAATTGCCTATTATTATAGTGATGTATCAAAAAAGGATTACAGCTCTTTTGATACACCACCATTTCTTTTCTTTCTATCCAACCTTATTGCTGAGCAAGCCTGACATCCGTCCCCTTATCCTCTTTTGCCTTAATAGCCAAGACCCGGCCTCGTACTTTTACCTTTCCGGTTATAAATTCCGGGATATTGAAAGATTTCATAAAGGACTGATAGAAACCGGCATCTTTCTGAGGCAACAGGAAGGGCTTGCCAACTTTGCCGTCTTCATCGACATAAGCAATATATGGGCGTGTATATAAACCGTCTATCCTCCTGCTACTGAATACGAACCAACGACTGTTGCTACTCCAGGAATGATAGCTTTCCACATCGTCGCTATTCACTTCCACCAACGGACGGCTCGTGCCTGTCTGAAGGTCCGCCATATATAAATCAGCATCTTTATGCCAGATCGAAAAGTTTCCATAACCGGATAATGTATACAAAAGGTAACGTCCGTCAGGCGAAACGCGCGGAAAAGAAGCACTCATCCCACCGCTCTTCGCATTGTAAAGCGTATCGACCTGCGCCCCGAAAGCACGTGTCACCGGATCAAAAGAGACGGAACATAAATTATATTTGACTTCCGAGTACTCCTGCGGAATAGGTCGAGCCTCTGCTGTACAGAAATAGAGTGTCTTTCCGTCGGGAGAGAAAGTCGGAAATGTTTCAAAAGCATCTTTCGAAAAGATATTTGAAGCCGTCACGATCTCGTGTTTTTCCACATCGTACACCACTACATCGGAAGCCTCGTCATATACTTCCACCCTATTCCTGTCATTCAGATGAAATGCCTGCTTGGTTGTATTCACAGAGAAAGCCACATATTTGCCCGAAGGATGCCAGGAAGGGTAAACCAAAGGAGAAATCGTTTCCTTCGTCTTGGTATTCAGCTTTTCAATCTTATCGCCATCGACCAGGATCGTCCCCGGAAAAGTCTCGCGCATATGAAATAGCATCTTATTCGGATCCTGCATGCAAAACGAATGGCAATTCACACAGTTGTTTCCACTCATCTTATTTTCAATAATAGGAATTTGCGTATAACTCTCCAAATCCCTTTGATAGATTCCCATCTTGTTCCACAACTCATATCCCGGATCGATCAGACGATAAGCCAAATAAGAGTCTACCTTTTCTGGAGCAACCCGGATAGTAAAAGGAGAATAGGCCACCCATTCATTGCCTTGTTTCACTTGGACCGTTACCTGTATGGAGTCACCGGCAGCCGATTCCAGCAAATTCTTCCATTTGGAAGGAGGAATCACAATGCTACCCTTTTCTCCTTTCACCTCGAATTGTTGCCCACCAAAAGAAAAAACAGCACGCGATCCGGCATCCTGATCATCCAAAGCAAAATTCAAAGGAGCCATATTAGGAGGAATAACCACACCGTTATAATCCGGAAAAATGGCAGGCATCGCGTCTAATGTACGGCTCACTTTCACCGAGTCGGAACAAGACAACAAAGCCGCCAGCATACATATATATACATTCTTTCTTTCCATTTTCTTACGCATCATTTAAACATAAAGTAAAACCAGTAGGTATTTCCGTACGACCGGTTCAACAGCCCGGCAATAGCACTGTTATTGCGGTTCGCAAGCACCTGCTTTTTATAGTCGGTGAAGCGGGCAACAATTGTTTCGGAGACATTGAAACGTTTCCAGTAATCCGGTTCTTTTTCAGACATCACAATAACGGCTTCCTGAAAATGCACGGGCAATACGGGCAAAAACTCTGTCCCGTAATATTTTTCCACCAGCGCTTTAAATCCTTCCAGATCCTTAGCCAATAAATACATTGCACCCAAATACTGCAAAGCAGCAGAGTTGGCAGGTCCTTTTTCCAAGAAAAGCGCCAGATCTCCTGCCAACCCCTTTATCATTGCCAATGAATTCCGATCCGGCAACATCCGCCTACGGGTTCCTAATATGGGATCGCTTTCGACAACTTCGTCATTATAAAGGTATTTGCGCTGTGATTGGGCCCAATCCCGGTATGCATATGTTTTCTCAAGTATTGAGATATATTTTTCAGCTACGGGATACGTACCGTAAATCAGATTTGTCTGCACCAGTCTCTTCAACATACGAAGATTACCATCCTCCATAGCACTCACATACCCCTCAAAAGCCATTTCCTGCGATGAAGCGGTTGCTCCCATCGTAAAATAGATATCACTGAGCATGCAAGAGATATTTTCCGATTTATTCCATTGTACAAGCAACCCTTGAGGTCCCCGTTGGTCGAAGTTGAACATTTTATCCGAAAGTTCTCCCTTATTGGCCAATGCCATATTCAGATGGCACATATATAAGAAATTTGTCAGTTTCCCTTTACATTCTTCTATCGTCTTGTCCCATTGTTCCGTACGGGCAAAATAATCCAGTTTTTTCAACTTCAGTGTCTTTGCATCGCTATATTTGGGCATTCCCCACCACAGAACGGCAGCAATCATAGCCAATTGAGCAATACAACTGATCCCCGCCCGCCATTTCTTTCCGGACAAGCTATTTTTATTCCGGATAAAGAAAGCGACAAGAAAGACCAGAGGCAGACAAATCCAAGAATAATAAATGATTTCTTTTGGATGGAGCGTATAATGGTAATACAGATCCGGACCAAAAACCCATCGGTATTCACCCATCAAAGAGAAATAAACCGTTCCAACACCCAATAGCAAAACCTCTGCAACCCCGATCAACGAGATATACCATTTAGGCGTCTTACGCAACCCTTCGAACAGGCAAACCATTCCGGCAAACAAGACGGCAATCGATCCTGCCAACCAAAACAAGACCGGAACCAACACACAACCTGCCACCAAACGGAAAAGATCATTCCGTATCCTCATATACCCACAGAGCAAAGCCATCATCATCAGGTAGCAAACAGTGCCCTGTACCCTGTAATTGAAGTCGAAATGCATGAACAGCAAAGCCAACATCGGTAGCACATAAAGGATAAAAAGCCCCGAAACAGGCGCGATCCGTTTCACAATACCAGCCGTACAAACCCCGACACCTGTCAATAAGGCCGCAGTAACCAACGCCCCAACATAGGGACGGATAAAAAACTGCACCAGGAATTCCGCCACCAACATGGAAAAGCCACCCGGAAGAAGCAGTTTATTCCTTATATACGCCTCGGAAAACAAAAACAGCTGACTCTGTTCTATATAGTAAAAATGATACTCGAAACACATTTGCAAAAAAGCAAACAAAGCTCCGAAAACGATCAACCAAAAGGCAACAAGTTTGTATTTCATCTGACAAATCCTTAAGCGTGTTTAACCAATTCAAAACGTTTATCCACACAAGCTGGCAATTCATGCGGATAGTGCGTGACATAAATCAACGTCTTTCCCGGACGCGAACAGAACTGCTCGATAATGGCAGCCGCCTTCTTTTTATTGCTCACATCCAATCCGTGCAACGGTTCATCCAAGATAATCAGGTCCGGATCTTTGACAAACGCACGCGCTAAAAGCGCCAACCTCTGTTCACCGGAAGAAAGTGTAAGAAAAGAACGGTCTTTCAACTCTTCAATACCGAATACACGCATCCAGGCCAAAGCTACCTGTTGCTGCCTCTCCGTGCATTTCCTGAACAACCCGATCGAGTCAAAAAATCCGGAACTGACGATATTCAATACCGGCACATTCTCCATATAGAAAAGATGCATTTCCGGAGAAACGTATCCGATACGCTTCTTTATATCCCAGATACTTTCCCCCGAACCACGTTTACGATCAAAAAGATAAAGCGTATTGGCATACGACTGCGGATTATCGGCATAAATCAAACTCAACAAAGTCGATTTGCCAGCCCCGTTCGGACCGAACAACGCCCATTTCTCCCCGTTTCTCACTTCCCAATCCAGATCTTTCAGAATCGTACGGTTACCATACTTGATCGAAACATGTTCCATCCTGAAAGTAACGAGATGAGCGGAAGGTTCTTTCTGTTCCCCGACCGGAAGTGAAAACGCCCCGCTCCGAACGGAATCTTCCTTTCCTTCGAATGGGAATAAATCGGCTATCAGATCCGTTTGCTTCAGGAATTCCTCTCGGCTGTAAACAGGAAGACATTTGCGTTGCTTGACCGGTAAGACATGTGTAATCATTTCAGGTATATCGTCCGGATTGGAAAGCAGTAAAACCACCTGCACACATTTCAACTTCGTTATTTGCTGCAACATCTCCACCAGAACACCCCTCGAAGGAGCATCCAATCCGATAAACGGATTATCCAATATCAAGACACGAGGATGCTTCAATAACGTACGAACAATCAAAAACTTCCTCAACTCACCACTGGACAGGAAGATCAGTTTCTTTGGCAAAAGCTCTTCTATGCCGAACAAAGATAACACTTTATGATAATCTTCCGATCCCGCATCTTCTTTTAATATATCTTCTATTGTTGGGACCTCATCCGTTTCAGTCGAATGCCAGCGTTGCTGATAATAAGAATTACGGCAATCGGCCAAGGAGTAAATATCTTTAAACGCAATACTTTTCACCAGGGTACCGACATTTCCCTCATATCCGAAAGCAACTTCGCCTTCCTTCAATGCAAATTTACGCTGCATGACGTCAGCAATCAATGTTTTGCCCGCACCGTTCGGCCCGATAACACCCCATTGTTGTCCCTCTTCTATTATCCAATTGAGAGGTTCTTCAAAACGCAGTTCCGGCAAACGGGTCACGACGTTCCGAATATTCACAACTATTTTCCTATTTTCCATCGCCTTTTTATTACACGAAGCAAAGGTAACAGAAAAGGGGAAACTCTCCCAAGCTCCCCCTTCTATTTTGTACAGGTATATTGTTATATATTCCTTCGCAAATTAGTTACCAAAAAACAGACCTGTACAGTATCCCAACGTTCGTCTTAAAAAATACACTTAAACTATTTACACCACAAATATACGAAACAATTTTACTTATTATCATTTTACAACCCAAATTTGTTGCAAAACATAATATTAGCAACAAATTTAGTAACACTTTAAAAGACACGTGTACCTTTCCCCAAATGAATATCCGAAGCCTGCGTGATAATCACCTGCTTAACCCCGGCATCGATCGCCTGAAACGAATTTTCGAGCTTAGGGATCATTCCCCCTTGAATCACACCCGCTTCCACATACTGCTCGAAAGCCGTACGGTCTATTTCGGGAATCACACTTTCATCATCGTTCTCATCTTTCAAGACACCTTTCTTTTCAAAGCAGAACATCAAAGTCACTTCAAAATGTTTTGCCAGAGCTTTTGCAGCTTCTCCTGCGATCGTATCGGCATTGGTATTCAACATATGTCCTTGTTTGTCGTGTGTAAGGGGAGCCAATACCGGAACAATACCTTGATGAATCAGGGATGCCAGCAGATCCGCATTCACCTCTTTCACATCACCGACAAAACCGTAGTCCACCTCTCCCACCGGACGTTTGTCCGACCGCATCAGATTCATATCCGCTCCGGTCAGCCCCAACGCATTTATACCTAAGGCCTGAAGGCCGGCGACAATATTCTTATTGACCAGTCCCCCGTAAACCATTGTAACCACCTTCAACATGTCAACATCCGTAATCCGGCGACCGCCCACCATCTTACTCTCGATACCCAATTGTGCAGCCAGCTTCGTAGCGGAACGTCCGCCCCCATGAACCAGCACTTTATATCCTTCTACCTGCGAGAAATCATTCAACAGATTGCGAAGTGTTTCCTCTTCTTCCACAATCTTTCCTCCCACCTTTATCAGCGTTAGCTTTTCCATTCCTATAAATTATTCTAATTTTTTTGAGCCAAAGGTAGTAAAAAATAAAAGATTTGTATACTTTTGCACCATCCAACGCGGTAGTAGCTCAGTTGGTAGAGCATCAGCTTCCCAAGCTGAGGGTCACGAGTTCGAGCCTCGCCTACCGCTCAAAAGAAGACACTCTCTGATTATCATGTTATTAACAGATAATCGGGAGTGTTTTTTTATGAAAACAAATTACATGCACAGCAAAATCCCAGTGACTCAAAAGTAAGCAAAACTTTTCTTTCAAAAGAAAAGTAATATTCCTACATTTGTATGCACAAAGAAACAAAGACAACCGATAGTTATGATAAAGATATTCTCAACAGATAAAGTCAGAGAGCTCGATAAATATACCATTCAAAACGAACCGATCAGCTCTATCGACTTGGTAGAACGTGCGGCAACCGTATTTACAAGTGAATTTTGCCGCCGCTATTCCAAACAAACTCGTATTATCGTATTTGCCGGACAAGGAAACAACGGAGCCGATGCGCTGGCAATCGCCCGTATGTTGACGGATGCCGGTTACCGGGTGGAAACTTATCTGTTCAATCCAACCATGCGTCTTTCTGATGACTGTGAGCTGAACAAGCAACGGTTGCTTCACATGGAAAAGATCGAATTCACGGAAGTCGTGGACGATTTTGTCCCGCCCGAACTGGAAGAACGGGATGTCGTGATAGACGGCTTGTTCGGTTCCGGCCTGAATCGCCCCTTAACCGGAGGATTTGCCGCGATGGTAAGATATATCAACCAGTCGGATGCGACCGTCGTTGCGATCGACATTCCTTCCGGCCTGTTCGGAGAAGACAACCGCAAGAACGATCCGGACGCTATTATCCATGCCGATCTGACGCTGACATTCGGTTTTCCGAAATTAGCGTTTCTACTTCCCGAAAATGCAGAATTTGTCGGTGAATGGAAAGTACTGGACATCCTGTTACACCCGGAAATAATTGCCAACACTCCGACACAATTCACATTGGTGACGGAAGAAGATATTGCTGCTGTTTTCCAACCCCGTAACCGCTTTGCCCATAAAGGGACATTCGGCCATGCGCTTCTGATCGCCGGAAGCCACGGAAAGATGGGAGCAGCCCTCCTATCCGCTAAAGCCTGCCTTAGAAGTGGAGCAGGCTTACTGACCGTCCACATCCCCGGACGTGGCGAGCAGATTTTGCAGACTGCCTTTCCAGAAGCGATGGTTGATCTGGATCAACATCAAGATCATTTCAGCTCTGTTTCCGGTATCAAAGCCTACTCCTCAATCGCGATCGGGCCTGGTCTGGGACAACATCCGGATTCCGTCAAAGCTCTGGAACAGCTACTCCAAGTAGTAGAAAAGCCACTTGTGATCGATGCCGACGCGTTGAACCTGATTGCAGCCAATAAAGATTTATTGAAACGTATTCCTCCACGCAGCATCCTGACACCGCATCCCAAAGAATTCGACCGGATAGCGGGTGAAAGCACTAATTCATACGAACGGTTGAAAAAGGCTCAAGCTTTCGCTACCGATCATCAACTTTGCGTTGTCTTGAAAGGGGCTTATACAGCAATCTGTACGGCTACCGGAAACGTTTATTTCAACAATTGTGGAAATCCGGGTATGGCTACGGCAGGCAGTGGTGACGTTTTGACAGGTATCATCTTAGCATTGCTCGCACAGGGGTTAGAGCCCGAAACGGCAGCCGTTTCAGGTGTTTTCCTTCACGGGACAGCCGGTGACCTGGCTGCCGTCTACCGTTCAGAAGAAAGCATGATCGCCAGTGACATCACGGATATGCTGGGAAAAGCGTTCAAGCAGATAAAATAAAAAGATCCCATTAATTTAACTCAATAAGGGGGGCACGTACATTTTGCCCCCCCCCAAAGTATCCCCCTCCGTTTTCAAAGAAGATTGTGATCGGCATACGAAGTTTCCTGAAAATCCTCTATCACTCTATCACTACGAAGGTTGTAGCTATTCATATTCAAGCGTCAGAGGCAGTGATACAGGACGTTTTCCTCTATCACGTCTCTATCACGTCTGAAACACGACGTTTTTGTCATACAATTGAAAACCAACACATTGCCTTCTTACTTTTTAAAAAGCATATAAAATAATCGAATAAACAAATGTAAAAACGAATATAATAGGTATTAAATTGGCAAAATACGGTTCTTCATTCCACAAAAGCTATCTCTTTTTTTAGCAAAGACAAGCACATAATTCTATAAACACCCCCATGTTGCCATCCTTAACATCCGGGTGTAGAGAGCCGGTACATCCGGGTGTTAAGGATGGCAACATGGGGATGTCCGGCAACTAAAGTCCCTTATCTGACAATAAAAACTACCCGGTTTTACCTATTTTATAGCCGTTTTTTGCATAAAATAATCGAGTGATTTGCAGGGATGGAGTTCACGAATCAACTACTGTACCAGCAAAAAAAATAGGCTTTTTTCTTATAAATCGAAGTAAATAAATAAAATGATTAAAACATTTTATTGGAAATAAATCATTTTTTTCCCGAAAACAAGTATATTCGAATCCATAACTAAAGGGAAGAGAAATGAATAAGTTTTTACTACATATTACATCGCTTGTTGCCCTCGTTTTGTTCCTGACCATGGGTGCTTGCAATAATACCCCAAAGGCTCCAATACTACTTGAAGCGGAGAAAACCATCGAAAAACAACCGGACAGCGCCTTAAACTACTTAGGGCGTGTAAATTCCGATTTACAAGATGCTCTACAGGCACAAGAATATTACTTAAAGGCTTTGGAGATAGGCGAAGATTCAAAAGATTATACTCTCCTGATTAACATTTATAACAACTTAGGTACTTTATATGCTCACCAGGATATCAACGACATGGCGTTACCCATGTATAAAAAGGCCCTGTCATATTTGGAGTTAGAGCCCGATTCGGTAAAAACTGCTTTTGCCCTAAGAAACATTGCACGTATATATTCCTTGACACAAAAGCCAGATAGTTCAATAATATATTATAAACGTGCAATTTCATACTCCGCAATAAAAAACAGAGCCTCTATCCTTACCGATTTAGGGAATCTATATCTCAGTCTCAAAGACTATAAAAAAGCATATCAATGCATAGAAAAAGCAAAGCCTTTAATCGGTAATGAAAAAACACTCTATTCCTTATATTTGTCAAAAGGAGAACTGCACATTGCCACCAACCAGTTAGATTCTGCTAAATTTTATCTTAATCATTGTGTAAAGAGTTCCAATATTCATACACGTGCTGGTAGTTTGTACCACTTGGCTCAAATAGCTCAGAAAGAAAAAAACATCAACGATCTCATCAAATATTCCAATCTATATGAACAAACACGCAATTCCATAGTAGATAGTTTACATTTTGAAAATACGCGTCTAACACAAAGTATGTTTAACTACCAAAGGATTGTTAATAAAAAAAGTAAATACGAAAAAGAAGCAACCCAAAGAATGATTTTGATATATCAAGTGATTATCGTTTTCAGTATCATCTTCATTTTAAGTTTCATATTTTTCAAAAAAGAACAAAATAGAAAAAAGAGATTTGCCCATTTAAAAGAAGAGCAATACAAACGCAGTCAACAATACATAGAAGACAATGAAAAACAAATTTCTCAATTAACAGAAATGCTCCGATCTAAACAAGAAGAAATGGGTGAAGTCGAAAAACAACTATATGAAGCGAGAAAATTAATGCTTGAAATGGAAAACAGGCAAATTTTCGAAAAACAGGGAACATTTCTTTTGTTGGATAAAGATTTTCATAACTCATCTTTATATATTAGGATTCATAGGGAGAATGACATACAACTTGGTCCAAATGAATGGGAAGAACTACATCAATTGATTGATGCAACATATCCAGATTTCACCAATCGACTTATAAAACTTTACCCACAAATCTCCATAGAAGAAATACATATTTGTTATTTAGTAAAGATGCAATTACCCATAAAAAAGATTGCCTTCATTATGCATATCACAAGTTCAGGGGTGTCTCAATGTCGCAGAAGATTATATAAAAAGTTCACAGGAGAGCCTCAAAACACAGAAAAGTTCGACAAATTCATATCTGATTTCTAAGGAAGTACAACTTGTCACATTTTTGTCAACAAAAATATGTGCTTAATAATGAAGAGAAATTTACCTTTGTCGATCACTAAAACAAATCTTATTTTAATTAATATACAAGAACAGTCCCGGGCGGTGATTTAACCAAGCCTAATATCTCGATCTCCTTTTCCGCCGCCTTTGGGACCGTTCTTTATCTCTTCTCTGATCTATAAATGAGGAAAAGAGGCTTTTCCGGTTGGTTACTAACAAAATATTTCATAGTTTTGTACAATCATTTAGTAGAGATTAAACTTAGATTAGAATATGAAGAATTTAATCATTATAGCCAGTCTGCTCCTTAGTTTACCCATTATGGCTCAGACTAAAGTTGTAAAGAAAAATGCCGTCAAGGCAAATAATTTCGGTATAACTTATTCACTTCCTAAAACATCTCTGGTTGTAGATGCAGAAGTTACGAAAGTAACTTGCAAAGCAGGTCCCTATTATAAATACGCAGAAAAATATTTAGGAGTAAAAGACGCTATCACAGAAGATAAGGTCTATTACGAATTAGGAAAGATCAGCTTGGTCAACAAAGGTGTACCCGATGCAGACAATACATTCATCGTTGAATTTAAAGCGGGAACAGTTGCCCCATATGCTTATTTGACAGAAGACGGACTGCTTTGTTCCATCAATGCCGAATATACCCCCGATGAATCAGCACTGGAAGCGGCAAGAAAGAAAAATCAGGCTCCGACAAAAGTAACCGATGCCTCTGTTTTGTCAGAAGAGTTGCTTATGGCAGGATCTACAGCCAAGCAGGCAGAAGTGGCAGCCAAACAAATCTACCGTATCCGCGAGAGCCGCATGAACATTCTTACGGGTGATGCCGATAACCTGCCACCCGATGGCGAAGCGATGAAGCTGGTCATCCAACAACTGGAAGAGCAGGAAAAAGCGCTAACCAACTTGTTCACAGGTATCCGGGCAAAGGAAGTCAGTGACTACGAAGTGACTATTGTACCTTTCGACAATCTCGATAAAGAAGTATTATTCCGCTTCTCCCCCCAATTGGGAATCGTAGATGCCGACGATTTGGGCGGAGCACCTGTGTATATGAACTTAAAAGCCATCGACCGCGCTCCTGTTTTAGACCCGAAAGAGGCTGAAAAGAAAGAAAAATCACTGAAGGGCATTATATATAATGTACCAGGTAAAGCCAGCATCGAAATCAGCATGAACAAAAAAACACTTTATAAAGGCGAAGCACAAATTACCCAGTTCGGTACACGGGAAGGACTTGCCCCCATCATGTTTGAAGATAAAAAAGCTCCGGTAAAAGTTTATTTCTATCCGGAAACAGGTGCAATAAAACAAATCATTCAATAATCATCTAACAAATTAATTCTATGTTTGAAGGACAGCCTAAAGGTTTATATGCGTTAGCCTTAGCGAACACCGGCGAGCGTTTTGGTTATTACACCATGCTCGCAATTTTTGTACTTTTCTTAAAAGCAAACTTTGGTCTATCGCCAGGTATGGCAGGTACGATCTACTCCACATTCCTTGCTTTAGTCTATTTTTTACCATTCATCGGCGGTATCTTAGCTGATAAATTCGGGTATGGCAAGATGGTGACAATCGGTATCATCGCCATGTTTGCCGGATATGTTCTGCTCGCATTGCCATTAGGCAGTGGGACATTGGCTTTGGCCTGTATGTTTTCCGCCTTGTTGGTAATCAGTACGGGAACCGGACTATTCAAAGGGAACTTGCAAGTAATGGTCGGTAACTTATACGACTCTCCCGAATATGCATCCAAACGCGATTCCGCCTTCAGTATCTTCTATATGGCGATCAATATCGGTGCATTGTTTGCTCCTACAGCAGCCGTAAAGATCATGGAATACGCCCAGCAAAATTTAGGGGTTAGTGTAAACGACTCTTATCATTTTGCTTTCGGAGTGGCCTGCGTCTCTCTGATCATATCCATGGCTATCTATTATTCCTCTCGCCGTACATTCAAGCATGTGGAAGGAAATATCAAACAAACAAGCGCAGGAAAGGAAACGGCCAAAGTGGAAGAACTCTCTCCGAGAGAAACAAAAGACCGTATCATAGCTCTGTGTTTAGTGTTTGCAGTTGTCATCTTTTTTTGGATGGCATTCCACCAAAACGGACTTACCCTGACTTATTTTGCCGATGAGTTCACGGCCAAAAGTTCAACTGGCTTGGAAAGCATGATGTTCGATGTATGGAATCTGGTTGCCATAATCTTTATCGTCTATGGTCTATTTTCCTTATTCCAGTCTTCTACAGGAAAAGGCAAAGCAATATCCGGTATCGTCATTCTACTTGCATTTGCATTCTTAGGATACCGCTATAGTTCACTCAATGGTTCGGTTCCCGTAGATGCTCCTATTTTCCAGCAATTCAACCCATTCTTTGTGGTTGCTTTAACTCCTGTTTCCATGGCTATTTTCGGGGCATTATCCAGAAAAGGCAAAGAACCGTCGGCACCGCGTAAAATCGGTCTCGGCATGCTGGTGGCAGCATGCGGATTCATCTTAATGATGTTTTCATCATTCGGCCTATTGACTCCCGAAGCACAATCCGAAGCAATCCAAGCCGGTACTGCCTCTTTCGTTTCACCCAATTGGTTAATTTCCACTTATTTGGTTCTTACATTCGGTGAGTTATTACTTTCGCCTATGGGTATTTCCTTTGTTTCGAAGGTGGCTCCTCCCAAATACAAAGGTATGATGATGGGAGGTTGGTTCGTTGCAACAGCTATCGGAAACTATTTGACAGCCGTAGCAGCGTGGATTTGGGGAGATATGCCTCTGTGGATCGTATGGGGTGTATTGGTCGGCGTATGTCTCGTTTCTGCCGTATTCATTTTCTCTGTCATGAAAAAATTAGAAAAGGTAGCATAAACCATGAGGAAGCAGTATACATATAAACCTGTTGCTCTCCGCTTCAGAAGATGGAGCCGGAAGAGGTATGCTGCTTTCATCAGTATACAACATGCCGTTACGATCGGGCAGTTGTCGGCAAACGTATCTGAACGGTTCCAGGCAAAAAACGGTTCCGTACATACGTCCGTGCTCACTTTCGACAAGGTAAACGATGGGGAGACTGAAGAAAAGGAGAATACATCTCATCCAGACTGTTCAAAAGACATCACCCTGTCCCTGCTCCTGCAAGCCTTATGTCCTGTCCAGATCGCAAACCGACCTGCGGCATCGTATGCACACATAATAAAAGATAACATTTCCGAAATCGCGGAAGGTCCCAGTTATAAACTGAAGGACTTCCGCGATTTTCGTTTATACAAATACCCAAATACATGATTGAAACACTCAAACAACACGTTCTTTCCGGTGGCATGATCAACGAAGAACAAGCAAAAGAACTGGCTGCCGTTCCGGATAAGGAAGCCCTCTACGAAGCAGCTCATCAGATCACCCGTCACTTCATGGGAAACAAGTTCGACACTTGTTCCATCATCAATGCCAAAAGCGGAAATTGCAGCGAAGACTGTAAATGGTGTGCACAGTCCGGACATTATAAAACAAACGTGACGCTTTACCCGCTGTTGCCGGCAGAAGAATGTATCCGCCATGCGAGACATAACCATAAGCAAGGGATCAGACGTTTTGCACTTGTCACCAGCGGTAAGAAGGTTTCGGACAAAGATATGGTAAAGATTACAGAGACCGTACGCCATATCAAGCGAACCTGCGATATCAAATGTTGCGCCTCGATGGGACTCCTAAACCGTGAGCAACTGCAAGCCCTTTACGACAGCGGAACGGAAAATTACCATTGCAATATAGAAACAGCCCCCTCCTACTTCCGCACCCTTTGTACGACCCACACGCCGGAACAGAAACTAGAAACGATCCGGACGGCACGGGAAATAGGTTTCCGTATCTGTTCAGGTGGGATAATCGGGATGGGTGAAACGGTAGAGCAACGTATCGAGATGGCTTTATTGCTTCAAAAGGAAAGGATTCTCTCTATCCCGCTGAACCTCCTGCAACCAATACCCGGCACACCGTTGGAAAAGGCACAACCTCTGACGGACGAAGAGTTCCTGACTACGATCGCCTTGTTTCGTTTCATCAATCCGAATGCTTACCTGCGTTTCTCAGGCGGACGGGCACAACTAAGTGAAAAGATACAGCGCAAGGCTCTTTATATAGGTATCAATTCGGCGATCATCGGCGACCTGCTGACAACGATCGGAAGCCGGGTAACGGAAGACAAAGCTCTTTTCACCTCCGAAGGATATTCATTAACCGAAAATACAGATTGGGAAAGATGACGACAGAAGAATTACTACACTTTGACCGGGAACACATCTGGCATCCGTATACATCGACAATCGATCCGCTTCCGGTCTATCCGGTCGAACGAGCAGAAGGGGTTATGATCACCCTGAAAGACGGCCGAAAGCTGATCGACGGCATGTCATCATGGTGGGCGGCCGTGCATGGTTATAATCATCCGGTGTTGAATGCTGCGGCCAAGGCACAGCTGGACAAGATGAGCCACATCATGTTCGGAGGCTTTACCCACGAACCGGCTGTAGAACTGGCAGCCAAGTTGTTCCCGTTGCTGCCTCCTTCTATGCAAAAGATATTCTTTGCCGACAGCGGTTCCGTTGCAGTAGAAGTCGCCATGAAGATGGCCATCCAATATTGGCAGTCACAAGGGAAACAAAAAAAATATGCTTTCGCGACCATCCGAAGCGGCTATCATGGAGATACCTGGCACGCAATGTCTGTCTGCGATCCGGTTACCGGCATGCATGGGATCTTTTCCGGAAGCCTGCCTGTACAATACTTTATACCCCAGCCTTCCGTCAGATTCGAGGAAAAATGGGACGAAAAGGCGATTGAACCTTTAAAAGACTTGTTAGAGAAGCATGCAGAAGAGATCGCAGCCCTGATCCTCGAGCCTGTCGTCCAAGGAGCAGGTGGCATGTACTTCTATTCACCCACATTCCTGATAGCGGCACGTGAACTGTGTGACCGGTATCAAGTATTGCTGATCTTTGATGAAATCGCAACGGGATTCGGACGGACCGGGCGACTTTTCGCCTGGGAATGGGCCGGGGTGGAACCGGACATCATGTGCATCGGCAAGGCATTGACGGGAGGTTACATGACACTGTCGGCAACCGTCACCAGTACACCCGTAGCCGATATGATTTGTAGTGGTGAGGCAGGGTGTTTCATGCACGGGCCCACTTTCATGGGAAACCCGTTGGCCTGTGCAATCGCATCGGCATCGGTCTCGCTCCTGTTGGAAAGCGGATGGCAGGAAAAGGTGAAGGCCATAGAGTCACAGCTTCGGGAAGAGCTGGCTCCTGCCGCATCTTTCCCCGACGTACAAGAAGTACGTGTGTTGGGAGCCATCGGTGTGATCGAGATGAAAGAACCGGTAAATATGGCCGTCTTACAAAAACGTTTTATCGAAAAGGGCATCTGGGTCCGCCCGTTCGGTAAGTTGGTTTACCTGATGCCACCCTTTATCATTCAAAAAGAGGAATTGTCTAAATTAACAAAAGGGCTGTTAACCGTATTAGATTCAAAATAAGATGAAAGATTATAACGACATATTGGAGAAACTAAGGGCTTCCGGTAATCTGCGCAGTCTTCCTGATATCGTCCATCGTGGCAAATGGATCGAAAAAGAGGGGCAGACAATGCTCAACCTATCTTCCAACGACTACCTCGGACTCTCGTCCCGGCAGGATCTGCGGGACGAGTTTATCGAACAGTTGCAGGAAAGCGGCCTGCCGTTCTCTTCTTCTTCATCCCGGTTACTGACTGGGAATTTCATGGTCTATACCGAGCTGGAAGAACTGATGGCCAACCGCTTCGGACGCGAAGCCGCCCTGCTGTTCAACAGCGGTTACCATGCCAATACCGGAATACTTCCCGCCTTGACGGATAAACAGTCGTTGATCCTGGCGGACAAACTGGTACATGCGAGTATCATCGACGGGATTCTGCTGAGCGGCGCACCTTACCAACGTTACCGTCACAACGATTATGAGCATCTGGAACAGCTATTGGCTAAATACGTACATGTATACGAGCAAATTATTATCGTCACGGAAAGTATTTTCAGCATGGATGGAGATATCGCCGATCTCGGCCGGCTGGTATCCTTAAAGAAAAGATATCCGAATGTATGGCTTTATGTAGACGAGGCGCATGCTATCGGTGTAAGAGGGGAAAACGGCTTGGGGGTCGCCGAAGAGCAGGATTGCATCCGCGATATAGATCTCTTGGTCGGTACCTTCGGAAAGGCTTTGGGATCAATGGGAGCCTATCTGTTGTGCAGCCAGACGGTTAGGGAATATCTGATCAATACGATGCGCCCTCTGATATTCAGCACGGCACTCCCACCTGCTCAAATCGCCTGGACAAAGTTTCTGTTTGAGAGACTTCCCAGCTTTACCGACGAACGGCATCGTCTGGCCGTTACCAGCCACTTGCTTTCAGAGGCCTTGAAAGGGAAAGGGGGAGAAATATCGGCAAGCCACATCATTCCCTTCATTATTGGAGAAAACGAAGACTGTATCCAGACAAGCCTCTACCTGCAACGGAAAGGCTTTTACTGCCTCCCCGTCCGCCCTCCCACAGTCCCCAAAGGGACAGCGCGGATACGCTTCTCATTAACAGCCGACATAACTGAAGAGGAGATCCGATTTATGATTAATGAATTATGATTTATATCAAAACACACAAATATAATTCACCATTCATAAATCAAAATTCATAAATCAAAAGCATGAACATATATAAACAAACAAAAACAGGCAACAGCCAACTTCTTCTCATCTTTTCAGGCTGGGCAGCTTCTCCTGAAGTATTCCGGCAGCTGGAAACGGAACCGGATACGGATCTTTGGATTTGCTATGACTACCGGGGAATGGATTTTGAAGGAGAAGCCCTTTCCGGATACCGGAAAATCCGACTGGTAGCTTGGTCATTAGGTGTATGGGCCGCTTCGGTCATGTTTGGTAAAAAGCCTGTATCTTTCACCGAAGCCATTGCCGTCAACGGGACTCCCTGCCCCGTTCATGACCGGTGGGGTATCCCGGAAACGATCTTCCGGGGAACATTGGATAACGTAACCGAAGAAGGCATGCGACGCTTCAACCGGCGCATGTGCGGCAAACGGGATATTCTGCAAGCCTACGAGCAGATACCGCCTCGTCCGCTCGCCGACATCCGGGAAGAATTGGAGTACCTGTACGCCGAAATAAAGAAAGCATCACCAGCTTCCGCCTTGTTTAACGGATGGACACAGGCTCTCATCTCCTCCAAAGACCGGATCTTTCCTACCGAGAATCTGCGTGCCTTCTGGCAAGGCCGTTGTCCTATAACCGAGATAGAAGCTCCGCACTATCCTTTTTATTTATGGAAACAATGGAACGAAATATGGAAGCAATAGAAGCTAAACAGATACATATCCGCTTTACACGTGCTTTGTCCAGCTACGACAACCATGCCGATGCCCAACACCGTATCAGTCGGAAACTCGCTTCTCTCCTCCCTCATCAGGCGAATATCCGTTACAAACGGATGCTGGAAATTGGCTGTGGCACGGGCGGATTCACCGGAGTGCTGAAACAACAATGCCATATTGACGAATGGATACTGAATGATCTTTGCGAGGACTGCCAGGAAAAGATAGAGCAGCTCTTCCCAGGTTCTCCTCCCCGCTTCATAGCTGGGGATGCCGAAACACTATCCTTTCCCGGCAAGTTTGACCTGATTGCATCCGCCTCTGTTTTCCAGTGGATGAAAGAACCGGAAACATTTCTCCATAAACTGTCGGGACTGCTGATGCAGCAAGGATTACTCCTGTTCAGCACTTTTGTCCCCGGCAACCTGCATGAGATCAAAAAACTGACAGGAAAAGGACTTGTGTACCCAACCTCCGATACACTTGTAGGATGGCTATCCACAGCAGATTTCAATCTGCTGCATCAGGAAGAGGATACGATCGTCCTTACCTTCAAAACCCCACTGGACGTACTGAGACACCTCAAAGCAACGGGCGTCACAGCGACCGGAAACGGCTGTTGGACAAAAGGCCGGCAGGAATCATTCTGCCGGCAATATGTGGAACAGTTCGCGACAACCGACGGTCAAGTGACACTCACATACCGCCCGTTTTATATATTAGCAACCAAAAAATAAAAAAGGATATGAAAGGAACAGTCTTATTTATTACAGGAATCGATACCAATATCGGTAAAACTTTCGCCACCGGCATGATTGCATGCGCATTGGCTGAAAAAGGGAAAAAAGTCATCACCCAGAAAATGATTCAAACGGGTTGCACAGAAGTCTCGGAAGATATCGAAATGCACCGGAAAATACAGGGAATCCCTTTCACCGAAGAGGATAAAGCCGGATTAACTTGCCCCTACATCTTCACCTATCCCTGCTCTCCCCACATGGCTGCGGAGAAAGACGGGAAGACAATCGATCTGTCCGTCATCACCGAGGCAACCCGCCGCCTACAAGAGAAATATGAGTACGTCTTGCTGGAAGGTGCGGGCGGATTGATGGTTCCGAACGATTTTCATTCGCTCGCCATCGATTATGTAAAAGAGCAAGGATACCCGGTTATCCTGGTGACATCCGGCAAATTAGGTAGCATCAACCATACATTATTAAGTCTCTACGCCTGCAAACAATACGGAATTCCGGTCCGAACGGTTGTTTACAATCTTTATCCGCCTACAGACGAACTGATAACCGCCAACACCCTGGAATACCTCACCCAATATCTGGAAAAGGAATTTCCAGAAACTGCCCTTATCACACTTCCGGAAGCAACGGCAGGAGTGGCAGACATAGATATCAGCAGCCTGTTCTAAGCTCCCTCTACCCCTCCTTTTCAAAACACCGGTGTTTTGAATGATGCCTCAGCTTAAACAAACGTCTCTTTACAAGAACAGCCGCTTATCCATCTCTGTTAAAAGAATGATAAGCGGCTGTTTATTCATATATCATTTACTTCACTACTTGAAGAAGAACCTGAAAATGTCGTTTCCGTTCGCATAGATCAGTAAAGCAAACAACAGGAACATCCCGGTAACTTGTGCATATTCGAGGAATTTGTCACTCGGCTTGCGGCGTGCAATCACTTCATAGAGCAGGAACATCACATGCCCGCCGTCCAAAGCCGGAATCGGCAGAATATTCATAAAGGCGAGGATGATAGAAAGGAAAGCCGTTTTCATCCAGAACGAATGCCAATCCCATTCCGCCGGGAACAGACTGCCGATCGTACCGAACCCTCCCAGGCTGGAAGCTCCTTCTTTCGTAAAGACATATTTCATGTCGCTGACATACCCTTTCAGAGTGTTCACACCTAACATAACACCGGCAGGGAAAGATTCGAAGAAACCATATTTACGAGTCACCGTCTGATACATATCAAAAGGCGAAACAGAATAAATACCCATTTTCCCAGCCGTATCCGTATGCAGTGTCAATGTCTGCGGGATACCGGCACGATAAAAACCGACCAATACATCCTTATCCTTATTTTGTGCAAGCACTTCACCTACCTCATAGAAAGAAGGGGTTACGATGCCATTAATAGAAACGATACTGTCTCCCGGTTGCAAACCGGCAACTGCGGCAGGTGATTCGCCACTTTCCGTCTTACCCAATTCGCGCACGACCATCGGGAAACGATAGGAGGCAAATCCTTTCTTATCCCGCATAACGCGCTGTGCCATATCTTCAGGGATGGGAATTACCGTTTCAACACCACCACGCAAAACCGTTACGGTCTGTGCATTGAGTACACGGCGGAAACAATCCTCTCCGAAACGCTCCAACTCCGTATCGTCCGCTTTCAGCAAGATATCGCCATCCTGGAATCCAACGTTATGGAAAGTCTCACTATAATCCATACCCGCCTTCACATTTTTCAACGGCAGGAACGTATCCCCCCAAGTGAACAACACCATCGAATAAATAAACAGCGCCAACAAAAAGTTAAACAACACACCGGCAACCATGATCATCAACCGTTGTCCGGCAGGCTTAGAACGGAACTCATAAGGTTTCGGCGGCTGTGCCATCGCCTCCTTGTCCATACTCTCATCGATCATACCGGATATCTTGCAATAACCTCCCAAAGGAAGCCAGCCGACACCATACTCCGTATCACTGTTTTTAGGCTTAAACTTGAAAATCGAGAACCACGGGTCAAAGAAAAGGTAAAATTTCTCCACCCGAACCTTAAAGATACGGGCAAAGATAAAATGTCCGAATTCGTGGACCAACACCAATATCGATAAACTCAAAATGAGCTGTAGAGCCTTAACTAAAAATGTCTCCATACTTTGTCTCTTGACAATTGACAATGAACAATTGACAATTAAATACCTTCATACTTCTTCTTGTCCCTTGTCCATCCTCAATCGTCTTGTTCTTAATTATTATCTATTATCTTTCTTTATAATATTTTCTCTCCTAACTATCAATTAAAAAATTGCTCCGCAATTTTTCTCGCCTCCGCATCCGTCGCCACATAATCTTCGTAGGTAGGGACAGAGATGAAAGTGGCTTTCGCCATTGTTTTTTCAATCACGTCGCTCATCTGCAAGAAGCCGATCTCGTCACGCAGGAAAGCAGCGACCACTACTTCGTTGGCAGCATTCAAGATACAAGGCATATTACCACCTTTCCTGACTGCATCGAACGCAAACGCCAAGTTACGGAAACGTTCCATATCCGGCTCCTCGAAAGTAAGCGTCGCATATTGAGTGAAGTCCAAACGGGGTGCTTTACTGTGCAACCGCTTGGGATATGAGAAAGCATAGCTGATCGGAAGTTTCATGTCGGGAATCCCCAACTGGGCGATCACCGCACCATCTTCAAACTGAACCATCGAATGGATCACCGACTGCGGATGCACCACGACCTGTATCTGTTCCGGCGTAACCCCGAACAGCCACTTCGCCTCTATCATCTCGAACCCCTTGTTCATCATCGACGCCGAGTCGATCGTGATTTTCGCCCCCATACTCCAGTTGGGATGCTTCAACGCCTGTGCCTTGGTCACGACAGCCAGTTCCTCCATTGTCTTGGTACGGAAAGGACCGCCGGAAGCCGTCAGCAATATCTTTTCCACTGGGTTCTCCCACTCTCCCGCTAAACACTGGAAAATGGCAGAATGTTCAGAGTCTACAGGCAGGATCGGCACTTTGTGCTCGACAGCCAAAGCTGTGATCAGTTCGCCGGCCACCACCAACGTCTCTTTGTTTGCCAACGCGATCACCTTACCGGCTTTGATCGCTGCGATCGTCGGTTTCAGCCCCGCATATCCCACCATTGCCGTCAGCACCATATCGATCGGTTCCGACTGGACGACCTGGGCAATGGCATCCGAACCCGCCCATACCTTGATGGGAAGGTCTTCCAATGCCTCCTTCAGTTCGGGATATTTCTGCTCGTTGGCGATTACCACCACTTCAGGCATATATTTACGTGCCTGATTAATCAGCAGATCCACCTGATTATTGGCAGTAAGAGCATATACTTCAAAAAGGTCAGGATGTTCGCTGACTACTTCCAAAGCCTGCGTTCCGATAGAACCTGTAGAACCTAATATGGCCAAGTTTCTTTTCATGCGTATTAAAATGCTATATATTCTTCGGGATTGACTGGGCCACCTTTATACCACAACTCGAAATGGAGATGGGGACCGGTCGACAATTTCCCCGTATTGCCTACCAGAGCAATGGCCTCTCCCGCGACGACGCGGTCGCCCACCTCTTTCAGCAATAATTCGTTATGTTTATAAATAGATAAAAAACCATTCCTATGCTGCACCTGTATCACATTCCCGGAGTTCGGATCGAAGCCAGCAAAGACCACCGTGCCATCCAACGTAGCCAGCACGCTTTCCTTCGGGGCTGCAACCAAGTCGACACCATAATGCCGGATATTGGCATTATAATGAGAAGAAACCACTCCATCTACAGGCTTGTAGAAAAAGACACCGTCAGTAGGAACCGGATTCGGGTCCAGGACAGCCAAGTTGTATTTCTCCGCCTCTTCAAAATCCTTTACAAACTTCTTTTCCTCCTTTGTTTGAGGAATCTCATAGTCAGGGTTCACTCGTGCCAGCGAATCGATCTCTCGAATCGAATCGATCGGCATCGTCCCCGACAGAATACCTGCCACATTATTCAGATAAAGAGATTGTATCTGGATCATCCTTTCCAACGAATCGGCACGCAAGGCATTCTGCATGATCTCCTTACGAACTTCCACATCCAGATAACCCGGCAGATAGTTCCGTATCGGTGTCTTAATAATGATAAAGGCAGTAAAAGCGATCAGCAAGAAAGCAAACAAGGCCAACATCGCAAATGCGGAAAGCTGTGACAACCGGAAAGACCATACTTCCTCCAGCGTTCCTTCATTGAAGAAAGACAGTTTGTATTTAAACCTAATCCGGTGCCAGAATGATTTCTTATTTGTTCGTCTTTGCTTTTGTGCCATGTGTATTCGTCAATTTCATAAATCCAACAGACCTTCCGGGATGGAAACGGCCAGCGTCTTATTCTCATGATCGGCAGACAAGATCAGTTCCTTGGCAGCAGGCAACAACAGTTCTTCGCCGTTATGGTCGATCTGCAAAAGGACATTGATGGTTGACTCGTCGACATCAGTAATCTCGCCAATTTCGCCATGATGTTCGTCTATGACCCGATAACCGATAAAGCTATCCCATGTCATATCTCCCACCAAGTCATCCCTGTCCACTTCATCGAGCGAATAAAAGACTTCGCGGTTGGAAAATTCACGGGCCGCTTTCTCATCGTCCACATTCTTCAACTTCAGAAGGATAACGGTATCCGTCTTATAGCGATACTCCTCGATGAAAAAAGGGACCAGGATCCCATCCATCTCACATATAATATACGGATCGTCCGAATCGTCAAAAACATCGCTGTTTGTAACCAGCGCGATCTCCCCCTTTATGCCGTGAGGTTTGGCAAACTGTCCTATCTTGAAAACATCTTCTTTCTTAATCATGACAAGAATGTTTAAAGTCGGGTAATACGCGCCCCGATGCCGTTCAACCGTTTGTCAATATTCTGATATCCACGGTCTATCTGGTCGATATTATGGATATGGCTGGTACCTTCGGCACTCATCGCCGCAATCAGCAAAGCAATGCCGGCACGAATATCCGGAGAAACCATATTGGAACCACGCAGTTTGAAACGATTGCCCAACCCAATCACAGTCGCCCTGTGCGGATCGCAAAGAATGATCTGCGCTCCCATGTCGATCAGTTTGTCGACAAAGAAGAGACGGCTTTCGAACATCTTCTGATGGATCAGCACACTGCCGACAGCCTGCGTCGCCACAACGAGGAAGACACTCAGCAAGTCCGGCGTCAGTCCCGGCCAGGGAGCATCGGCAATCGTCATAATAGAGCCGTCGATAAACGTCTCGATCTGATAAGAATCGTGTGTCGGGACATGGATATCGTCACCGATTTGTTCGACCGTAATTCCCAGACGACGGAATGAATCGGGAATAATCCCCAACATATCATAGCCTGTATTTTTGATCGTGATGTCGGAACCGGTCATAGCAGCCATTCCGATAAAACTGCCTACTTCGATCATATCCGGCAAGATCGTATGTGTAGTGCCACCCAACGCCTCAACCCCTTCTATTGTCAGCAAATTGGAGCCGACACCCGAAATACGGGCTCCCATACGATTCAGCATGGAAGAAAGTTGTTGCAGATAAGGTTCGCAAGCGGCATTATAAATCGTTGTTTTTCCTTCTGCAAGCACGGCCGCCATCAAGATATTGGCCGTACCGGTCACTGAAGCTTCATCAAGCAGCATATAGGCGCCTTTCAGCTTCTTCGCCTCTATTTCGTAGAGCTGGCGGTCAGGATCATAACTGAAGCAAGCCCCCAGCTTCTGAATACCGACAAAGTGAGTATCCAGACGACGGCGTCCGATCTTATCGCCTCCCGGCTTAGGGATCAAAGCCTTGCCAAAACGGGCAACCAGAGGACCGACTATCATCACCGAACCGCGCAAGGAACCGCTTTTACGCAAAAACTCGTCCGTTTCCAGATAGTTCAAGTCGACAGCATCGGCCTGAAATGTATAGGTATCGGCAGCCGGATGCTCCACCTTCACCTGCATGTCGCGCAGGAGTTGTATCAGGTTATTCACATCCAGGATATCCGGTACATTATGGATTGTCACTTTTTCCGGCGTAAGCAATGTTGCACAAATGACCTGCAAGGCTTCATTCTTTGCGCCCTGCGGAACAATCTCACCGGACAACCGGTAACCGCCTTCTATGACAAATGAACTCATCGGCCTTTACGTGAATAGTTTTTCTTGTTGTTCGTATTGTTGCGAGCGAGTATATCACGGCTTTCCGCCAGCTTATGTACCTCTTCATCCAAGATGATCTGACCTTCCGACAATTCGTCGAGGTCTTTGAATATCTTCCGATCGTCTACGGATTCCTTGTTCCAGGTAAGGAACGATTTCTTCATTTGGGTAGCCAGCAATTTAATCAACTGGTCCTTTTCCACACCCGGTTCGAATTCGGTTGCTTTCTGGATCATTTTCTCAAGCGTCTTGCCGTAATGACGATAACGTATACGCGAATTGTTATAAGGTATACGCGGAGGACGTGAGTAAAGGTCTTCTTTCTTTACGATCTCGTACGGATAATCGATATCCAATTTGAAGTCGGCCATGATAGCCAGGTGATCCCAGAGAATATGTTTGAAGTCGTTTACATCGCGTAAATGGGGAAACATGTTTCCCATGATGTTGATTATTGTGTCTGCACAGCGTTTACGTTCTTCCCTGTCCTGAATGGTAATGCAATAGTCCACCATATTCTGTATATTGCGTCCATATTCGGGCATAACCAATTTCTTTTCTTCTGTATTATATTTCATTACAAATTCTGTTTATCCGGCAAAGTTACAGATTATAATTGATTTAAACAATACGGCTCCTCCCCCGCAGAGTGTTAAGAAAAGCCTATAAAACCAAGGAGAAAGAAAACCGATTATAATATGTTTGCTTTCCTACTACTATTTTGAAAAGCCAATGAACAAACGTATCAAAACATGGCTGGACAAATGACTAAAATGACATCGGTCTGCAGATAACCGGTACACTAACTCGTTTCATGCCATCAACTAACTCCAAACACCTCAAGAACTAAATGATAACATATAGCAAAGTATCTATTGGCAGTCACTACCAATTGCCCATATGTAGTACTACCAATTGATGATAGATAGTACTACGTATTCGTGATAAGTAGTACTACATATAAATAATATGCTATATGCCTTGAATTAGTTTACTATGACTTCCGAGATAGTTTATGGTATGTTCCGGATCAGTTGCTTCTTGAGAACGGGCAGAGTCCGGATAGGATCATTTTGCATTTTCCTTACCACTTTGAGAAACAACGCTCCGAATAGGCACAAAAAAAATTAGGGGACAAGGATATTCCCTGCCCCCTAATTGATTTTTAGTCCGTTATTATTTTGATTCTGGTGTCTTACTGAAAATGGTGTGGATACGCTTCATGTCGAACTTAGGGGTACGGTCGTAATAATAAATACCGTTTTGCTCCTGTTCCACATCCGTAAGCTGCGTATAGCAATAGCCCCAAATATCATTTGAGAGAGAGAGCACAGCATCCACCTGGCCTTCCAGACGAGCATAGAACTCTTCCAGGGAACGAGGCGGTTCGCCATATCCCCAGGATGTATTCTGGGCGCTCTCCATCTGCTGCGACGGATTCCATTTGATACCGCCAAACTCATCCACCAAGTAAGGCATGTCCTTCTTGTATTCCGGGAAAGCATACTGGTCGGTATATTTCAGGCCGTTGTAACCGATATTCATCGGCATCAGATGGATTTCCCATTTCGGAGCTTCCATCAGTTTGCCACCGTTATACAGTTTCTCCTTCAACTTGGCGGGGTCCTGTTCGTAATTATGAACGGTCCAGATATCGGTTGCGATATGCGTTCCACCGCTTGCCCCATGGAAAGGACGCGTCGGATCGATCATTTTCGTCAGGTTGTAGAGGTCGTGCATCAAACGCGGATATTGCACACGGTCGGGCCAGAACTCCTCGTTGGTCGGCGTCCAGATCAGGAGTGACGGATGGTTACGGTCGCGCTGCACAATCTCACTCCATTCGGTAATGAAATTACGAGCCGTTTCCGTATCGTTACAATCCATCCCCCAGCTGGAAGCTTCCCCCCAAGTCAGATAACCCATCTTATCCGCCCAATAATAGAAACGTTCTTCGAAAACCTTCTGATGCAGGCGTGCTCCATTGAAACCCGCCTCCATAGAGAGTTCGATATCCCGTTTCAACGCCTCGTCACTCGGAGCCGTCCAGATGCCGTCGGGATAGAAACCTTGGTCGAGCACCAGGCGCTGGTAGTAAGGCTTATTGTTCAGATAAATCTTATTGCCTTCGATATGCACTTTGCGCATACCGGCATAACCATTGACCTCATCAATTATATTTCCATTCTTATCCAATACTTTGTACTCCAAATCGTAGAGAAAAGGACTTTCCGGACTCCAAGTTTTCATCTTCTTGACCGGAAGGACCACAGAAGACAGAGAGCTTGCCGAAACCGTCCGGCTGGCAACCACCTTGCCGTTGTCTTTCAATGTCACCTGCAATTTTCCACCTGCTTCCTTATAGAAACGGGGACGAACCACCAATTGCTGCTGGTCGATATCCGTCAGAAGCTGAACCGATTGCAATCCTTCCGGATGGACCGCTTCCATCCAGACCGTCTGCCAGATACCGGTCGTACGGGTGTAGTTGCAGCCATAAGAGGCGTATTGCAGATTCTGTTTGCCGGCTGCTTGTTTGGCCCCACGGACGTCGCTCTCCACATAAACAACCAGACTATGTGTCTGGCCTGGCTTTACCAGAGAAGTAATATCCACGGCAAACGAGGAAGTCCCACCGAAATGGCGGTTAGCCAAAACTCCGTCGATATAGACTTCCGATTTATAGTAGACCGCACCGAAATTAAGCAGAATGTTCTTTCCGTTCCATTCCTGCGGGATCGTGATCGGACGCTGATACCAGAAATGATTGATAAAGTCCATATATCCGATACCGGACAATTTACTTTCCGGGCAGAAGGGAACAGTGATCTTCTTGTCAAAACCTTTCGATTTATAAAACTCGCGTTCCATTCCTGAACCGCCGAAATCAAACGAGCAGGTCCATTCCCCATTCAGGTTGACCCAACCCGCCCGCTCGAACTGCGGACGGGGATATTCGGGACGCGGCATAGACCAGACAGAGGCCACGCACAGAAAAAGAGATAAAAAAGCTATGCTAATCCGTTTCATGCTTTTACTTTAATTCGTTAATAACTGACTGATTGGCTTTCTTTACAGCAGCTTCGTCGATCTTGATCACTTTGCGGTCGTATGTCATCAGACCGTTCACTTCACCTTCCACATCAGTTGTCTGCGTATAGACAGCGGCAGAGAAACCACGTTTCACATAATCTTTCAGGATATTGGCGTATTTGACATATTCAGCCGTCACTTCGTCGCTGTTCTTAAACTGCACATATCCCCAGTTGCGTTTGTTCCACCACAAATGGTTTTCTACCGGAAGGCCGATTCCACCGTATTCACCCAACACATTCACACGTTTCGGATCGAACAGGAACATATCGGGAGCCGGATAGTTATGCAGATCCAAGATATCACCGCAAGGACGATGGTTGCCGCCGCTTGCCGGGTTCACCAGACGGGAAGGATCGTAAGTCTTTGTCCATTCAGCCGCTTTTTCCGTTTCAAACTGTCCCCATGCTTCGTTGAAAGGAACCCAAACGACTACGGAAGGATTGGATATGCAAAGGTCCATGATCTCTTTCCATTCACGATAATAGTTGGCCTTGGATTCAGGTGTACGTTCATTGTCTTTTCCACCGTTATATACATGGTGATCCCAAATATAAGAGCCATGATCGCCGCTCGGCATATCCTGCCATACCAAGATACCTTCCTTATCGCAATGATAATACCAGCGTGCCGGTTCCACTTTCACGTGCTTACGGATCATATTGAAGCCCCAGTCTTTTGTTTTCTTGATGTCGAACAACAATGCTTCATCTGTCGGAGCCGTATAAAGTCCGTCAGGCCACCATCCCTGGTCCAGCGGGCCGAACTGGAATAAATCCTGATTATTCAACTGCATGCGCATAATGCCGGCAGCATCGCGTTTAGAAGAAATCTTACGGAAAGCCGTATATGATTTTACTTCATCCAGCACCTTTCCGTCTTTCGACAAAGAAACCGTCATATCATACAAATAAGGATTGGACGGGCTCCAAAGTGTCGGGTTTTGTACGGACAAACGCAATTCCTTTCCTTGAACACCTTTGGCCGTAGCCACAACCTGGCCTTTGTCCAACACCTTCACGGTTACGATACCGGAATTGCAGTCGCAGGAAGTTCCGACCGTCACATTCAACGTATTATTGTCAATATTGGAAATAGACTTTACCGAAGTCACATGGGCAGCAGCTACCGGTTCCAACCATACTGTCTGCCAGATACCGGTTACTGGTGTGTACCAAATGCCTTCCGGACGGGAAGTTTGTTTACCGCGCGGTTGATATCCCTTATCACTAGGATCCCATACACGGACAACCAGCTTCTGGTTGTTCTTTCCTGTCAGATACGGAGTGATGTTGAAGGAGAACGGAGTGAAACCGCCTTTATGAGAACCGATCAGGATGTCGTTTACAAACACGTCCGCTTTCCAATCCACCGCACCGAAATTTAACATGATGTCCTTATTTTTCCAGGCTGAAGGAACGGAAAAAGTACGCTTATACCATAATTCGCTGTTTTCGCCAACTTCTTTCTGTACGCCAGACAGAGAGGATTCGACAGCAAAAGGAACCAAAATCTTACCATCGAATGTTGCCGGTTCTACATCGCCAACCGGTTTGATGGCATATTCCCATTCCCCGTTCAGATTTTGCCAATCGCCACGTTCCAACTGAGGACGGGGATATTCAGGAAGGACATTCGCCGGATTTACCTGTTCCGACCACGGTGTCTTGATCTTATCTCCTACCGGTTTCCATTGAGCCTGTGCACCCAAGGCCAGTGCCAATGCACAACATACAAATAAGGTCTTTTTCATGATTTATACTTTATGATTTGTGAATGATTATAATTTTCAATTAATAAACTCCGGAGCTTCCGCTTCTAAAGAAGGACTTGCCCCTTCAACTTCCGGCCAGCCATCTCTCCAACGGATCCGATCCAACATCAGGACTCGTCCGGTAGGATGTTCACGGCTCACGGCATGATAGAGAACCCAGTCGTTCCCACGGTCGTCCGTAACGATTTCCGAGTTATGCCCTGTACCGACAAAAGCATCATTTCCATGAATCAGAACTTCGTGATGATTTTCCATCATCGGTCGTCCCTGTTTGTCGGTGTACGGGCCGAACAGGCTGTCAGAACGGCCTACAACTGTAGTATAGGTACTTTTCAATCCCTCACAACAACTCCCTATCGAGGCAAACAAATAATAATAATCGCCCCTTTTATGGATGTAAGTACCTTCGTAGGCGGTTCCGGCAACCTGTTTCTTTTTGGCTCCGTCCCGAACAGATAGGCCGTCTCCCGACAACTCTATCCCATAGATACCGCGGAAACTACCCCAAAACAGGTATTTTTTCCCGTTATCCTCCATGAAAAATTGGTCTATAGAATTTTGAACTTGAATTGTCTTGCTTCGGAACAACGGTCCCTTGTCAATGAACGGCCCTTCCGGTTTGTCGGATGTAGCAACTCCGATCCCACAGGTCCACTCACCTCCCCAGACGGACATGGAATAATACAATACATATTGTCCGTTAATATAATTGATATCCGGTGCCCATAAGCCTCCTTTCGGCTCGAAGGTCGGACGTGTTTCTTCCGTGAAAGCCGTTCCGATCTCCTCCCAGTCCACCAAGTTGCGTGAACGATGGATCGGCGTATTGCGGATATCTTCGGTTGCATACAAGTAGAAATAGCCATCATCCGCTTTGATGATGGTCGGATCAGGCAAACTGTAATCGATCACCGGATTCCGATAAGTGCTCTTGGCTTCCACCACTGGTTCTTCCGCCGGCTCAGGACGAAAAGAGGGTTTATACATCTGCTTTTCCAGCATCTTCATAAAAAAGCCCCCCACTACCGAACGGGCACGCATGTTGATGGACCGGCCGTCGGTAGCCTCATACCAGTCGGTCAGGGGTACGCGAGGTTCGGTTTCATTCACATATTTATAGGCGGGTGATAACAAACGGGAGAAATCCTCCTGCGTATCTGCCAAGCACGCTGTCCATAAAATCCAATCAATCTTGGTATAGGTCTTGCGGCTGTCAAGCGGAAGGCCGAACGGCTGTTGCCGACTCAAATAGAAAGCGACCTCCTTCCGGGCGATCCTGTCCGGAAAGATATGCAAGCCCAAAACTCTATCCCAAACCAGATTATACTTCTGGCTCCAAGTATTTTCCCGGTCGAATGTCAGCCGGTAATGATCTCCATCATCAGCCATCCGCTCCCATTTCTCTGCCATCTCGCGAGCGGCTGAAACATACCTGACAGCCTGTTCCTTATCTCCCAACATCTCGGCCAACTTTCCATATCCGGCAATCCCTATGATCGCCTTTATCGAAAGGTTTGCATTATGGGCCAGGTGTCCGGCAAAATCATCCGTACACAACTGATTTTCCGGATCAAGTCCCTCTTTCAGCAAATAATTAGCCCAAACACCCAACGTCTTCCAATGTTCACGAGCATAATCCGCATTACCTTCGCGCAGAGCGATGGCAGTTGTCAGAATCAACATATTCCCACATTCTTCGACCGGCATATCGAAAGGATATGTCTGCCCGTTGGCATGAGGATAGGTTCCGACATCATGGGCGGCAAAAGGCTTGTTCCATCGTCCGCTTTCGCTGTAATGGAAAATCGGATTCAGCATTCCTTTCAATAATTCCGGATTATAAAGTAAGAACAAGGGGGCAGACGGATACGTCACATCAACCGTACCGATCGAACCATTGCTAAAATTCTCCTTGGAAAGAAACAACAGATTCCCGTCTTTATCTTCTATAAGTTTGTGGGCCGCCACCGCCTGGCGGTAAGCAATGGCACAAAGTTCTGCATATTCTTTTCCACCGGCTTTTTCCGCGTCTTCCATCAGACGAGTGTCGAAATGACGGCAGCGCTCCATAACCGAACGATATTCCTTCGCTGATTCTTCAAATGCCTGCCGGATATTTTTCTTACCGTTATGTTTCCAATACGCCATCCGGTTATCCTTGAAATACTGGATGGCATACAAGTCGTCATAGCCCACCATCAGGAACCCGGCCTTCGGAGAAGAAGACACTGCCTCCAAAATATGGCTGTAGACAAGTTGTTTCCGATCGCCAACCTCCATCACCGTCTCCTTTTCCACTTGTGCCGCCAAATAGAAATAACCCCAGTCAATACGGACATCATCCCCTTTGCGTAACAAAACAGCCTGCTCAGCCGTTCCTGTCTTCAAATAAGAAATACCGTTTTCCACCTCCCTCTCAACCATGACCGCCTGATCCTCCGTGTTGACGGCCAAAGATGAAAAAGCTTCGACACTCACCCGTACCTCATGCTTCTTTTGATCTGCCGAACGAACCTGCCAAGAAATATAATTGACCGGCATGGACATCCGATCCAAATCATCCAGCAATAACGGAGCCGTAAAAACGACATCGAGCAAAACCGGACCACATTCAAATGTATAATAAGTTTGCGTGGGAAGGACATTCACAGACAACTGTCGGGCAGCAGTCGCAAAACGAACCGATGCTCCCTCTTCCGGTGTTTCCTTTCCCATGAAACGATAAGAAACACCATCCACATCCACTACCCCCAACAAGGCCTGTTCCTTGCCGGTCCAATGGCGGGTCACATCAGCATTCAATTCATCTGCAAACGACCAAACGCTGGTATATGGATCTACGGAAATAAGCGGATAAGAAGGAGCGCGCAATGCGTTCCTTTTATCCGGCTCAAACAAACTCCCTGAACCGCAGGACACGTTCAGCAGTATCCCTTGGCAACAAATCAATAGTATCAGAAAGGCCTTCTTCATTTCTAATAAATATATATATAATTAAACACAAACTGACTTGATAATAAATCATGTGCAAAGGTATTCTTTCGCCTTCTATCACATTTTCAATTATCAATCATTTACTTTCAAATATCAATCAAAACTACATGAAATCAGCTTGATACGCAAAACCGGATAGGATAACCGTTTTTCAAGCATCCTATCCGGCAATAACCTTATCACTTCAACCGAACCACTGGCGAATAGATAGCCTGATCCGCTCCGTTAGCCAAAACACCGACACGAGCGTAAAGGGCTTTTGCCTTTACTATTTCGGTATTACCGCTAATATCGGCAGAAAGATTCACGCTACCGGGAACGACATCCGAGAAGTCCTGACGGTACAAGTTGTTGACATCATCCGCAAATTGCGTCTTGCTTAATAACAACATCACCCGACTGATCTTCGCATCCGGCACAATCCTGTTAATCATAAACGACGCGTTCATTGCCGATCCCGTAACAGACAATTGTTCGTTCGAAATCATAAAATACGGAGTAACTTCCAGATTCACTTCCGTATGTCCTTTCAAATTCACGGTTACGGACTCATGATTATTCACCCACGGTCCGTTCCCGTCTCTTGTCGTCAAACGATATTCACCATCAAACAAAAGAGCGGAGAAAGTACCATCTTGTCCTACAAAAACAGAAATCGGATCATTCTTCTCATAACCATCCTGATACAACTGCAACTGGACTGCTTCGCCGGTTCCACGCAAGTTCAAAGCCTGTCCCTGATAAGTAACTCTACCAACCAGTTTGGATTCCGGCGCATCAAAATTATCTTTTCCACAGCCGGAAAACAATACCAGCAGTAAAATTACCGAAAAAATATTAGATATAATCTTCATACTCATGCATTTTTAATTATTGATACGGGTTCTTTACCAACTTAGGATTATTGTTAACCCAGCCCAAATCGAGGAAGTTGTAATAATTCTGCATCCGGAAATAACGTGCATTCGGAGACATGAACAAGAAGTCTTCCACAAACACCCACTTGCCGTCATTCGGGTCACCCGGTGCAACCACACGATACGGCCAGAGGCGACGGTGACGAGCCTGCGGATCATTGTTGTTTCCATTCCAGACTTTATCAGCCAAACGCCAACGCTTCATATCCCAATAACGATGGTCTTCGAAAGCAAATTCAACGCGATATTCATGCACGATATTCTCAAATGTAACAGTTTCCAACGGCTTCACACCTGCACGATTACGCACGGCATTGATAAATTCGGCTGCACGTCCGTTTTCCAGTTCGAAAGACGCTTCGGCCGCAATCATATAGGCTTCAGACATACGGAAACGAGGCATCCACATTTCGGAATTACGACCACGCGTCGATGCTCCAGGAGTTTCATCAATAAATTTACGATAATAAAAACCTGTCTTATTAACATACTGTTCATTAGACTCTTTCGGACCGTTCAATGCAGTCAAAGCATTTCCATTGGCGTCTTTAGAGTCCAAATCACCAGCTATCAGCTCCCATTCTCCATTATTCTTTACCAACTGACCTGCCTGCAATACGACCGGAACACTTTTCAATTCCGCACCCGGATAAAGGATAGTTCCCCATAAACGAGGATCACGGTCTTTGAATGGAGCATCAGACGAATCATAAAACTTAAATGTCCCATTTTCAGAAGTCACGACCTTACTATCCGTCCCAGGGGTATCCGTATCAAGCAATTCATAGGCTTCAACCAGATTTAAAACAGGACCGCCATAACTATTGTCAATATCCTCCGCATGAGACTTAGGAATATTATATTTCGTAAACTCAACAGTCTGCCCCGGATATTTATAATCCCGTGCCCAAATAACTTCTGTATTATTGTCTTTTACGGATGTCGCCTCATAAAAGTTTAATCCCTTATTGTCCGGACGCCGATCCTGCAGAATATAAGGACTGTCTTTAATCACATTCTCTGCGGCAGCCAAAGCCGTTTTATAATAATCAGATGCCTTATCAGCCGGAATCCCAACTTCCCCTCCCTCTGTTCTAATCGGAGTTGACATTTTATTATTATAATTAGCGATCGAAGCAGCATAGACAGCGGCACGCGCTTCCAACATCTTAGCCGTCCACCTATTTGCACGAGCAGAATTTATCTGTTTCTCCGCCGGCAATAAATTATAAACAGCCTGGCATTCACTTATGATATAATCATACATCTCTGCTTCCGTCGAACGTGGGAACTGCATCGTAGTTATATCCATACCAGATTGATAATCAAACACCTCATCTCCGATTATCGGCATACCGCCCAAACCACGGCACATATTGAAATAACACCAAGCACGTAAAAAACGCGCCTCCCCTTCTAATGGAGCTTTCTCAGAATCTTTCAGGACTTCCGTTTCACGCAACCCTTTTAAAAACTGATTCACATTACGGATGAACGTATAATCATACACTCGCCAAAGATCATCTTCGAACGTAGAGCGTTGATCCGGTCCTCCATCCATTTTTGCCGCATCATCAATATAAGTCATGGAATAGCTATCATTTATGTGTTGTCCCCATGTTACGCGACCATAATAATTCGCTAAAACAGATTTAATCATCACCGCATCACCAAAAATCTGGTCATCCGTCATGATCTTATCTGGCTCACGATCCAAAAAATCACTACAAGCCGTTGCCGAGAACAAACAAACTGCCAAGGCCGACATTATATATATCTTCTTCATTTCTACCTAAAATTTAAGGTTTACACCAATATTTATAATACGTGTTGTCGGATATCCCAAACCATTTCCTTCCGTCGATTCAGGATCAATACCCGGAGCATTGGTAAATGTCAACAAGTTGGTCCCCGCCACATAAAAGCGCAGATCCGAGATCAACGCTTTTTCCACAATATGTTTCGGGAGCGTGTATCCTAACTCCAAATTACGTAATTTGACATACCGGACATTCTTTTTCCAGAAGGTACTGTTCCAATAATTACTGTGCGAACTATTTCCAATCAACAACATCGGATATTTTCCCGGTATCAATTCACTGTCTGCATCCCAAATATCAGACAAACGCCATGTGTCTTCCATATAATATTGCGGGTTGTTACCACCATCATGGAACGGGTTACGTTGTTCCCATTGCTGATACCAGGATCCCATCGCGCCACCGGTAAAATCGAACGCCAAATCAAATCCTTTCCAACCGAATGAAAAATTCAAACCGAAATTAAGAATCGGAGTGGAATCTTCCCGATATCCAATCGGACGTTCATCCAAACTATTAATCACACCGTCACCATTCACATCCTTATATTTGATGTCACCCGGACGAAGCGTCTTATTACCCTGACGGTCATTGTCGATCGGATAAGTGGCGATCTCTTCCCAACTATTGAACTGTCCGATTGCTTCCAATCCCCAGTTCAGATAACCGAAACGATGGTTCAACGAATTGCGATACACATCCCAAGAATTGGAGAAACGCGGTTTATACTGTTCCCAATCATAGAAACGGGAATACGTAATATTACCGCCGATAGAATATGTGAAGTCCTCTACCCGGTCTGTCCACCGAACAGCCGCATCATACCCCATGTGCACATCCGAATTCAAGTTTTCTTTCGGTAGGCTGAAACCGACTTCCGATGGCAACAGGACATCATAACGAGATGCAGGAAGCCCGTCACGCTGACGGCGGAAAAAGTCGAACTGCCCCGTCAAGCGATTATCCAAAAAAGCAACATCAAAGCCGACATCCAGAATCTTAGCCTTGATCCAAGACAATGTCGTCACCGGAAGTCCGCGCGGAACCGAACCTATCGTATATTTCCCATCAATAACAGAACCGCCATTCTTATAGTTATAACCGCTCATATAATCGAACGCCGCATATCCGGAAACGTTATCGTCACCCACCATACCGTATGATCCACGGATTTTCAAATCGCTGAAAATATTCGATAGCTTGGATTCCTTCCAGAAATTTTCTTCCGAAATACGCCAACCGACAGAAGCGGAAGGGAAGAATCCCCAACGATGATCAGGCGGAAATTTCCAAGATCCATCATAACGAGCCGAAAATTCAACCAGATATTTATTGGCATAATCATAGTTGCCACGGAACATCCACCCCAAACGTGCCTCCGTTTCATTACCCTCATCATTATATGTATCCATCGTCTCATAATCAATCAGATGTAACGCATTAGCCGTCGGAATAGCATGCAGCCAGGAAGTCGGCGTATCTCGCTTAATCGATTCAACCCCGGCAACAGCGGCCACATTATGATCTCCAAACCTTTTATTGTAAGACAGTTGAATATTCGACATCAATTCTTCGTTGTGTCCCACACGTCTTTCTCTCCAAGGATTATTATTCTCGAAAATCACCGGATAAGTATCCGTCGCTTCATCATAGCCATACAATTTATACGTATATTCCTGATTATTCATCTGCTGATATGCCAGATAATATCCGACCAAAGCCTTTGCCTTCAAACCATCGAAAATATCATACTCCGCCGTGGCTTGTAATTGCGCCACACGCCAAGTTTCTTTATATTCTCCGGACAATTCATAATTCAACCATCCGAAATTCGTCGCGGCATTAGAAGAAGTCAATGTCGGATATTTAGGATTGTCATTTGCAAAAGGACGCTTTGTCGGCAAATTTCGATATGTCCCAAAACGAGGCATCCAATAATCATCTGCCTCCGGAACACCCGGATTTTTCCTTTCTTCTATACGGCCATTCATGGAAGCTCCCACTTTCAAACGAGAAGTAATTTGCGTGTCTATGTTCATCTGAACATTGGTACGTTTAAATCCACCATAATTTACAATCATCGCGTCTTGGCTCATGTGACCGACAGAAACATAATAGTTCGTCTTATCCGAACCACCGGAGATATTGGCATTCAGATAATACTGAGGATTGGTTTCCCAGATGAAGTCATACCAGTCAAACGGCACATATCCTTTTTCTTTTCCCGCCAACCATTTCTGATAGTCTTCCTTACTATATGTATAGTCGGTCTTTCCTTGAACCGTTTCAGACTGGATATAATTGGTGATATAGGTCGCCGCATCCGCCGGTTTCGGGAAAGTAGACGGATTCTGCCAACCGTAGTATGCGTTCAGAGAAACCGTATTCTTAGTGTTCCGTTTACCTTTTTTCGTATTGACAACAACAACACCATTTGCCGCACGCACACCGTAAATAGCGGCAGAAGCATCTTTCAATACAGAAATGCTCTCGATATCATTGAAGTCGATATTATTGAATTGGCCTGCATCCGATTGCACACCGTCGATCACATACAACGGATCACCCATGTTACGGATCTGGATACTGGTCGTAGCCCCCGGACGGCCATCCGTCTGGCGCGTGTTCAAACCGGCGATCTTACCGACCAGTGCACCCGAAGCCGTGGAGGCAACCGAACGGCTGATGTCTTCCGAACCGACGGCCGTGACGGCACCCGTCAGCGTCGCCTTTTTCTGCGACAGACCGAAACCGGTCACCACCACTTCTTCCAGCGCCTGCGAATCTTCACGCAAAGTTATATTCAAAGTAGATTTTCCTTTGACCGAAACAGACTGCGTGACATAACCGATATAAGAAATTTCCAACACGGCATCAGGAGCCACAGTCAAGGAAAAAGCACCATCCATATCTGTAATGATACCGTTGGTCGTCCCTTTTTCAACGACATTGGCTCCCGGTACCGGTTCACCCAAATTGTCGACTACGATCCCTTTTACTATATGTGTTTGTTGCTGTACGACAGCCACGGAAACTTCCTTTGCGGCTGCTTTCTTTTCCGGAACCAAGACAATTTGGTTGTTCGATATTTCAAATGTCATTCCCGTCGAAAACAGGATATTTTTCAAAATATCCTTAACAGCCTTGTTTTGAGCATTCACGCTTACTTGACGAGACAAATCAATCTTATTCTCATCATAGAAAAATGAATAACCGCTTGCCTCTTCGATCCGTGAAAGCGCCTCGCTCAACGAAACATTTTCCAACCGGAGCGAGATGGAACGAAGCTGAACTTCCGCTTCGGCCGTCCCGGACAAACTCATCCAAAATAAAATGCTTATCAATAATGGCATCTTCCATTTCAAAATGCCACTGTTACTAAAGAACTTTCGTTTCTTCATAACCTTTTTAAGATTTAATAAATTACTGATTTAATTGTTACAACTTCGAATTACTTTTTTACGTGTGTTTCATAGGCATTCCTGATTTAATTGTTACTATTTTCTTGTTATTCTCACCGTATTATCTTCATCAAAAACATATTCTATCGGGGTTATCTTCGCAATCAGGCAAAGCACCTCCTCCAACGATTCATGTGTGATCGTAAAGGTATAGGCTTGATCGGTCGGCAACGACGGGTCCAAACGGATATCCATGCCATACCATTCCGACAGATATCCGGTCAGTTCATAAATCGTCTTTTTCTCGAAACGCAAGGATTCTTTTGCCCAAAGGCAAGAGATAGAAACATCCGTGGTTTTCTTTTCTATGCTGGGAACACTTTTTTTACACACGGCTGTTTCGCCCGGATTCAGGCTTCTCGACACACCGTGATTTTCAACAACGACCAACCCTGACAATAGGCTGACATCCACATGGTCCTGCTTTTCCCGCGCCTTCATGTTAAAAACCGTCCCGTGCACCTTTACGACCACACCGCCGCCTTCCACTACAAAAAGACGGTCCGGATCTGCCGCCACCTCGAAATAAGCCTCTCCATCCAAACGGACGTTACGCTCTTTAGTCCAACGGGAAACAAAATATTCTAACGTCGATCCGGCATTCAGCCAAACGAAAGTACTGTCCGGCAAACATATCCGGGATTTTCCATTCAAGGAAGAATAAGCCAATACGGCATCGCTTGCCTTGTACCATTCGGCCGTCATATAACCGGCAAAAGAGAACAACAGGAAAAATAAAACCGCAACCGCAGCAATATACAAACGAAAAGAACGCAAAGACAACTTGAACATTCGCGGCTCTGCCTTTCTCATACGCTCCTCCATCCTTTTCCATAAGGCATCGACATTGGAAACATACCGCATGTTTTCTTCCATGATGGACAACCAAAGGGATTGCCAACTTTGGAATCGGGCATGGTTTTCCACATCGGCAAGCCATACATCCAATTCTGCCTGTTCCTTCTCCGAAATCTCACACTTGAATTTCCGGATAATCACTTCCCACGGTATATTTTTGTCTCTTCGTACCATTTATGAAACGTGAGACTCGAAAAATGAAGGCATCCCCTAAAAACAAATCGATTTTTTTCCAATTCCCCGATTCCAAGCCATGACAATATCCTGCAAACAGGAAGAATGACTTATTGTAAAAAAATCAAAAAGTTGAACAAGAAACGGATATTCCGCCCTGTTCTGCCAAACGGCGAATCTGATAAGAACGATTAGTCACTTTACCGGTGACAAACTCGGGAATATTATACGATTTCATCAAGCCGGCATAGTAGTCCGCCTCCTTTTGAGGGAGCAAAAACGGTTTACCGGTTTTGCCATCCTTCCCGACATACGCAATGAAAGGACGCGTGTACAATCCATCCAAACGCCTGCTGCTGAACACAACCCATCTTCCGTTGGACGACCACGAATGGTAACTTTCCGTATCATTGCTGTTGAGCGTTTCCGGATAGGAACCGACTCCGGACTTCAAGTCGATCATATACAGGTCGGCATCCTTATGCCAGATCGGGAAAGTGCCATAACCAGACAAAGTACAAAGCATGAACCGACCATCCGGAGAAACTCTTGGAAAAGAAACGCTTTTTCCATTCGCACGAGCATCAAACAGCGTATCCACCTGCGAACCGAACGTTCCGGATTCAGGGTCGAACGAGATGCAGCACAAGCTATAAGCCAATTTTCCAATGGAATCAGGCATCAAGCAAGCCGGAGCAGTGCAATAAAACAAACTCTTACCATCCGGAGAAAAAGAGGGAAACGTATCAAAACTTGACTGCGAAGCGAGTCCGGGCACAGACAAAAACGTATGGCGCTCCACATCGTAAACGATCACATCCGATGCCGTGTCATAAACCTCCGTCCGCTGAGTGGAATGCAACTGCTGGGTCGTCCTATTGATGGAAAAAGCGATGTAACGACCCGAAGGATGCCAATAAGGATAGGTAAAAGCTGATATCGTCTTATCTGTTTTCGTATCCAATAACTCGACCTCGTCTCCATCAACCAATACAGTCCCGGCCAACTTGGCACGCAAGTGGAACAGCATCTTGTCCGGATCATGGCCGCAGAAAGAATGGCAATTCACGCAATTATAGTCCGTCATCTTGTTCTCATAAACAGTCGTTTCATCAAAAGACTCCATTCCACGTTGGTAAATTCCCATTTTGTTCCATAATGCATAGCCAGGTTCTATCAAGCGATATACCAAATAAGGATCAACCGGATCTGCCGCCACATTCAACGATACGGGTTGCCAAATCTCCCACCGATCGCCCTTCTTACGCGCCACCGTAACCCGAACGGAATCATCTTTTGCCTCCTGCAAAAGCCTCTTCCATTTCTTTTCCGGAATCCTGACTTTCCCGTCGGGGGCCTCCACCTTGAATTTTACCACTCCTGCTTCCAACAAGACCGACACACGACATCCGTCCGCGCGGACCGTGAAGTTCAACGGAGCTATATTGTACGGGATAGTGGTTTGCGCATAATCAGGAAATAGAACAGGCTTCTCACCTAACCGTTTCCCATTTTTCCAATCCTCCGAACAAGCACAAAACAAAATTGCCGCCACCAAAAAGCAATAAAATCGTTTCATCGCGTACCTTTATTTCTTAAACATCAAATAAAACCAATAGGTATCTCCATACGAACCGGCCATGACATCCCGAAAATTGACATAGCCATGCTTCGTGTTCATATCCTGATCGAACGCACCGTAGCGCAACTCGACTTTCATTCCGACCCCTTTTTCGGGCCACAATCGGGGAGTCTTTTGATAAAGCGCTATCACGGCTTCCTGTTGGTGGATGGAAAGGGAAGGCCACACCTTCGTCCGGTAATACTTCCGATGCAACTCGTCAAAACGATTCAAAGTCTTGCCCAACAAATGAAAACTCAACAAGTATTGGAAAGCGACCGACCGGTCCGGATTGTTCACTGCCAACCGTTCCCACACTTCCAACAAATCTGCAGACACGGCATACTGTCCGCCTTTTCCCCACGCCCGCCTTTTCCCGCCCAACGACGGTTCTTCTTCCACAAGATCATCCCGATACAGATACTTCCGCCATTCAGCAGCCCATTCTTTGTAAAACAAAGTCTGCTCTAATATCCGGATGTATTTTTCCGCTACCGCATAAGCTCCGGTCAGGATATTCGTCTGTACCAAACGTTGCAAAAGACGCGGGTTTCCATCTACAGAGGAGACATATCCTTCAAATGCAAACTTTTGAGCGGAAGAGAGATCCCCCATTTGGTAGCAAATATCCGACAACACGATTGCCCCCGGAACCGTACTGTTCCATTCTGGCAATAATCCGCCTTTGCCTTGCTGCGGATAATGGAACAGTTTATCTCCCAATTCGCCCTGGCACGCCAAAGCCAAGTTCAGCAAGCTCAAAGTCCGCATGTCCGATACTGCCGCCTTATATCCGGCAACGACCTTATCCCATTGTTCTCCCCGCACATAATAACACAACTCCATGTTTTTCAACCAAATACAATTCTCTTTTTTTTTCATCCACCCCAAAAAGGCAACCAAAGGCAACAGCTGGACTGTGGTCCACCACCAAGCAGTCCGATCCAACACGCCTCTGCCTTTTCCGATCGGGAAGCAAGTCATTAAAAGCCCCGAAAGAAAAGCCAACCAAGCCCAATAGAGCTTATTCGCCTTCAACAAAGGCTCATAATAAAAATCCGGCAAAACGATCATTCGGTATTCCGGCTGCCAAAAGAAATGATAAGACCACCAAAGCATCAGGACAATCCCGAACGGAAGTGCCAGACATCCTTGCCATCCCTTCTCCCGCACCAACATCTCCCGGACCACGACTCCGGCAACGAACAAGGTTGCCACCGGCCCTGCCAAGACAAACAAAACAGCCATCAACAGCCAACCCGCCAATACCCGTTTCCACGGTACGACAATACGCACATAGAGTACAAAAGCCCCAAGCATGCAACAATAAGCAACCGTCCCCTGCAACCGGTAATTCACATCGACATGCAAAGGGAGCAAAGCCAGAATCGGGCAAAGAGCCGGTAAATAACAAAAGACAGGCGATGTCGTTTGCCGGCAGATCCGTTGCATCAGCACACCGATCCCCAAAAACAAACCGGTCGAAACCAACGCACCACCCAAAGGAAGATGATAGAATTGCAAAAGGAAACCACCCAACCAGCAAGCCAACCCGCCAGGTTGTCGGCATGTTTCCTCAAAACAAGCCCAAGTGAGAGGAAAAACCTGCAATTGTTCGACATAATAAAAATAAAACGGATACCATATCTGCAAAAAGCAGAACAGACAGCAGCAAACAGTTCCCCAAAAAAAGAATGATTTAGCCTTCTTCATCTTATCTATTATATATCATGCGGTAGCCAAGAACCCATCTTCTGTACCACCCTCTTGGATATATAGACTCCAAAAAGCACTTTCTCCCCTAAAAGAATCCCCGTTTTTACAGGGCAACCGCACCAAAAGTTGCTATCCGGAACCACATCTTTTCTTTTATGAAAATTTCGCAAACCAACTATCATACTATCATATCCGGTTGTTAACTACTGTTTCACAATACGTTAAAAAATGACAGTTGCTGTTTTTTACTATCATTCTACTATCATACATCTATCACACTTTTTACATGACTATTCATTTATATAGCTGATAATATGATATTTATGTTTATATATGCAAAAATAACCATCGACAAAACGGGGTCATTTAAATATAAAACGACCTTTTTCGCCGAATAAGATGCAAAAACAAGGCATAAAAGTACCTCCAACATGGCTGATAAACTTCTCTGCAGACCCGTCTGGGCTTCGTGCA
Source organism: Parabacteroides sp. MSK.9.14 (assembly GCF_019041495.1). NCBI lineage: Bacteria > Pseudomonadati > Bacteroidota > Bacteroidia > Bacteroidales > Tannerellaceae > Parabacteroides > Parabacteroides sp. MSK.9.14. The sequence goes on from NZ_JAHPXO010000006.1 coordinate 84,990, forward strand.
GACCCGGGTCTGCACCTCTCCCGCGCCCGGGTCTCCGTGGCGGGTACACCCGGGTCTCAAGCGGTTTTGCAAACGGTTTTTGACAAAAGAAAAGCCTGTCTTGATGAAAAAAGAAGCCGTTTTAACATGTTTTGCACCTGTTTCCGGACGGTCACTGTTTTTATCGTATGATTGATACACAAGACATTATCGTTTTACACCATGATAGTTATGATAGATGAAGATAGTACAAAACGGCAACTATCATACCATAACATATTGGTTTAAACCGATATACAGGCGGATATGATAGTATGATAGTTGTTTTTGCAAAAACATGTATGTAATTAGTCTGTATGGGTCGGTGGCGAAAACGGATGGACGCTTTATGATTCTGGTACGGTTGCCCAGCCCGTTTTTACCACAAATAAGAATAAGAATCGCCCAAATGAATTCTGATTTTCTTTAAAGCAATCGTGATTTGCCCCTCCACCGTCTTCTCCGAGATATGGAGCTGTCCGGCTATTTCCTTATTGGTCAAATTTTCCTCCCGGCTTTTCCGGAATATTTCGCGGCATTTATCCGGCAAAAGCGACACCGCTTCTTCTATCAGATGATGAAGTTCCTGCAACTCCAATTCCGAATCATAGTTTTGCACAATCTCCATACCCTCCATTTCTTCCAGATAAACCGGAATCTTCTTGTCCCGGATATAGGTAAAAGACTTATTGCGTGCCGCCTGGAACAAATAGGCTTTCAAGGTCAGTTTTATCTCAAAGTTCTGCCGGTTTTCCCATATATAGGTAAAAATATCCAGAACCAAGTCTTGCGATTTTTCCCGGTCATGGATGTAATAAGTAATAAAACGTTCCAAAGAATCCGCATACTGATAAAACAAATGCCGAAAAGCGATCTGATCTCCTTGTTTAATCAATTTCAGCAATAATATGTCATCACTATTCGTATTCATCCGGATTCCGACGTTCTTTTTTATTTTCAATTCGGGTACAAATATACGAAGCTTATTTAATCTTTTTCACGGAAAACAAAAAATTTACCTACATTTGCAATGTCTGGAGAGACTGTATAAGGAATATTTCAGAAGTGCCTTTTTTCTGTTAAAGTCGCCAATTTTTTAACAACACGCAAGGCACAGGTGACCTGCTATATCAAGTGGGTTGCTTGTTCGTGCGTGTACAGGGGTTTGGCGACACCTAACAGGAAAAAGAACAGCAGCCCACTTCTTTTTTAACAATTATGCCTTTTCCGGCTGTTTGAAAGGCCACAATAAATATATGACAATAATGTCCGCCCAACAAAAAGAAGATCGTTTATTCGAAAACATCTACCTTTCCTACTTTCCAAAAATGAAACGCTTTGCACAAGAATATGTGATATCGGAACAAGATGCGGAAAATATCGTGCAAGACATGTTCGCGGAACTTTGGGAAAAACGAGAAATGTTTACTTGTCAAACAATCCGGATCGCTTATCTGTTCACCATCATCAAGAACAAATGCCTCAACCACCTGCGACATAAAACGATTGCCCTGGAAACCATCAACAATATGCAAGAAGAATATAACATGACCCTTCGTATGAATTTAGATTCTTTAGAAGCCTTCGAGCAACATATTTTCTCCGACCAAGATATTGAAGATTTAATTAACCGGGCCTTAGACAGCCTGCCGACCAAATGCAAGGAAATCTTTATCATGAACAAACTGGAAGGGAAAAAGCAAGAACAGATCGCCACCGAACTAAACCTCTCAACCAACACGGTCAGAAATCAAATCAGCATCGCCTATAAAAAGCTTAGGAACGAACTAAAGGACTATCTTCCTTTATGGCTTTTCCTTTTTCATTGCACATAGAATCGCGGAGATGTTTACGAGTGACAGTCTGGGGACGAGACGATGAATCCGAAATCCAACGTAAAAAAATGATTTTCTTTTGGTACATTTTTCCGGAGTAAGTGTTTACAGCATGTAACATTTCATTCGCATGGAAAGACAAATCGAAAAATATTTTCAAGAAGAACTGAATGCAGACGAAAGACTGGATTTCTTAAAACAGGTTGAATCTGATAACGAATTGAAAAAACAATTCATCAAATTCAAAAATACATACGCACTATTATCATTTTCCGATGCCGCCTGCGGGAAAAAGACTACTCGAGACAGCTACACCCAGTTCTTGTGTAAAATGAGAGCGAAACACATACGACAGATTTCATTCTACCTATTCAAATATGCAGCTATCATCACTTTACTCATTATATTCGCTTATCAGGCCGGCGTGAACCAGCATTCCGAAATTTTACAGGAGAATATCGAAAACAAACTGCACGTACCTGCCGGACAGCGCATCAAACTGACACTTCAGGATGGAACTACTGTATGGCTGAACTCCCACACAACTCTCACCTATCCTGCCATTTTTGACAAAAAAGAACGAAGAGTCGCCATAGACGGAGAAGCATTCTTTATTGTAGCTCAAGACAAACACAAACCGTTCATCGTCTCATCGCAAGGCATAGAAACGAAAGTATTGGGCACACAATTCAACATTTGCAGCTACCGAAAAAACAACGATGTGAGAACCAGCCTGATAGAAGGTTCGCTCCAAATCTATTTTACAGGGAAAGAAAATGAAAGTATCATATTGAGCCCCAACGAGCAAATAAGCATAAAAAACGGAACCATAAAGGTGGACACGATTTCTCATCATGACTATTTTTTATGGAAAGAAGGAATTTACAGTTTTAAAGACGAGTTGCTTGTTGATATACTGAACAAATTGCAACTCTATTATGATGTCCGGATAATCATAAGAAACCCGTCCATCAATCAAGAGAAATATACTGGAAAATTCCGACAACGAGACAGCATCGACGATATTCTCAGAATGTTACAAAAAATACACAAATTCAAGATACAAAAGGATGAAGAAAACAATATCATTACACTTAGTTAATCGAATGTTTAATATCTAAAAAAAATGCCTATGGAAACACATCTGTAAAAACAATGATTGATATCGGAAACATCCGTTATCAACAGACAAGCCTTTATCTACAAAATTCATTTAGTATTCACTTTATTACTTAGAAAAGATATGAAAATGAAAACTTTGTTACCGTCCTTCATGCTTTTCGCCTGTACTTTTCAGACGATAGCGCTTAATTCGGAAACACAAAACACAATCATAAAACTGGAACAGAGCGTGATATCAGTCGGCCAGTTGATCACTCAAATTGAAAATCAAACCGATTATCTGGTCGTTTTCAAAAGTCGTGAAGTAGACATAGAACGTTACATTACTGTCCAAAACACATCCGGGAAAATGATATCCTATCTTGAAGAAGCTTTCAAAGATACTGATATCACCTACGAATTCGACAACCGGTACATCCTCCTGTTGAAAAAGAACGATAAGGGCAGGACATCTCTTATCGGCCAACAAAGCCGGACCATCACAGGTACAGTAACCGACAACAACGGAGAACCCGTCATTGGTGCGAACGTGATCATAAAAGGGACTTCTATCGGAACAGTCACGGATATCAATGGGAAATACACCTTGGAAGTTCCACCAAAAGCCATCTTGCAAATTTCTTACATCGGCTACCTGACAAAAGAAATCGTTATCGATAACAACAAAACGGCCGACGTCATACTGATCGAAGACACCCAAAAGATCGATGAAGTGGTAGTTGTCGGATACGGTACGCAAAAGAAAGGGGAAGTGGCCAGTTCCATTTCCACAATCAAATCCGATAATTTCGTAAAAACACCGACTACGGATGCCGCACAACTGATCAAAGGGAAAGTTCCTGGCCTAAGTATCATTACGCCGGATGCCAACCCGACTTCCACCTCGCAGATCGCCTTACGTGGAATCACCACCTTGAAAGCCAGCTCCAGCCCTTTGGTGCTCATCGACGGGATACCCGGCGACCTGAACTCCGTCTCACCCGATGACATCGAACAGATCGACGTCCTGAAAGACGGTTCCGCCGCCGCGATCTACGGAACCAGAGGAACAAACGGCGTCATATTGATTACCACCAAGAATGCCAATGGAGAAATGCCTACGGAAGTAGATGTCAATGCTTATCTTTCCACCCAGCAAATCACAAAGACCTTGCCGTTCATGAAAGCAGACGAATATCGCCGACGCGTACAGGAAGGATGGCCGGGAGCCCAAGACGACGGTGCATCAACCGACTGGCTGGACGAAGTGACCCGTACACCGTTCACACAGATTTACAACATCAGCCTGCGCGGTGGCAGCCGTACGACCAATTATGTGGCCAGCTTCGAATACCGTGGTCTGAACGGCCTGATCAAACGTACAAACAACCAGATGTTCTACCCGCGTGTAGAAATCACTCATCGCATGTTCAATAACAAATTGAAACTGAACGCAAGCCTGAGCGGTTACAAACAAACCTATTTTTCCGGTTCCGATGGTGGGGGCTACAACAGCGAAGTATATAGAAACGCTTTGATATACAATCCGACCACTCCTGTGTACGACAAAAACGGCAATTATTCGGAAAGCACTAAAAACGAATACTTCAACCCTGTATCCCTCCTGAACGAAGTGGAAGGAGAAAACCAAGCAACCAACCTGCGCATGTTCGCCAATATCACTTATACACCAATCGAAGGATTAGATATCAAATATCTGTTTTCTTCCAATACCTATAACCAAGTCAGAGGATATTACGAGACCCAGCAACACAAATCCACTTGGAAAGACGGCAAAAACGGATATGCTTCCCGTGGTTCCACGCGCTCAAATGAAGATTTGTCGGAACTGACCGTACAATGGAGGAAAACCATTTTTGAAGACCATTCGTTTACACTCTTAGGAGGATATAGTTGGCAAAAGACGCATTACCAGAATTTTTACATGCAGAATTTCAATTTTCCCTCCAATGACTATACCTATAATAATATGGGCACAGGGCAGGCACTGAAAGACGGACGCGGAACGGAATACTCGACGGCCAATGAAAGCAAACTGATCGGTTACTTCGGCCGTCTGAACTACAGCTATAAAGGGAAATATATGTTTGCAGCCAGTCTCCGTCACGAAGGTTCCACCAAATTCGGAGCCGATCACAAATGGGGCAACTTCCCATCTGTTTCTGCTGCCTGGAACATCAAAGGAGAACAGTTCCTGGAAGACACCGATGTCTTGTCCATCTTGAAACTACGTGCCGGATATGGTGTCACGGGAACGGTTCCAAGTGATCCGTATATGTCACTGAACACGCTGAACTTCGGAACTTATGTTTATTATAACAATCAATGGATCAAAACCATCAGACCGGATTCAAATGCGAACCCCGAATTGAGATGGGAAAAGAAAAAAGAGATCAACATCGGTGTCGACTTCGGTTTTTGGGAAGATCGCATCACAGGTAATATCGATTACTACAATCGCAAAACAGAAGATTTGTTATGGGACTATGACGTGCCATCTCCTCCTTACCTGTTCTCCCGTATGGTAGCAAACGCCGGATCGATGCGCAACCAAGGAATAGAAGCCGGTATCACGGTCATCCCTGTCCAAACAAAAGATTTCCAATGGACGACATCCATGAATTACTCGACAAACAAAAACGAACTTTTGTCACTTTCCAACGATCAGTTTGTCTCCAGCGGTTACTCGGATCAAGGTTCTACGGGAGAACCCTTACAAACGACAACCCACCGCATTCAGGAAGGACAACCGATTGGTAATTTCTGGGGATACAAAAGTATCGATATCGATGAGAACGGACACTGGATCATAGAAGGAGCCGACGGCAGTCCGAAACCGATATCACAACTACAACCGACAGACAAACAGATCATCGGGAACGGCCTGCCTAAACATTACTTGAACTGGAACAACACCCTAAATTGGAAAAACTTCGATTTCAACATGACCATGCGCGGTGCTTTCGGTTTCGACATCCTGAACATGCCACGCCTGCAATATGAATCGCCGGTCATGTTGTCAAGAGGGAACGTGCTGAATGCGGCATTCGATACGAAATACGGGAAAGTTCCTTTAGCGGCCGACCAAGAATTACAATATGTCAGCTATTATATCGAAAAAGGCAATTATTGGAAAATCGACAACGTGACCTTAGGATATACATTTAAATTCAATTCTTGGATAAAACGCTTGAGAATCTATGGCACGATTTCCAACCTCGCCACTATCACAGGCTACTCCGGCATTGATCCGGAAGTAAGCATAAGCGGCTTGGCACCAGGAGTCGACAATAAGAACCGTTATCCTTCTACACGGACTTACACATTAGGAATATCTGTCAAATTTTAATCGTAACGTAATTATCATGAATACTTATACAAAATTTTTTTTAGCGTTATGTTGTTCCGGAACAATCGTTTCCTGTAGCAATGACTTGGATGAAAAAGTATATTCCAAAATAACCGAACAAACCTACAATTACACGGTCGACGATTTCTCACCATCTATTGCCAGCGTATATAGCCAACTCAGAAGTTTCCCCAGTCATGGAGGATATTTCACGACACAAGAGGTCAGTGCCGACGCCATCGTCATGCCCCCTAACGCTTCCGGCAGGGATGATGGCGGAGTCTATCGACGTATGCACTACCAAACATGGAACTCCGAACAAGGACACGTCTCAGAAATATGGTCCAACTTCTATCAAGGCGCCTTATTATGCAACAAAGTGATAGAACAAATAGAAAACGGTATTTTACCGGCATCTTCCGAAGCGGACAAAACAATGGGATTAGCGGAATTACGGGCCATGAGAGCCTATTATTATTGGCAAATCTGCGACAATTTCGGAGACGCTCCGTTAGTCACGACAACCACGATGGAACTACCCTCCAAAAGTAACCGTAAAGAGATCTTCGACTTCATAGTAAAAGAACTGAAAGAAATCATCCCTTCTTTAAGTGAAGAACAAGGCGGAAATTTTTACGGACGGATGAACAAATGGGCGGCAAAGACGCTGTTGGCAAACATATACCTGAATACCAAGGTATATACAGGCGAAGAACACTGGGACGACTGTATCCAACAGTGTGATGACATCATAAACAGCAACAGGTTCGCATTGTCCGACAACTACAAAGACCCCTTCCGTTCTACAGGCGTGGAAACATCCAAAGAGGTCATTTTCACCATCCCGTTCGATGCAAATATCGCCGGGGGTAATTCGATCCACATGTTTTCCTGGCACGGGGAACTGAAAAAGAAATACGAAACCGAAGCGACTCCTTGGGGATGCGGTTCAGCTATGGGGGTCACTCAATTCATCGACACGTATGATCCCGAAGATTCCCGTCTGGCCGATAGCTGGCTGATGGGCGAACAACGAGCTGCAGACGGAAGTCCTCTATACGGGACATACGACAAAATGGGAGAACCGCTTGTCTATACGAAAGATCTTCCGGACGGGAATTACACCAGTGAGATGGAAGGTTTTCGCATGAACAAATTCGAAATCGTAAAAGGCGAGCAATCCTCATCCGAAACGGATGTGCCTCTGTTCCGATACGCAGAAGTACTCCTGATGAAAGCGGAATGCTTATTGCGTTCGGGAAAACCAGGAGCCGGCCTCTTGGTCACGGAAGTCCGCAAACGGGCATTCAAAGACAATCCCGAATTAGCGATAGTAACCGATGCACAGTTACAAGAAAACAGTTCATATCAATATGGCTATGTGGAACACTACACCGTTACAGACAAAGGGAACACGGACCTCATCCGATTCGGTAGAATGTATGACGAACTGGGTTGGGAATTCGCATGGGAAATGCACCGCAGACGAGACGCCATCCGATTCGGTGTTTACACGAAAAAAAGCTGGCTCTCGCATAAACCACAAGGTGATTACCGATCCGTCTTCCCGATACCCGAAAAAGTTTTGACCTCCAATCCCAACTTGGAACAAAACCCCCATTATAAATAACAAACGTAATCAACTTACAAACCTCGCAGGGAAGCAAGCTTCCCTGCAAATAAAAAATGTCCTTATGAACAAACTTGTAATCCTTCTCCTATACTTTCTTCTCACAGTCACGGCTTTTCCATATACAACCACAGGGCAGGTCCTTGATCCCGCCATGATAGGCTCGTATATCGACCGGTTCAACATGCAAGACAAGGAATTGTATGTGCAACATATTTCAAACGGACAGGCAAAAGAATTCTTATCCGGCAATATACCGCTATTCGAATGTCCGGACAAAAACATAGAGGAAATCTATTATTTCCGCTGGTGGACTTTCCGGAAACATTTGAAAAAGACACCGGACGGGTTCATCGTAACCGAATTCCTTCCGGATGTCCCGTGGGCCGGAAAGCACAACGGCATCTGTTGCCCTGCCTGGTTCCACTTTCGGGAAGGCAGGTGGCTGAAGTATTCCGGTTTCCTCAAAGACTATGCGTACTATTGGCTGAAGGGAGGAGGTGACACGCATTCCTACAGTTTTCCCGTTGCCCATGCAATCTACCAATATTGTCAGATCACGGGGAATTATCAATTGCTGAAAGAGTTATATCCGGAACTTTTACAAAACTATTCAGAGTGGAAGAAAAAAAAATTCATAGCTGAAAAAGGATTGTTCTGGCAAAAAGACGGAGAAGACGGCATGGAAGTTTCGATCGGCGGACACGGTTTTCGGGTAACCATCAACTCATATATGGCAGCCGAAGCCGCCACCTTATCCAAAATCGCACATTGGAAAAACGACAACCAAGCACAAGCACTCGAAACCGAAGCCTGCCGGATCAAAGAAAACATGTTCAAATATTTATGGGACCCCAAAGCGGAATTTCTAAAAGTACTGTCTGTTGAAAAAAACGCTTCTTTAAAAGACGTACGCGAACTACACGGATATACGCCTTGGGCATTCGACCTGGCTTCCGCGGACTATGCCGTCGCCTGGAAATTCCTGATGAACACACGACATTTTCTCGCTCCTTACGGGCCAACAACTGCCGAACAATGCCATCCTCAATTCAAAGTTGCTTACGAAGGACATGAATGCCAGTGGAACGGTCCTTCTTGGCCATACGCGACCTCGATGACATTGGTCGGATTGGCTAATTTGTTAAATAATCAAACGCAATCTTTTGTAGATTCACGAGATTTCATAACTTTATTCTCGATTTATGCACGAAGCCTGTATAAGAAAGACGCGAATGGCATACTAACACCATGGATTGACGAAAACCTGAATCCTTTTACTGGCGATTGGATATCCAGGACAATGTTGTCAACACGTCACCAAAAACCCGAAGAACGCGGAAAAGATTATAATCATTCTTTATTCTGCGACCTCGTCATCAACGGGTTAATCGGAATCCGGCCAAGTGAAGAAGAGGAACTCGATGTCAACCCGTTGATACCGGAAGGATATTGGGATTACTTTTGCCTGGACAATCTGACTTATCGTGGCAAAACAATATGCGTGCTTTATGATAAGACAGGTGATAAATATAAACGAGGAGCCGGACTGTCGATTTTCATCAACGGGACAAAGACAGCCACCTCTCCTACTTTGACAAAAATAAGTTGCAAATTATAACATTAAATTTTAAAACCATGAAACAGTATTTTGTACTACTCTTTGCCTGTATGGCACTATGGGGATGCGGCGGACAAGACCAAATAGAAACCCCGCCTTTGAAAATAATCGACCAGATAGACTTCTCGCACGTGCACATCCGGGACAACTTCTGGTCGCCACGTCTCGCCAAGCACACATCGGCTACACTCCCTGTCTGTATCGACCAAATAGAGAACCAAACCGGAAGAATGCAAAATTTTGAAAATGCAGCCAGAGGGACAGGGAAGCATTCCGGTATCTTCTTCGACGATTCGGACGTATATAAAGCGTTGGAAGGTATCGCCTACAGCCTGATCAACAACCCGGACCCCGAACTGGAAAAGAAAGCGGACGAATGGATCGACAAGATCGCGGCAGCCCAACAACCGGACGGATATATCAATACATTCTACACACTGACCGGACAAGACAAACGTTGGAACAACATGGACAAGCATGAGATGTATTGTGCCGGCCACATGATGGAAGCCGCCGTCGCCTATTACCAGGCAACCGGAAAACGGAAACTGCTCGATGTGAGCATCCGTATGGCAGACCACATGATGGAACTGTTCGGTCCCGGCAAGCGCCATTGGGTGCCGGGACATGAGGAGATCGAATTGGCTTTGGTGAAAATATACCGGACAACCGGTCAGGAAAAATATCTCGACTTCGCCAACTGGCTGCTCGAAGAACGCGGACACGGACACGGGAGCATGGGTGGCGAAGGGAAATGGGACCCAGCCTACTACCAGGATGTTATCCCGGTAAGAGAACTGACCGACATTTCGGGGCATGCCGTCCGTTGCATGTACCTGTACTGCGGGATGGCCGATGTGGCAGCCTTGAAAAAAGACATCGCTTATGTCGAGGCTTTGAACCGCCTCTGGGACGACGTAGTACTACGTAACATGTACGTGACCGGCGGGATCGGCTCTTCACGGCACAACGAAGGCTTTACCGAAGACTATGACCTGCCGAACCTCGATGCCTACTGCGAGACATGCGCTTCCGTCGGGATGGTCTACTGGAACCAACGCATGAACCAGTTCACAGGCGATTCGAAATACATAGACGTACTGGAACGTTCCATGTACAACGGTGCGCTAGCTGGCGTCTCACTGGCTGGAGACCGCTTCTTCTACGTCAATCCGCTGGAATCGAACGGAGACCATCACCGCCAGGCCTGGTACGGGTGCGCCTGCTGTCCGAGCCAGATCTCGCGCTTCCTGCCTTCCATCGGGAACTATATCTATGGGACATCGGACAAGGCCTTGTGGGTAAACCTCTTCATCGGAAACACCACCGAAGTCACGATCGACGGGAAAAAGGTCGTCATGAAACAAGAAACGGACTACCCTTGGGACGGGCTGGTCAAGCTGACCGTCACCTCCGAACAACCGCTCGGCAAGGAGTTGCGCATCCGTATCCCCGGATGGTGCAAGTCATACACCCTGTCGGTCAACGGGAACAAAGTCGACAGTACGACCGACAAGGGATATACCGTCATCAAGGAATGGAAAACCGGCGACTTGATCGTGCTCAACATGGACATGCCGGTCGAAAAAGTATCAGCCGACCCGCGCGTGCGGCAAAACACGGGCAAGCGCGCCCTGCAACGCGGACCGCTGGTCTACTGCCTCGAAGAGACGGACAACGCGAAAGGCTTTGCCGACCTCGCACTGACGCCCACCTCCTCATTCGAGGTCAAAGACGAACCGGACAACCTGGGTGGCATCCGCTCAATCAAAGCCATATCGAATGGACAAACACTACATTTCATTCCTTACTATGCCTGGGACAACCGCAAAGCAGGCAAGATGAAAGTATGGATCGATTATCAAGAATAACATAACATCATCCTATCACCATGAACAAATTGAAAAAAATTTTCCTGACAGCAGTCGCCACCCTCACGGTGGCGACTGTCTCGGCCGCCGGCGAAGAACCCGCAGCCGAAAGTTACCGGAACAACCGACACCCGCTCTTGCAAAAAGACTACATCCAACTGCCTCTCGGAACCATCCGCGCCGAAGGGTGGATGCACGACCAACTGACCCGTATGCGCGACGGAATGACCGGCCACTTGGATAAGGTCTACACGAAAGTAATGGGTCCCCGAAACGGATGGCTCGGCGGTGACGGTGACGTGTGGGAACGGGGTCCGTACTGGATCGACGGACTTCTGCCGTTGGCTTATCTCCTGAACGACCAAGCCCTGATCGAAAAGGTACAACCTTGGATCGAATGGACCTTGGCATCACAAAAGCCCAACGGCTACTTCGGCCCCGATACCGACCGCGACTACGAACCCGGTCTGCAACGCAACAACGCGCAAGACTGGTGGCCCAAAATGGTCATGCTGAAAGTCATGCAACAATACTACACGGCTACGCAGGACCGGCGCGTGATCGACTTCATGACCCGATATTTCCGATACCAACTGGACGAACTGCCCAAAAACCCGTTAGGCAAATGGACCTTCTGGGGCGAACAGCGCGGAGGGGATAACCTGATGGTCGTCTATTGGCTGTACAACATCACCGGCGACAAATTCCTGTTGGATTTAGGCGAGTTAATCCATAAACAGACGTTCAACTGGACAGATATCTTTTTAAATCAAAATCATCTCAGACGCCAACACAGCCTGCACTGTGTGAACCTCGCACAAGGTTTCAAGGAACCGATCGTTTATTACCAGCAAGGCAAAGACTCCAAGCAAATCCAAGCCACCCGCCAAGCGGTCAACGACATCCGTCACACCATCGGATTGCCTACCGGCCTTTGGGGAGGAGACGAACTGCTGCGCTTCGGCAAACCGACGACAGGCTCAGAGCTCTGTACCGCCGTAGAGATGATGTACTCACTGGAAACGATACTGGAGGTCACAGGGGACATGCAATGGGCCGACTACCTGGAGCGCGTGGCATACAACGCCTTGCCCACTCAAGTGACCGACGACTACTCCGCCCGCCAGTATTACCAGCAGACCAACCAGATCGCCGTCACCCGCGAGTGGAGGGAGTTCTCCACCCCGCACGACGACACCGACCTGCTTTTCGGCGAGCTGACCGGCTATCCCTGTTGCACGTCCAATCTTCACCAAGGCTGGCCCAAATTCGTCCAGAACCTCTGGTACGCGACTGCCGACAACGGACTCGCCTCCCTGCTCTTCGCCCCCTCGCAAGTAACGGCACGAGTGGCAGGAGGAATCGAGGTGAACCTGAAAGAGGAAACGGCCTATCCTTTCGAGGAGACAGTACGCTACCATGTTTCGTTTACGGACAAGAAAGTGAAAAAGGTCTTCTTCCCCTTCCACCTGCGCATACCGGGCTGGTGCAAGCAACCGGTGGTCAAGCTCAACGGCAAACCGCTGACGGTCGATGCCTATCCCGGAACCGTCACACGTATCAACCGGGAATGGAAAGAGGGCGATATCCTATCCCTCGAACTGCCGATGGAGGTGACCGTCAGCCGCTGGTATGAAAACAGCGCTGTTGTCGAACGGGGACCGCTGGTCTATGCCCTGAAGATGAACGAGAAATGGGAAAAGAAAGCGTTTGAAAGCGATAAGTCCGACGTGTACGGCAAATGGTATTACGAGGTGACGTCTGACAGTCCCTGGAACTACGCCCTGCCGGCCCGTTCCTTCTCGCCCGACCGGATCAAGGATGCTTTCACGGTAGAAAAATCAGACATTACCACCCCCTATCCATGGAATGTCGAGAACGCCCCCATACGCATCAAAACGAAGGCAATGCGACTGAACGGCTGGACGCAAGTCAGAGGCTCGGCAGGTCCGGTACCCTACTACACGCAGCAAGGCAAAGACTTTGGCGACGAGGAGACGATCGAACTGATCCCTTACGGATGCACGACCCTCCGGATTACGGAATTTCCGGTAAGATGATCCGGCTCTCCATCCCGCCCCACGTCCGTCCGGACAGGGCGGGACGGATCGTACCGAAAGTCCCCTACGTTTGCCGCATTGAACTATTTACGACGCCAAGTTACTACCACCCATAAACCGAATTTGTACCTCGATATTGAGTGTTTTGCAAAATTCCTTTACATTTGTACTTTACAAAAAAAACACTCGCAGGGCATGAGAACATTCCTTATCATTCTACTGGGCACGCTTTCGCTCCTCCTCCCCCGGTCCGGCTGGTCGCACGACCTTTATTTCCGCCACTATACCAACAAACAGGGATTGTCGCACAACACGGTTTATTGTGCCCTACAGGATAAAAAAGGATTCATGTGGTTCGGGACGGACGACGGATTGAACCGTTTCGACGGACATCAGTTCCGGATATACCGCTACAACTCGTACGAGCCGGAAAGTCTGCCGAACGACAGGATCATCAGCCTTTTCGAAGATTCGACCGGTAGGATATGGGTCTGCACCTATTCCCACACCTGCTATTACGACTATCAAACAGATGCTTTCCATCCCCTGACCTTTTCCGACAGCAACAACGCCCCAGAATATTTCCAACAAATCAGAGAAGATAAAAAAGGGAATTTGTGGCTGATGAGCTACAACCGGATCGCCCGCTATGCCCTTTCAGGCGAAAGCAGTCCGCATTTCTACCCCGAAGGGGAGCAGATAAGCATGATAGACATCACGATGAACGAAGAGAGCGAGCCGATCCTCGCCGGACGCAGCGACCTGTTTTTCTACAAACCGGAGGCAGACAAATTCGCCCGTATCCCGATACTGACTGAAAAGGAAAAAGAAAATCCGATCAACCTCACCAAGCTTTGCCTCGTGCCGGATTGGGGAATACTGGTCGGGACAGACCGGGCAGGACTCAAGTTTTACGACCGGCACAACCGGAAAACGGAAACAGTCATCCCAGATATACAGGTTCGCGACATCAAGCAGTGTAGTGAGAATACGTACTGGATCGCATCCGAGTCCGGTGTCTACATCCTGAATATGGCAGACCGGAGCATCACGCACCTGCAAAAATCGTTGACAAACGAATATACGATCTCCGACAATGCAGCCTATTCGATCACAAAAGACCGTGAAGGAGGGATATGGGTTACCACCTTTTTCGGAGGAATCAACTACCTGCCCAAAGAATATGTCCCGTTTAAATATTTTATCGGAGGGAAAACCCATCCGGGAATGCCGGGAAATGCCGTACGTGAAATCTGTCCGGACCGATACGGCAACCTCTGGTTAGGAACGGAAGATAACGGGATCAACCGCTATAACCCGACTACCGGCAAGATCACGAACTTCTCCCGTACCAACCCAGTCCACCCGCTTTCGGCAACCAATATCCACGGCCTGCTTGCCGACGGCAGCCGGTTGTGGGTAGGGACATTCAACACCGGAATCGACCTTCTGGACATCCCTTCCGGGAAAATCATCAAACGATATACCCGGAACAATACCGACAACCTGCTTCCGGCAGACTTCATACTCTGCTTTTGCAAACTCTCCGAAGACGAAATCCTGATCGGGACCTCCGAAGGGCTTGTCCTCTTCCATAAAAAAGAAGAATGTTTCACCCCTTGGAAAACAGAGATTAAGTCGATGGTACGTCAAATCTACAAAGACAGCAAAGGGGATATCTGGGTTGCGACCACCTCCGGCGCTTATCGCTATTCTAAAACTGACAAGAAGTTAGCGCACTATACATCCAACCGCGAGCGGTCACAGACCATCGGCGACAACAACGTGACATCCATATTCGAAGATTCGAAAAAACGGATTTGGGTGGCAACGACCTATGGTTTCTCCCTCTACAACGAGATATCGGATTCATTCAACCGCATCACGGTTGAAAACGGACTGCCCAGCAATATCGTACACCGTATTTTAGAAGACGACGAACATCTTTTCTGGATTGCAACGGCCAACGGGCTGGTTCGTTTTAACCCGGAAACATATGTGATGAAGACTTTCTCGTACACGGATGGCTTGCCCGAAACGCAATTCAACTATTGTTCTGCCTACAAGATGCCGGATGGGATCATGTATATGGGAACGATAAACGGAATGATCGCCTTTAATCCGCGCGATTTCAAAGAGGATGTTTATTCACCGTCGGTATGTATCACTCGCATAGATGTGCAGGACGACCGCATCGGTGCCCCTAAATATAATGTCAACCAGATTATGAAAAACGGAGAATTGAAACTTCCGCATAACCGCTCCACTTTTACCCTTTCGTATGTGGCATTGAGCTATACATCTCCAGACGCGATCCAGTATGCCTACCGTTTGGAAGGGAGTGACAAAGACTGGATCTATATGAAGCAGAATAAAGACGTGACCTTTGCCAACCTGTCACCCGGCGACTATGTTTTCCGGGTAAAATCGACCAATAGCAGCGGGGTTTGGCAAGATAACGAGACGACTCTTCGGATCACGGTGACACCGCCATTCTGGGCTACCGGATGGGCATTACTCATTTATTTCACGATCTTATGCCTGCTGATCGTACTCTGGTATAACTATAAAAAAGCCAAACTGGAAGAAAAACACCGCATCAACCGTGAAATATTCGAAAGTAAGAAGGAAAAAGAACTTTATAATGCAAAAATACAGTTCTTTACCTTTATCACGCATGAAATACGGACACCTCTTACCCTGATAAAAGCCCCGCTGGAAAAAATCCTTCGTTCAGGGGATGGAACGCCCGCCACACAGGAGAACCTACGAATCATCGAGAAAAACACTGGGCGACTGTTAGACCTAAGTAACCAACTATTGGACTTCCGCAAGACGGAAAGCCGCGGGTTCAAACTGAACTATGTCAAGACCGATGTCGTCCTCTGGCTGGAAACGATCCTGCATCCGTTCCGTCCGGCTTTCGAACAGGGAAACAAGAATTTCACAGTCAAGCTGCCGGATCTACCTTTCGAGGCCTGTCTGGACCGAGAAGCATTCTCGAAGATCGTCAGCAACCTGGTCAGCAATGCACTGAAGTACTCGGACAGCCGGATATCGCTCGAATTACTCCCTCCTTCAGGTGAAGAGCGCATGTTCACCCTGCTCGTCACCAACGACGGGCATCTGATACCCGACAGTGAAATCGAAAATATATTCAATCCGTTCTACCGCCTCAAAGAGACAGAAAACCAGCAAGGAAGCGGTATCGGTTTGTCGCTGGCCCACTCTTTGACCGAATTCCACTGCGGCAGACTGTTCTATCGACAAACGCCGGACGGCTTGAACCAGTTTGTCCTGATGCTCCCAGAACAGCAGGAAGACAGTTTCCAGACCACTGCTGGAAAAGAGAAAGCGGAAATAGTCACATTGGCCGAAACGGGCAAATCGGTTATCTTAATTGTCGAAGACCAAAATGATATGCGCCATTTCATCGCCCGCGAACTGGCGGAAACATATCAAGTGCTAGAAGCGGAAAACGGGAAAGTAGCTCTTGATCTGGTCCGTAAAAACACGGTCAACCTAATCATCAGCGATGTCATGATGCCGATCATGGACGGCTTCGAACTTTGCAACGAAATGAAAAACGATGTCAATGTCAGCCATATCCCGTTTATCCTGCTGACAGCACAACACAACCTGCAATCACGCCTGAAGGGACTGAACTCTGGAGCCGATGCCTATATGGAGAAACCGTTCTCTATCGAACTGCTGACGGCCCAAGTGGGCAACCTTTTGAAAAGCCGTAAGCTACTGAACAAAACCTATTTGGAGAAGCCGTTCGCCCCGGTAGCCTCTCTCGCCGTTTCGCAGGTGGATGATATTTTCCTTCGCAAACTGAACGATTATTTGGAAGAACACCTCAGCAATGAAGCACTCTCCGTTGAGATGCTTGCCGATACGATGGGAATGAGCACTTCCAGCCTCTACCGCAAAGTTAAGGGTCTGTCCGGTCTTTCTCCTAACGACTTCATCCGCATTGCCCGCTTAAAGAAGGCGATCCTGCTGATGCAGAACGGAGAGAACCGCATCAGCGAGATCGCTTTCCAAGTCGGCTTTTCGTCACCTGCCTACTTCTCCACCTGCTTCCAGAAGCAGTACGGAAAGACTCCATCAGAATATATGAAGCACTTAAAAATTGAGAATTAAAAATAGAGACCGATCATTATTTTTTAATTCTCACCGCTCTGCCACTGGGAAAGCAGAAATCCTCAACCTTGCCGCTCCCATAGGGACCAAGGTGATTTCATCCAGGCAGTCGGACTTGCGGGCGTTTTCGTATGGAAGGACTCCGCATAATCCGTATTCGTCAATTTTCCACTCCGGCACCAAACGTCCCTGAGCCTTAAATTCCATCGGGACGGAAGAGAGAGTGAAAGGATTGTTGTCCGACGGCCAGTTTCTGCGTTGCAACGTGATAGGTGACTGGACTCTCAAGGCATAATTCCACGGGCTTGCAGGCAGAATCTCGAATGTCGGCCATGCGGAGGCATCCGCTCCTTCCTGCCATTTGGAATCCCAAACAGCAGTCTCGGTGCTGGGCATTTGCTTGTATTCTTCCTCTATTTTCAAGGACAGGGTTAGCGGACCGTAATCGACACTGACACTATTCTTATTTACCTGCCACTGACGAACGGCATATTCCATCGGAAGGTTCAGGACTACCTCATCGCCATCTTTCCATTCCCGTTCGATACAAGCGTATGTTCCGGGAGCAAGCTTTGTTTGCTGTTTTTTTCCGTTGATCAAGACAGATGCATTTTTACACCAGGACGGGATGCGGAGATAGAAGGGGAAAGATACGTTTTCGGACGTTCCAACCGTAAAACGTGTCATTTCCTCAAACGGATAATTCGTCTGTTCACGTAAGGTGATTTCCGTTCCATCGCCCACCTTTACATTTGCCTTACAAGAATTGTATAAAACGGCGGCTACCCCGTTATCCGGCGTCGCCAACACCAAATGTTCGACATAATAAGGCCAGCCGAAACCATGATTGTGCTGACAGCAACGACTGCTGAACGGGTTCATGGCCAAAAACGGACCGGAATTATCCAATCCCGGATGATGATTGCGAGAATCACTGATCGCCATATTCGGACAAGTCAGATAACGAAGCGCCCGGTAATCAGGCATCAAAGAAGCTGGATAACTGTTGAACGCGACATCTTCGAGGTGATCAGCCCAATAAGGATCGCCACTGATCAAAAGCATGATCTCGTCGGAAGCCATCTGCTCCACAAAACCACAAGTCTCCGTACCCTGTCGAGGATCGAAGAAACCGATACGGGCATTCTCATCCGCCCCAAACATTCCACCAGGAACTTGGCCGAAAGCACGGCGTACCAAACTCTGGACATTATAGCTGGCAGCCAACATCGCCGAATCTTTTGTAAACAGGAAATAAGTGGCAGGTTCGCGAAAACACTGGGCGACATTCACATTGTGCCAGTTAGGAAGCTGAGTCGATTTTGTCCAATCCGCCGTATTCCTGTGAATCTTTTCGGCCAACGGAAGAAGTGACTCGTCACCCGTGCGGTTATACAGCCAGACCACACTCCAAAGATTATCCCCCCCGCGGCTATTTTCCCAATAACTCGACAGGAAAGCGTCATCGGGAACCGTTTGCAGATAATGACAATAGCGGGTCATGAAGTCAATCACCCGGTTATCGTTCGTATATTCATGATAAGATTGCATGATCCAAAGGACGATCATGTTCGGCCAAAAATCCTGCTTGCCGTTATTCAAATGCACCGGCCCGAAATTACCATCCGCCCGCTGACTTGACAAGATGGCCTCTATCCAGAATTTCGTTTCCTTCAACAAAGTTTCGTCTCTCAAGGCATACGCCATATTACCATACCCTCGCAACCAGTAGGGCACTTCTTCCCACCCCCATTCACCTCCGTTTTTCAACCAGGCATTGTTTTCCTTTTGCAGCCAGGCACTAATCTCCCCCAAATGACCACAAAGTCCATCCTTCTGTAATTCGATCTGTCGCCTGATCCAGCCTTCTGGCTCGATACTTCCGGCGGGCAGCTTAATAAATTGCAACGGTTGCAACGGAGCCCGGTTACTTACATAGTAATCATTATGAGATGCAGTGGACAAACGTTCCATTGTCCGGATCTCTTGCGTCTGCTTACCTGCACACGACGCCAACAGAATTGAGAAAAATAAAATCGTCTTTTTCATGCTTATCAGATTTATTGGGCAAAGGAAAGGATTATGACAGAAAAACATGATAAGAAATCAATCAAAAACATATAAAAATCGTTCTATCACTTTCTCCTGATGAAAAAACAATAGAACGATATTAAATCCTTTGGTTACTTCTCTTTCTAAAGAAAAGCAACAATCACTTTCTTAACTGGCTCAGTCCATAATACAGCAAACGGAGTACAACCGACAATCCGTAAAAGCCACACGTAATGAGTAGCATCCACAACGATTGTGTCCAAAGCTCGGACCAGCTTGTACCGTATGCTATGATTGAGATAATGTTCATCAGATAAGCGAGCGCGATACAGACACAGAATATCTTGATTTCCGTTTTTTGTCTCTTTACAGATAATACGATCTCTTTCATAATCATGCAAAATTTAGATACGGTATTTTATATTCATCCGGGAAAGTAATCACCCGTCCTTCATCAATCGCCTGCAAGCCCAACAAACCCAAAACAGAGGAATAGTAAGCTTCTTCCACCAGGTTAGGAGCCGGTTTTCCAGTAATAGCCGCTTCGCAGAAAGCAGTAACCAACTCGATAGAACCGTCGCCAGCAGCTCCTACCGATGACTGTCCACTGATCGTTGTGACATTGTCCATGATCAGATGTCCCTTGTTTACCGATGCAGTTTCAGGAACCCAGCTCGGACCGGCAAATGAAACATTATCGAAGATCTTATGTTCAATCTGGTTGATCAACTGCATGATACCAGGAGCAGGTTCGACATCTTCAAAATAATATTTACCTTTTTCCGGTTCCATCGTGCCCTTGCTTCCCATAATCTCTTCTTCAAGGCCATAAAACTTGTTGGCAATCATTGACTCATAGGTCATCTTCACGCCGTTCGGATAATGGTAAATCAAATTGATACTGTCATACACTTCGCGACCATCCTTCCAATAGACGATATCCCCCATGCCGGCCACCTTTTCGGGAAGCATCCGGAGCGCCCAGTTTCCAACCTGCAGCTGATGAGTTGCCAATTCTGTTACCAAGCCGCATGAATATTCCTTATATAAACGCCAGTTGATCTTACGTTCCAAATCGGGAGAAGGGACCGGACGGCGCCAGTCGTTATTACGGAACCAATACGCCCGTATCGAATTTATCTCTCCCAACAAGCCGGCATGGATCATTTCCATCGCCTTTATATATTTCGGATCATACAAGCGCTGCTGGCCGATAAACATCACCTTGCCGGATTCCTTAAACACATTATACATATCCAGACAGTCAGCACACGTCATCGCCATCGATTTCTCGCAGAAGACATGCTTTCCGGCATGCAAGGCGTCTATTGTGATATGCGCATGTTCGTACAGCGGAGTGGCGATCATGACAGCTTGTATATCTCTATCATCCAAAAGCTTCCGGTAATCGTCATATGTCTTGGCTTTCGGATAGAGAGCCGAAGCCTCTTTCAGGTGGGGAGGATAATTATCACACAAGGCAACCACATCGGCATACGGAATCGTCTTCAGGTTATTCAAATGGTACTGTCCACGCGAACCTGTACCGATAAATCCGATCCGCACCTTTTCCTTTGCGATCTGCACCTTATCGTCGGCACTACAGGACTGCAACCAGGGAAACGCGGAAAGCAGCACACCGCCTCCACCAATCATTCCCAACTCCTTGAAGAAGTCCCGCCGGCTTAAATTGACTGAATTCTCATCATTTTTCATAACTTATATACATGTTTTTCATAAATATCAAATTGAGACGCGATTACCGGAACACGCTCGTCGCCGCAGATCATAAAGGCAGTTGTCAGAATCTCCGCCACCACCGGATCTTTCGCCACCACCGACACCATTTTCTTATCCTCCACGAATGTTCCCGTATGCGGGTTCACGATATGGCGCGGATGGGAAGGCATATTTCCCGATATCGATAACGAACTATCACTCAACTTCAAATCGGCAATCCGCTCTTTCGTAAACGGATTGTCAAGACCCACCGGCCAATATTCGCCGCACGGATGCGTACCGACCGCCAGAACCGAACTATTTCCGAAATTGACAAGCGCCTTACCAATCCCGTTTTCTTCCAACAGTTCCCGTATTTTAGCAAGCGCATATCCTTTCCCGTACCCGCCGAGATCAATGTGTAAAGATTCAGAAAAGAAAAAAATGCTTTTATCTTCTTCCGTCAGCAATACCTGGTCGAATCCCTGCAAAGTTATATCGTAATATCCTTCCGTCAGCTCATTGTAACGCTTGCAGTTCAACAATATATTCCAAAGCTCTTCCCCCACCGTCACCGGGTAGTGCCCGGCTTCCCGGTTAACAAATGAAACCTCACTCTCCGGATCGAACCGGTTCAGCATTTTATCTAATCGCTGCACTTCCGATTCGACCTTTTCCCAGACCGTACCAAGAAGGCGGGGATCACTGCCGACCATCAAGATGTCAAACTGCGTTCCCATTACCGACGACATAGATCCATGGAAAAGCCCAGAAGCCGCATAATAGTTAGAATAAGCCATTTGTTACCTGTTATTTTTTACATGGTTCAAAGAGGTGTGCGTACACACTCTGCAAATATAGGGGATTTGTTCGTTTCACAAATAGAATTAGGCAACCTTTTTCTCAAAAGGTTGCCTAATTAGCGTTTATTTTCGTTTAAAACATTTATTACAACTCAACCTTCGCCAAGCAGAATTCCTTTTCCGGATGATAAGCCAGAACGCAGTGCCAAGCCTGTTACATTTTATTGGCACAAGAGTTCCACTGGCATGGTACTCCCGTTTCATGGGCAGGAAACAGTAGTTTCATAGGTAGGGAACGACCGTTACATAGGCAGGAAACAACACCAGCACTGCTATCTCCTCACCCTTTTGATGCCTCCGAGGCTGAAAAAAGAAACCAGCCATTCGTTTATTACAAGATAATAGCTTACATTTGCATCTAAAAGTATTATCTAAAATCTATGATTCCGATGAGTACACAAATTAGTAAAAGCCTGATAGCGCTTTTCTTTTTAGGAATGTTCGTAACCGGTTGCAATACTAACACGAAGCAAACGGCCGATAATGATATTAAATTCGATTCTATCCGGGTGGATAGGACCTATCATCTGCTGAATAATCCCGATAATCCCAATTGCAACTTGCAATTGAACTTCACCTATCCTGCCAAATTTTCCGATAAAGAGATTCTGAAAAAGATACAGAATGACTTTGTCCTCTCCTACTTCGGCGAGAATTATGAGAACCTGTCTCCAGAAGAGGCGGTCGCCAAGTACACGGAAGACTATCTGAACAACTATAAAGAACTGGAAGCCGATTTCAAGGCAGAGTTGGAAAAGAAGGACGATCTGCCGGTCGGAGCCTGGTTCTCTTATTTCGAAATGTCATCGGATGAAATCGTCTACAACCAGAATGACATTCTGAGCTATACTGTAAGTTTCGAAAACTATACAGGCGGTGCACACGGTTCGCATGCCTACAACAATCACGTGATCAACTTGAAAACAGGCAATGCAATCACAGAAGAAGATATTTTCATCGAGAACTTCCAGGACAGCCTCGCACAGATATTGATCGATCATATCGCCAAACAAAACAAGGTGGAGAATCCGAAAGATTTGGAAAACATCGGTTTCTTCAGTGTCGAAGAAATTTTTCCGAACGGTAATTTCCTGGTCGACGAGGACGGCATCACGTATACCTTTAATGAATATGAGATCGCCGCTTACGTGGTAAGGGAAACAAACGTATTCTTACCCTATGCGGAAATCCTATATCTATTGAAAAAAGACAGTCCAATTGCGAAACTAATTGACAATTGACAAATAAAATATAACAATAATCCCATACATATAATTTATGGATAACAGTGCAACAATATCCTCCCAATTGTCAATTGTCAATTGTCAATTGGGGGTTCTAAAGTCTTACTTTCCAACGCTAACCGATGCGCAAAAGCGACAGATAGACGCCCTGTTTGATTTGTATTCAGACTGGAATTCCAAAATCAATGTAATTTCACGCAAAGATATAGAGAACCTGTACCTGCACCACGTACTTCATTCGTTAGGTATCTTGAAAATGCTGAAATTCAGAGAAGGATCGACAATTATGGATATTGGTACGGGAGGCGGTTTTCCCGGCATACCACTTGCGATCCTGCTCCCTGAAGTACAGTTTCATTTGGTAGACAGTATCGGAAAAAAAATCAAGGTCGGACAAGCTGTAGCCGAAGCGATCGGTCTGAAAAACGTCACTTTCCGCCATTGTCGTGCCGAAGAGGAAAAACAATTATTCGACTTTGTCGTGAGTCGTGCCGTCATGCCACTGGCCGATCTGGTAAAAATCGCCCGTAAGAATATAAAGAAGGAACAACAAAATGCACTTCCTAACGGTTTGATTTGTCTGAAAGGAGGAGAGTTGCAGCATGAAATATTGCCATTCCACAAGCAAGCTGTCAGCCTCAACCTGAGTGACCATTTTAAAGAAGAATTTTTCCAAACTAAAAAAGTTGTTTACGTACCGTTATGATTACAATAAAATCGTTTGAGTTCAATTATTTCCAGGAAAACACATTCCTGCTGTATGATGATACACGCGAGGCCGTACTGATCGATTGTGGTTGCTGTCGCAAGGAAGAGGAAAAGGAGTTAACCGACTTTATCCTCGAAAACAAGTTGACATTAAAGCATTTGCTCTGTACTCATCTGCACGTGGATCACGTATTTGGAAACGGTTTTATATATAAGACATACGGTTTGAAACCCGAAGCGAACAAGCAGGATGTCGAGAAACTACCCTCTCCGGACGAACAGGCCAAGTTGTTCGGACTCCGTCAGCATGTCGAGAACGTCCCGGTTGAAAAATATATCGTAGGAGGCGAGATCATTAAGTTCGGCACATCCGAACTTCAAGTGCTGACAGTTCCCGGACATTCACCCGGCAGCGTCGCTTTCTATAACAAAAAGAACGGCTTTGCGATCGTCGGCGATGCACTGTTTGCCGGAAGTATCGGCCGTACCGACCTTTGGGGTGGCAACCAGGAGGTATTGGTTGCCGCCATCCACGACAAACTCCTTTCACTTCCCGACGAGACAGTAATCTATCCGGGGCATGGACCGGAAACAAGAGTCATCGATGAGAAGTTCAACAATCCCTATTTGTAACTGACAATTAAGAATTAATTCATAAATCATAAATCACAATATTATGGACACAAATAAATTTGTAAACCGCCACGTTGGTATCTCGGCAGAAGACATTCCTTCCATGCTGCAAGCCATCGGCGTCAAGTCGGTTGACGAACTGATCGATCAGACCATCCCGTCCGACATCCGTTTGAAAGAACCGCTTAACCTTCCCGAACCCATGACGGAACGTGAGTTCGCAGAACACATCTCGGAGTTGGCATCCAAAAACGAAGTCTTCACTTCTTATATCGGAATGGGTTGGTATGACACAGTATGTCCGGCTCCTATCCAACGTAACGTATTTGAAAATCCGGTTTGGTACACTTCCTACACTCCGTACCAGGCAGAAGTTTCACAAGGACGTCTGGAAGCTTTGTTGAATTTCCAGACTGTTATCGCTGAACTGACCGGCCTGCCGCTAGCCAACTGTTCCCTGCTGGACGAAGCGACAGCAGCAGCCGAAGCGGCAACCATGTTCTACGGTAGCCGTAGCCGTGCACAGGTGAAAGCAGAAGCCAATACGTTGTTTGTCGACGAAAACGTATTCGCCTCTACACTGGCCGTTATCAACACTCGCATGATCCCGCAAGGCATCAAGGTCGTTGTGGGTGATTACAAAACATTTGAATTCACACCGGATGTATTCGGGGCTATCGTCCAGTATCCGAATGCCGACGGTTCGATCGAAGATTATAAAGAATTCATCGTACGTGCCAATGCCGGTGGAGCACGTGTCGCCGTTGCTGCCGACCTGATGAGTCTTGTCCTGCTGACTCCTCCGGGAGAATGGGGCGCAGATGTCGTGTTCGGAAGCAGCCAACGTTTCGGTATCCCGATGTTCTACGGTGGTCCGTCCGCTGCATTCTTCGCCACGAAAGACGAATACAAGCGTTCCATCCCCGGACGTATCATCGGCATTTCCAAAGATGCCTATGGACACACGGCTTACCGCTTGGCTTTGCAAACACGCGAACAACATATCAAACGTGAAAAGGCAACCTCCAATATCTGTACCGCCCAAGCCTTGCTAGCCACGATGGCTGGTTTCTACGCCGTTTACCACGGTGCCGAAGGCTTGAAGAACATCGCAGGTCGTATCCACGCTTCTGCAGGTTTCCTAACAGGCGAGTTGGAAAAACTAGGCTACAAACAATTGAACAAAAACTATTTCGACACACTGAAAATCCAGTTGCCGGAACATGTATCCATCAATGCACTCCGCGAGATCGCATTGGAATGTAAGGTGAACTTGCGTTACTTCGATGCCGGACAGATCGGCATCAGCTTGGACGAAACGACCGGACCGACCGATATCGGCGTATTGCTGTATATCTTCGCAGGGGCAGCCGGAAAGGACTACATGCTGAAAGAAGCCGTTCCTGAGAAAACTTATTTCGATCCGAAATTCGCCCGTACTTCCGAATTCCTGCAAGAAGACGTATTCAAAAAATATCATACCGAAACGGAACTGATGCGTTATATCACCCGCCTGGGACGAAAGGATGTTTCATTGGCCCAATCCATGATCTCTTTAGGTTCTTGTACGATGAAACTGAATCCGGCATCGACCATGCTTCCACTCAGCCGTCCGGAATTCATGAATATACATCCGTATGCACCGGAAGACCAGGTCGAAGGCTACACGGAACTGATTGAAAACTTATCGGCTTACTTGTGTGAGATCACCGGATTCAAAGGCTGTACGCTGCAACCTAATTCCGGAGCAGCCGGCGAATATACAGGTCTGCGCGTAATCCGGGCTTATCTGGAAAGCATCGGGCAGGGACATCGCAACATCGTCCTGCTTCCTGCCTCTGCCCACGGTACGAACCCGGCAAGTGCGGTTCAATGCGGTTTTACGACCGTTACGGTGAAATGTGACGACAAAGGAAATATCGACTTGGAAGATTTCCGGGCTAAAGCCGAAGCCAACAAGGACAACTTAGCAGCCAGCATGATCACCTATCCGTCTACTCACGGTATCTTCGAGGTGGACATCAAGGAAATGTGCGACATTGTTCACGCTTGCGGTGGTCAGCTGTATATGGACGGCGCCAACATGAATGCACAAGTCGGTCTGACCAATCCGGGTACTATCGGTGCAGACGTCTGCCACCTAAACCTGCATAAGACCTTTTCTTCTCCTCACGGAGGAGGCGGTCCCGGTGTCGGTCCGATCTGCGTTGCCGCACATCTCGTCCCGTTCCTGCCACAGCATCCGATATTATGGGGCAGCGACCTGAACACAGTCTCCGCCGCACCTTACGGTAGCGCGGGCATTCTGCCGATCACATATGCTTATATCCGCATGTTGGGAACAGAAGGGTTGGAAACGGTCACCAAGACCGCGATCTTGAATGCGAATTATCTGGCAGCCAAATTCAAAGACACTTACGGAATCGTTTACACAGGTGCTACAGGTCGCGTCGGTCACGAACTGATCCTGGAATGCCGCACGGTAAAAGAACGTTCGGGCATCGATGAAGGCGATATCGCCAAGCGCCTGATGGACTTCGGCTACCACGCTCCAACTCTTTCCTTCCCTGTTCACGGCACTCTGATGGTCGAACCGACCGAAAGCGAAAGCAAAGCCGAACTGGATCGTTTCGTCGAGGTGCTGGAATGTATCTGGAACGAAATCAAGGAAGTGGAAGAAGGCAAGGCTTCAAAGGAAGACAACGTATTAAAGAACGCTCCTCATCCCGAATATGAAGTAACGGCCGACGAATGGAAACACGAGTATCCGCGCAGCAAGGCCGCCTTCCCGCTGGAATGGTTGCACGACAGCAAATTCTGGGTGAATGTAGCCCGCGTAGACAATGCGTATGGCGACCGCAACCTGATTCCAACACTTTGTGCATGCGAAATTTAATATAAACCGGCGCAAACCTATTACTCGATTTCGACTTGACAAAACGGTGCCAAAGCACCTTTATCACGATCTTTCAGGCACGGATTTCACGGATTGACACGGATAAATTTATTTTCTTTCCGTGTTTTCCGTGTAATCCGTGCCTAAATTATGGTGATTAGTAAGGTGGTAAGTAAAAAGAAAGGATATGCTCAAAAAAACCTAAAGTGTGCAGATTCCAGACGAAAGTTCTTTGATATAAAGAATGTTTGATTACTTTTGCAGGTCAGTATTCAGAAGGTTAATTCGAACAAATATCCAATATAGAAATCTAATATTCCTATAATATGAGTTTAAAAATTATTGTATTGGCGAAACAGGTTCCGGACACACGCAATGTGGGAAAGGATGCGATGAAAGAGGACGGAACTATCAACCGAGCCGCACTTCCCGCAATCTTCAACCCGGAAGATCTGAACGCATTAGAACAAGCCCTCCGCTTGAAAGACGCCTATCCGGGAACTACGGTAACCTTGTTAACAATGGGTCCGGGGCGTGCAGCTGAAATTATTCGTGAAGGTTTATACCGGGGAGCAGACGGTGGTTATCTGCTAACCGACCGTGCATTTGCCGGTG
This sequence comes from Parabacteroides sp. MSK.9.14, assembly GCF_019041495.1. NCBI lineage: Bacteria > Pseudomonadati > Bacteroidota > Bacteroidia > Bacteroidales > Tannerellaceae > Parabacteroides > Parabacteroides sp. MSK.9.14. Next base: position 113,375 of record NZ_JAHPXO010000006.1, read on the forward strand.
CCGACACTTTGGCAACGTCTTATGCGCTTGCCACAGCAATCAAGAAAATAGGTGACTACGATATTATCATCGGAGGACGCCAGGCTATTGACGGCGATACAGCACAGGTAGGTCCTCAAGTCGCTGAAAAGTTAGGATTAACACAGGTCACATATGCCGAAGAAATCCTGAACGTAGACGAAAAGAATCGCAGTATCACAGTGAAACGGCATATCGACGGTGGTGTCGAAACAGTGGAAGGTCCGCTGCCTATCGTGATTACGGTCAACGGTTCGGCTGCCCCCTGCCGTCCGCGTAATGCCAAGTTGGTGATGAAATACAAACGGGCATTGGGCGCGCAGGAAAAAGTTCCTGCTCCCGCCTGCCATCCGGAAGGCGTATCGGCACTGCCATACCCCGAACTGTATGAAAAGCGCCCGTACCTGAATATTCCGGAATGGAGTGTTGCCGATGTAAACGGAGATCTCGCACAATGCGGTTTGTCCGGTTCGCCGACAAAAGTCAAAGCGATTCAGAACATCGTGTTCCAGGCAAAGGAAAGCAAGACGCTGACCAGCTCAGACAAGGATGTGGAAGATTTGATTGTTGAACTGTTAGCTAACCACACTATCGGATAATTGACAATTGATAATTGACAATTCATACGGTAAAAAAGATTGAACAATATGAATAATGTATTTGTATATTGTGAGCTTGAAGGTACAACGATTGCCGATGTAAGCCTCGAACTGCTGACCAAAGGTCGCAAGTTAGCCAACCAGTTGAACTGCCAACTCGAAGCCATTGTGGCCGGTTCCGGACTGGAAGGGATTGAAAAGCAGGTGATGCCTTATGGCGTGGACAAGGTGCATATTTTTGACGCTCCCGGTCTGTTCCCGTACACTTCCCTTCCTCATTCTTCTGTTTTGATCAATCTGTTCAAAGAAGAAAAACCGCAGATCTGCCTGATGGGAGCAACGGTTATCGGCCGTGACTTAGGCCCCCGTGTTTCTTCTGCACTGACAAGCGGTCTGACAGCAGACTGTACATCCCTCGAAATCGGCTCGCACGAAGACAAAAGAGCTGGTAAAACATACGAAAACCTGTTATACCAGATCCGTCCCGCTTTCGGCGGTAACATCGTAGCGACGATCATCAATCCGGAACACCGTCCTCAGATGGCGACTGTTCGCGAAGGTGTGATGAAAAAAGAAATTCTGGACGCCGGTTATAAAGGCGAAGTGGTAAAACACGACGTCGCCAAATATGTTCCGGAAACGGATTATGTCGTAAAGGTCATCGACCGCCACATAGAAAAGGCCAAACACAACCTGAAAGGTGCTCCGATCGTAGTAGCCGGCGGTTACGGAATGGGTTCCAAGGAAAGTTTCGATATGTTGTTCGAACTGGCAAAGGAACTTCATGCCGAAGTAGGCGCCAGCCGTGCAGCCGTTGATGCCGGTTTCTGTGACCATGACCGCCAGATCGGCCAGACAGGTGTGACGGTCCGTCCGAAATTGTATATCGCTTGCGGTATCTCCGGACAGATCCAGCATATCGCAGGTATGCAGGATGCAGGTATCATCATCTCTATCAACAACGACGAGAACGCTCCGATCAACACGATTGCCGACTACGTGATCAACGGCACTGTTGAGGAGGTGATTCCGAAGATGATTAAGTATTACAAACAGAACAGCAAGTAAAGAGATGGCAAATTATTATACAGACATTCCGGAACTCAAGTATCACTTGAACAATCCGATGATGGAACGTATTTGCGAACTGAAAGAACGCAATTACAGAGATAAAGAAGAGTTCGACTATGCACCGCAGGATTATGCCGATGCAATGGACTCGTTCGACAAAGTGCTTGAAATCACAGGCGAAATCACGGGTGAGATCATCGCTCCCAATGCCGAAGGAGTTGACGAAGAAGGCCCCCACTGCGCAAACGGACGTGTGGAATACGCTTCCGGGACCAAACAGAATCTGGATGCAATGGTGAAAGCCGGCCTGAACGGTATGACGATGCCGCGCCGTTTCGGTGGTTTGAACTTCCCGATCACGCCGTACACCATGTGCGCCGAAATCGTGGCCGCTGCCGATGCTGGATTCGGAAACATCTGGTCGTTGCAAGATTGTATTGAGACATTATATGAATTTGGAAACGAAGACCAGCACAGCCGTTTCATTCCGCGTATCTGCGCCGGTGAAACGATGTCTATGGACTTGACAGAGCCGGATGCCGGTTCCGACTTGCAATCCGTGATGCTGAAAGCGACTTTCGACGAAAAAGAAAATTGCTGGCGTCTGAACGGTGTAAAACGTTTCATCACAAACGGAGACGCCGACCTTCATCTGGTCTTGGCCCGTTCGGAAGAAGGGACGAAAGACGGGCGTGGACTGTCTATGTTCATCTATGACAAACGCCAAGGTGGCGTAGATGTCCGCCGAATCGAAAACAAGTTGGGTATTCACGGTTCTCCTACCTGCGAATTGGTTTACAAGAATGCGAAAGCCGAACTTTGCGGAGACCGCAAATTAGGTTTGATCAAATATGTGATGGCGCTGATGAACGGTGCCCGTCTGGGTATCGCCGCACAGTCTGTCGGTCTGAGCCAAGCCGCCTACAACGAAGGGTTAGCTTACGCAAAGGAACGCAAACAGTTCGGCAAAGCAATTATCGAATTCCCGGCTGTTTACGACATGCTGTCTATCATGAAAGCGAAGCTGGATGCCGGCCGTGCCTTACTGTATCAGACTTCCCGCTATGTAGATATCTACAAAGCACTGGACGACATCGCCCGTGAACGCAAGCTGACTCCGGAAGAACGTCAGGAACAGAAAAAATATGCCAAACTAGCCGACTCTTTCACCCCGCTGGCAAAAGGTATGAACTCCGAATATGCCAACCAGAACGCATACGACTGTATCCAAATTCATGGTGGTTCAGGCTTCATGCTGGAATATGCTTGTCAACGTATCTACCGGGATGCCCGCATCACCTCCATCTACGAGGGGACGACGCAGTTGCAGACAGTTGCAGCCATCCGTTACGTGACCAACGGTTCCTATCTGGCTACCATCCGAGAATTCGAAACAATCCCGTGTTCTCCTGAAATGGAACCGCTGAAAGGCCGCCTGGTTGAAATGGCCAATAAGTTCGAAGCCTGCATGAACAAGGTGAAGGAAGCCCAGAACCAGGAATTGCAGGATTTTGTTGCCCGTCGCCTTTATGAAATGGCAGCCGACTGCATCATGGCTCACCTGCTGATCCAAGACGCGACAAAGGCTCCTGAAATGTTTGCCAAATCAGCTGTCGTATACTTGAATTATGTCGAAGCGGAAGTGGAAAAACACAGCAGCTTTATCTTGAAATTCAATGCCGACGAATTAGCAAGCTACAGACAATAATAGAGCGTATCTAATTTCATAAAAGCCGGATATCTTCTCTTGATTTCCGGCTTTTTCCTTATATTTAGACTCGTATTAAGCCAATAAGACAACCATCGACTATGAAACAGTACAATCCAGACATCCACCATCGTCACAGTATCCGTTTGAAAGGATATGATTATTCACAGGAAGGGTTATAAATGATATTAAACCCATATGGTGAAATAATCCAACAATGTTATTGGGATTTGGAACATAAATACCCCAATATCGAATGTTGCGAATATGTTATTATGCCAAATCATTTCCATGCGATTATAAAAATCGATCGGGATGCATTTAGGGCGGGCAAACCCCGCCCCTACGTGGTGACACTGGGGCATATTGTGGGATATTTTAAATATCAATCGACAAAAATGATTAATCTACACGGTCAAAAATTATGGCAACGTAATTATTATGAACATATCATACAGGATGAAAAGGCGTATCATAATATATCCAATTATATATTAAACAATCCGGCACAATGGGCATACGACCGATTACGCTAATTCATTGTGGCGATTCCATAATACCCATTGCATACTACCACGAAGCAACAGATATATCAGAAATGCCATCCACAATGCATGATTTCCCATCATTCCGAAAAAGAGGTAATAGATCAAAAAGAAAGTGCCGGAAGCGACCAACATCGAATAAAGCATCAGGCGAGTAGCTGTCGCACCGATCAAGATTCCATCCCACAAGAAGGCGGCAAAGCCGGCAAGCGGGACAGCCAGCACCCAATAGAAATAGGTTCCGGCCTCTTGTATGACAACAGAGTCATTCGTCAGGAGGGAGAGAAAACCTTTCCCGCCTACTCCATAAAGCAAGGTAAACGAAAGGGACAACCCGATTCCCCAGCCAAACAGCAAACGGATCATCCGACTAAGGGCTGTTTTGTTCCGAGCACCGATATAACGTCCCGCCAAAGCCTCGCCCGCATAGGCAAAACCGTCCATGATATAGGAAAAGAGCGTAAACAACTGCATCAGCAATGTATTAACGGCCAAAACGATATCGCCCTGTCTCGCACCTGTAGAAGTAAAAAATGTAGTAACCGCCACCAAACAAAGCGTACGAAAGAAAATATCGCCATTCACCTGGAAGAAGCGACGCATAGCGACCTTATCCATGATCTCATGCCAGCAAACACGAATATTCAACCGCTTCCGATAGAATACGAACCACAGGAATACAGCCATCCCGAAGCCTCCATATTGAGCGATCAGTGTTCCCGTCGCAACCCCTTGCACCTTCATGCCGAACACAAAGACGAAGATCAGGCTCGCCACGATATTCACGACATTCTGGGTGATCGCAATAAACATCGGGAAACGGGAATTCTGCATTCCGATAAACCAACCGGAGAAACCATACAATCCCAACACAGCCGGCGCTCCCCAAATACAAATATTGAAATATAAGGAAGCCAACCGTTCTACCTCATCCGTCGTATCCAATAGTAAGAAAGCTATTTCCCGTATCGGATACTGGAGCAGAAGCAGAGCCAGAGAAATCAGAATCCCGACACCAACCGACCGGAACAAAACCCTCGTTACTTCCAGGAGATCCCGTCTCCCCAGAGCCTGTGAAGTCATCCCACTCGTTCCCATCCGCAAGAAACCGAACAACCAGTAAATAATATTGAACAGCATCCCCCCTACCGCAATCGCCCCGATATAGGAAGCGGCCCCCAAATGTCCGACAATCGCCACATCGACCAATCCCAACAAAGGAACCGTTATATTGGAAACAATAGAAGGAAGCGCTAACTGAAGTATCTTTTTATTCATTATTCATCATCTATATTAAAAAGCTTATTCCTAACTTTGGCGACAAAGTTACAGATTACTTTATAAACAACATGATTACGCTTATGCTTCAATCATACAACAATTTTCCGCTATCCATTCGCCATTTGCAATAGCGACCTATAAGTAACTATATAATAACCCATTACTTCATTGCAAACTCTTTTTCATTTGCAATAACATTTGTTATTCACCCTACATTATCCCACCTTCACCACCGAATAGCAAGTTCCTTTCATCGTGCGGCGTGAAGGGATCTTGTTCTTCTGGAGCAGGCGGCCGAAGTAGGTCAACCGTTTATTGCCCAACTTAATGCCACTTTCACTTTGCAGATACTGGAGAATTTCAATGGCGGATAATTCCAGACTCTCCTCTCCTGGCCGGGCGGCACGAAAGTACTGAAGAAACAACTGTTCTTCGACAGGCAGTTGCTGGAATACTTCATTGTTACGAGTTGTCGAGAACTCCTCTTCGGAAGTAAACCAATAACGTTCGCCATTCTTTAAAGCAGCCACTGCCTGGGCATACAACTGTTCATAGTCTATCGATGTTGAATTATCTATCGTACCGGAGATCTCGATACAGATAAAACGCCGGCTTCCGGTCGGATCGGTCAACAGATCGTAATTGTTGCAGGTCGCGATAAAAGAGGCATACCGGTGCAATGCCTGAATACTTCGCTTATAAGGCTGGCGGGCGTTGACAACCGGCTTTTGCAGGACATTCTTTAAAAAGCTCTGGTAAGCGGAACTGACCGAATCGAATTCATCGATATTGATCAAGGCAAAACGAGTCAGCATCAGTTCGGCATCCCGTTTGTTACTGAAATCAATGCTATCCGTATAATACATACGAAGCGAAGGCGGCAACAAATTCCGACACCAGGTGGACTTGCCACATCCCTGCGGGCCGACCAGCAAAGGCAACGAGCTGTTCGCATACAAATGCTCGCGCCTGTACCAATGGGCAGTCATACTCAGGAACCAGATATAAAACAGATTGCGCCACTGGGCATTAGCGGTCGGCAGCGTATCGGCCAGTGCACGTATATGATCCTTACCGTCCCACTCCGGCAAATATTCCAGATAATCTTCCAACGGATAAAAGACCGGAACCCTGTCGGAATAGACATACCGCTTCACATCGCGATCCCAAAGAGCCAGCCCTTCGGCCTGCGCATTCAGACCGATGCTATTTAGAACCGTTTCGGTAACCGGGGCAAAATGGATATAGTACGAACCTCTTGCCCGGAACTCCACTTCGCCTGCCAGCATATTCCGCCGGAACTCATACCGCCGTTTCATAAACTCGTCCGTCTTTATCGAAAGCAGTTGCTCGGCAGGCATCACCGGCTTCTTCCCGAAACACTTCGACAGTTGGTACACCATGTGAATCGTCTCCCGGATCTCCTCTTCAAACAGTTCGAGATTCCGGCTAATCTTTGTCCAGCGAACCACATCCTCTTCCGGAATACCGGAGCGAAAACAATTTTCAGCCAACCTTGTCAGGAAAGGCCTGACCTCTTTTCCTTCATCCAAGCCACCCGTCTTTTCGAGGGCGTCCAACATACAGGCATTATAAAAACGGGAAACGATACGACTGCGGTCATATCCGGGCATCATGCGCAAAAGCGGATCTTCCTCTTTGGCCACCACCTCCCGATAGGTCGGTTCGGCAGGCATCTGCATCGGTTGCTCCTGAATCAACGGTGTGGCCGACGGATTATAATATAAACCAGGATCAAAAGAATGGCGGCATCCTCTTTCCAACGATGCCTCCTCCCCCATCTCTATATGACGTTGCAGATGAGCCTGATAAAAGGCCACTGCACGCCTGTAGGCCACCGCATGAAACAACTCGGCCAACTCCCTCTTTTCCGGAAGGGAACCATCGGGCAACACAAAAGGAACCAGTATTTTCACGCTCTTCCCGCTCGAACCGACAAAGGCTGCCACTGTCTGCGGGGCTAAGGAAGCGAGTCGCTTCACCTCCACGGCCTCTTCCCTATCCGCCAGATTGCCGACATCCATCAGCACCAGCCCGTTATACGCCTGATACTCTATCCTGCTTTCTTTCTTCCTGAACCGGGCGGCAAAAAGCAAAACAGGAATATCCGTCGCATGAATGTTCCGATCGCCAGGCATTGAAGAGGATAATATCCCCCGATGTTCATTCACCACCCTGGCTTGTTCGCCGGATCTTATCGCAGTCATCACATCTGGCAACTCTATATTTTTCAAAGACTTACCATTACTCTTCACTTGTGTTATTTTCATATCCGGACTCATTTGTGCAACTTTTGTTTTATGACTAATGACAAACTCCATTGCAAACTCAAAAAGATATTTGCAATGGAATAACAAACTATTATACAAATTATTACCTGGTAAGATTGCAAATGGCAAATACTTCCCGTAAACTTTATGTATAAAACCTATTTCATCCTCGTAAACTCAATACTTCTCAGCCTCTCCTTCAGTTTCGGGCTGGGTTTGAAGCCAATTCCTTTCAGCTTAATAGACTCGGCACGGATTTTCAACGGATCTTCCACTTCACGGTTGGGTCGGGCAGTTACGGAAAATGTTCCCAAACCGTCGATCGTCACGGTATTGCCGCCTTCCAGAGCTTCCGCAATCAGAATAGTCAGATTTTCCACAAGTCCTTTCACTTCGCCGTAGGAAAATGTACTGGATCCGGCTATTTGCTCGGCTAAAGCATCCAAATTCACATTGTCATAGCTTACCGTCGTTACCGAATACTTTACCGTCTTATTATCAGTAATATTGTCATTGATTTTTGTCAGCTTGTATCTTACCGCCATACTATTATCTTTCTATTAGATTTAACATTAACACGATTTATCTCAAAGGTTACCATCCTCTATCTTATTAGTAACCACTCAGTAACAACAGCCTGTACAGGATAATCGGTCAAGGTGTACAGGATGGTTTACCAGGGTGTACAGGATAACTAACTAAGAGGTACAGGATAGCATTAGCAAGTCAGCGCTAAAGGTATAAAATATAATAACACAAACAATTGTTCTTCAAGACTTATTTACTATACCTCCCAACATTTCCGCCATCAGTTGATTCATCCCGGTATTTGGACAGCAAGCATATCAAATCCCCGTCCCCAAACGTGAAGTGTCTACCTCTTTTGCCTTTTTCTCTTTGTAGCCACCGAAACTATACCGTAATGTCAGTGTCACATTCCGGCTATCCTGCCACAGTTTCATGCGGCTTTTCTGCCCCTGTTCATCCACACGGGTAACGGGATTGCCTCCCTCGAACAAATCATTACCCCGAACCGTCAGGCGCATCTTCTTTTTCGCGAATGTCCAGGTCAGACCGGCCGACACGTTGTATATCAGATCGACATCATACAATCCCTGTATGACCGGAGATATACAATAGCCCCGCAACTCCAACAACAAGTTCCGGTCTTCGGTCAGGTAGAAGGTATTGTTCAATTCGGCCCGGCCAAACAGTTTTTTACGGTCGAAAAAGACATCATAAAGCGTCCCTTTGTTATGAATGGCACAGCCCATCAGCGTCAGCCTGGAACTCATAAAATCAAAAGGCCTGAAAGGGATGACGGCGACCGCTCCGTACATATTGTAGATATCCATATTCACTGTCTGGAATACGGACCTCAACTCATCGTGGCGCTGGTACGTCATCTGTTGTATTTTATCGGGCTGTATATTTGTAAATAAGCCGAATACATACTTGCTCTTCAGGACATAATTCAGTTGCATCGAATAAGAGAGCTGCGGCTTCAGGTCCGGGTTCCCGATTATAGAACTGTAGACATTCATATAATAGGTAGTAGGAGTAGTCATCCAATAGGACGGATAGGTTTTATCACTCGAAAAGGAAAACATCAGCATACCGGACGGAGCCACCTTGTAAGTAAAATTCAATTGAGGGAAAAGGCCGGCCCTGTTCCATAATGTCTTTTTCTTTCCTGCCGAATCGACGGATGCTTTATAATACTGCAAGGAAAGGGATGCATTCAATGAAACCTTTTTCCCGAATTGTTTCGTAAAACCGGCAAAAGCACCCATTGAATAATCTTTTTGTTTAAGGCGGAAAGTTCCTTCAGGAGCATTTCCACCATTGATCGACTGACCGGACTCGTTACGGGTATCGGAAAAAGAAGCATCTACTCCGTAATCCAACATCCATTCTTTTTTCAATTTACGACTGTCGTTCATATAAAGATCAACACGTTGTACCTGCTGGGAAGACAGAGTTGAGATTGTCTGCTCTTCCTCTTTTTCAAAGTCATTAACCAAATGTTGCTTGTCGTCATTCTTATAAAAAGTATAATCCATCCCGGCTCTGAACCCTTTATGACCGATATAATCCATCCGGGCATTATGCAGATTCGAAGCGCCGGACAATTCCAGCTCCGTCTCTACCCGCCGGATATCGACAAACTCGGTCAACGCGCCTCTTCTCGATACTTTATCCGGGTCGTAAAAACGGCCGGTATAGGAAAGTGACAAGCGGTCTTTACTTTTCAAATCGAAATCGAAAGCTCCCCGTATATTGTGAGAAAGGCTTACATTATTATACCAGTCATCCTGCCTAATATCGTACGGGCGATCGTTTACAGTCGGTCGGGCAATCATTTCCTCTTCCTGGCGTCCATGATCATAAGCGGCCGAATAAGAGATATCAGCCGAGTAATTCTTCCCGATATACGAAAGGTTCGCCTGACCGGATGGAGAAAAGAAATAACCTTGCTTACCCGCCAAAGAGATTTCCCCCTTCAGCACGTCTTTCAAAGATTTGTCATTTTCTATTACGACATTGATGGATGCACCTTTCACGCCAAACCGGGGAGGCGTGCTATACATCACATCTATTTGTTTTACTTTGGATGAAGATGTGGATTTCAATAAGCCAGCCAATTGTTCCGCTGTCATCGAACTTTTGCGTCCGTTGATCAGGATCGAGGTCGAAGGGGTTCCGATAATCGACACCTTATCCCCATCTTTTTGTATACCGGGCAATTCGCCTATCACATCAAAAGCGTTATCGACCGGTTTATCTTTTACCAGGTTCGGAATGTCGTACTGCAACTTGCCTTCCGACACTTTCACCAGCGGCCGTTCCGCTTTTACAAACACCTCCGGAAGATCTACGGTTATACTGTCGTTCACGAAGATGTGTTTCTTTTCCGTTGCGTTCTGCCCCCATCCAGGTACTTGCCCTGCCAGAAAAACGGTCAACAAATAATGATAGAAATGCTTCATCGTATTATTTTTTCTTGTAAAGGTTATATTCGGAAACGAGAGTTCCAAACTTTGCCTCTTTTTGGTAAGACTATATAACATCCCCCCGCACGAATGTTATTTAGTCTTACCAAATAAACCGGATCAGATAAACTTTCCCTACATTTGTTTACATGAAATCTTCGTTCAAATATGTAATCGTTCTGGTCATCCTGTCGTTGTCCGGCCTCTTCATCTATCAGCTATTCTGGATAACCGGCCTCTACCACTCACGGCAAAAGCAGAACCAGGAAGAGATCCGGATGGCGATCAAAAATGCAGATCATATCGAACTGTTCAATCGGGCCGATTTCCTCAGCAGGGTCACGCACAGGCAAAGAGAGACATCCGCCATTGCCGATACGAAAGGCGGTGCGGCTCTCAGTACCCGGTTTCCTGACAAGGATTCGGTTATTCCCGAACTGAGCGTGCAGCCTTTAGATACGAATATCTATCATCCCCGATACCGGAGCCAGACACTCCGTAACGAAGCGGGTAAAATGCTAAAAAGCACGGCAGTGGAGGTCGGTAACGATTTCAGGTCGTTAGGAGAGTTAGGCTTACAGATGCAGCAAGCTCTACATGAAGTGATCGATTCGGTCAAACCGGTCGACCTTGCAAAGTTCGACAGCATCCTGTCCTCCCACCTGCAAAAGAGGGGGCTGGATATTCGCCATCATACCGAAATGTGGAATCTGGAAGACAGTTCGATCATCGCCTCATCCGTTCCGGCAGACCTGGACAAGACAGAATACGACCTACACAAATGGGAATACACGACCTATCATAAAAGGGCTTATCTGGTTTATACCGAACCAACCCGGTGGGATACGATCCGGATGATGTCGGGCATCCTATTCTCTTCATTCCTGATCCTGTTGATCCTGATCCTCTCTTTCGCTTATATGTTCTGGTTCCTGATCCACCAAAAGACAGTGGAACAACTGAAAGATGACTTTACGCACAATGTCACGCATGAATTGAAAACCCCGATAGCAATCACCTATGCAGCAATCGAAGCCATGATCCATTACAACATAACCGGAAACAAAGAAAAGACAAACAAATACTTGCATATCTGTCACGAGGAAGTGCTACGTCTCGGCAATATGGTCGAGCAAATTCTTTCACTCGGCCTGGAACGTAAAAAGGATTTCAAACTTAAATACGAAAGAGTAGACCTGAACGGGTTGCTCGATAAAATCGTCGAACAACAGAGCATCAAATCCTCCAAACCCTTTCATGTCGGGCTGGAATCCATGCCGGACAGGATTATACTGGAAGCCGACAGAACACATCTTTACAACATCTTGAGCAACATTCTGGACAATGCCATCAAATATTCCGGTGATAGTCCGCACATCCAGATAACGGCAGAAGAGCGCAACGGTTCGGTCATCATCCGCATTACCGACAACGGCATCGGAATAGAAGAAGAACACCTGGCACATATCTTCGATAAATTCTACCGGGTTTCCAACAGCAAGCGACCTCCCGTAAGAGGGTACGGCATCGGGCTGTTTTATGTCAAGACAATGATACACATGCACAACGGTACGATCCGGGTAGAAAGCCAGCCCGGAAAGGGAAGTTGCTTCATAATCACATTACCGCAAACACATGAAAGACAAGAAATCGATATTATTGGTTGAAGACGAAGCGAGCCTGTCCATGATCATCAAAGATGCACTGGAAGAAGAAGACTTCCAAGTCATAACGGCAGGAAACGGCCTGCAGGGGATCGATCGTTTCTACAAGTATGCTCCCGACCTGATTATCGCGGATGTCATGATGCCGGAAATAGACGGGTTCGAAATGATCCGGCGGATACGGAAGGAGAATAAAGAAGTGCCTGTACTCTTCCTGAGTGCCCGTTCTTCAACAGATGACATCGTCTTCGGCTTCGAATTAGGAGCCAACGACTATGTTCGCAAACCGTTCAGTCTGCGTGAATTGGTCGTTCGCGCTAAAGCCCTCCTGATCAAATATAAACAGGAGGAGGGAAGAACCGAATTCTACGAGATCGGGCTTTACACTTTCTACCCGAAAGTCCAGACCTTGCTGATAGCCGGAGAAAGCGACAAACTCTCCTACAAAGAATCCGAAATATTGAAACGCCTATGCGAAAACGAGAACCAGCCGATCTACAGCAAGGACATTCTGCTGAGCCTATGGGGAGACGACAGCTTTTATAATGCACGCAGCCTGCATGTTTTCATCACCAAGCTGCGCCACAAATTGGACAAAGACTCTCGCATCAAGATCTTGAACGTAAGAGGAATCGGTTACAAGTTAATCTGTGAACCACTTTAATATCTTTGATACTGGTACATATATTCTATTTTCCTCAAATCTTCGATTGAAAGGCGTCGTAAGCGGATAAAGATTGGGAATGCATAGCCATGATAGTAACCCAAACCAATACCTCCGCCGATTTTGTTTCAAAACTAAGCCATAAGACAATTGCCAAATTAACGATGAGCTGGTCAGGATTATAAAAAACGAAGGCCGCGGGATTCACATCCGGCGGCCTTCTACACTAACCCTTAACTTTAACCAATGAAAAACAATAATCTACTTTATTAGTTTTTTAATGAAGCGATTGCGGCTTCGTAATTCGGTTCGTTCGTTATTTCGGAAACCAGTTCCTCATAAACAACTTTACCGGCTTCGTCGACAACTATCACGCCACGGGCTAACAAACCCTTCAGCGGACCATCGACCATCAACATCCCGTACCCGTTTTCAAAACAAGAACAACGGAATGCAGAAAGTGGGATCACTTTATCGATACCTTCCGTGGTACAGAAACGTCCTTGCGCAAAAGGCAAGTCTTTTGATACGGCAAGCACCACAGTATTAGGAAGAGAAGCGGCTTCTTTATTAAAACGTCTTACCGATGCGGCACACACGGCAGTGTCCAAACTTGGGAACACGTTAATCACGACTTTCTTTCCTTTTAAATCTTTCAGATGCAATTCGGATAAATCGCTCTTTACACCCTTAAAATCAGGAGCCTCTGCTCCAACTGCGGGCAATGAACCGTTCGTATTGACTTCATTACCTTTAAATGTTATCTTTGCCATCTTTTGTTGTATTTTATGTTCTTTATCAAAAGCGGCTTACAAATATAAGCTGCTTTGTATAACTTAAACAAAGGAATCTGAATAATGTTTTTCCTTTTAACTCTTTTTAATTACTGCTCTCGATAACTCTTTTTCTATCTTTGACCCAAAATAGAAAGAAATGGATGGGTTGATTATTTGCTTACTTGTTGTAATCATTGCTTTACAGGTCTTTTTCCGCCCCCGGAAAGACCATTCGGACATCGCAGGCGAATTGAAACGGCTGCTCGACGAAATGCAACGTTCATTTGAACGTATCGAAAAAAACTTTCGGGAAGATTTTCGTCTGAACCGGGAAGAAGGCCGCATCGTCGCCAGGGATAACCGGGAAGAACTGACGCGCTCCATGAACGAATTCCGGGATGCTTTCGACCGGGGGATCACTTCCTTCAATGCCCTGCAACGGGAAAAGTTTGCCAATCTGGACGAACAGCAACGCCTGCTTGTCGCCAACACGGAAAAACGGTTGGAAGAAATCCGCCTGACCGTAGACGAGAAATTGCAAAAGACACTGAATGACCGGATCGGCCAATCATTCCGGCTTGTGACGGAACAACTGGAAAGCGTACAGAAAGGACTTGGAGAAATGCAAACGCTGGCACAAGACGTAGGTGGTTTGAAACGTGTCCTCAGCAATGTGAAGACACGCGGCAACATCGGGGAAATCCAATTAAGCATGCTTCTCGAACAAATCCTGGCGCCGGAGCAATACGAGGCGAATGTGCACACCCGCAAAGGATCGGATGCCGTCGTGGAGTTTGCCGTCAAACTTCCGGGGCGTGACGATGTCCGCGAATTCGTCTATCTGCCGATAGATGCAAAATTTCCCAAAGACGTCTACGAACAGCTGCTCGATGCATACGATCATGCCGACACACAGGCTATAGAAGCAGCCGGAAAGCTATTGGAAACAACTATTAAAAAGATGGCAAAGGATATTTCCGACAAGTATCTGGCTCCCCCCGCCACCACCGACTTCGGCATCATGTTCCTGCCTTTCGAAGGAATCTATGCGGAGGTCGTACGCCGTTCTTCCCTGCTGGAAGAACTACAGCGCAACTATAAAGTAGTCGTCACCGGTCCGACAACGCTTGCCGCCATCCTGAACAGCCTGCAAATGGGATTCCGCACGCTCGCTATCCAGAAACACTCCGGCGAGGTATGGACCATCTTGGGGGCGGTAAAGAAAGAATTCGAGAAGGTAGGCGGCATGCTGGAAAAAGCACAGAAGAACTTGCAGACGGCCAGCGGACAGATCGAAGAGGTATTAGGGACACGCACACGCGTGATCCAGCGCAAACTGAAAGATGTAGACACCCTCAGCGACAGGGAGGCACGTGCCATCCTTCCCGAAATAGGTCCATTAACGGATGAAGAAAACGAAAACGGATTATGAAAAAGAGACAGATTCCACATACATACGCCATCATATTTTATATCATTCTTTTCTGTGCCGCCCTCACCTGGATCATTCCGGGCGGACAATACAAAGAGAGTATCAATGCCGCCGGAGAAAAAACGGTTGTCTACGAAGCGGTAGAACATGTTCCGCAAACTTGGCAGGTGTTCTCGGCTTTTTACAAAGGATTTGTCGACAAGGCAGATATCATCGTCTTCATCCTGATTATCGGAGGGGCGTTCTGGATCGTCAACGACAGTAAGGCTTTCGATATCGGAACCGTCAGTTTCCTCGGCCGCGCCCGTAAAATGGAGAACAACCGTTTCCTGCGCAAGATCGGAGTGGAGAATTTCTTACTGACATCCATCATGCTACTATTCAGCATATTCGGGGCCGTCTTCGGGATGAGTGAAGAGACCATCGCATTTTGCCTGGTGCTTGTCCCGATGGCTATCTCGATGGGGTATGACTCCATTACAGGCGTTTGCATGGTCTTTGTCGCCGCCGGATTAGGATTTGCCGGTGCGATACTGAACCCATTTACAATCGGCATTGCGCAAGGGCTGGCCGGTATTCCGCTCTTTTCCGGAATCGAATACCGGATATTTTGCTGGATTGTCATCAATATGATCGGTTTCTCCTGGATACTGCGTTATGCTGCTAAAGTAAAGAAAAACCCGAAAGCTTCGTTAGTCTACGAAGAAGATCAGTATTGGCGGGACCTACACAATAACAACTCGCTGGATGTAAGCTATCATACGCCACG
The DNA here is from genome assembly GCF_019041495.1 of Parabacteroides sp. MSK.9.14. Taxonomy (NCBI): domain Bacteria; kingdom Pseudomonadati; phylum Bacteroidota; class Bacteroidia; order Bacteroidales; family Tannerellaceae; genus Parabacteroides; species Parabacteroides sp. MSK.9.14. The sequence goes on from NZ_JAHPXO010000006.1 coordinate 129,186, forward strand.
TACCGCCTGGATCAGTTTTGGCACATTGGCAGTCATACAAATCATTTTCGCAGCTTATTATCCTGCAACAACTTTACAAATCGGGAACAGCGTTATCAAAGGACTGCCTCTCCTCCCCATTCTAACAGCTGCTTTTATCTTGACTTCCCTGTTCGCCCTACGCAAGACAGTCCATCTTTATATCCTGAACCTCCTCTTCTTCACGATTTTTTATCTGATAACGGGAGTGATGGGATATGGCTGGTATATCATGGAGATAGCCACCCTGTTCTTCGCCCTCGGACTGGCAGCCGGCATCGCCAACAACCGGACTCCCAACGAACTGGTCAAACTGTTTCTGGACGGATGCAAGGACATTATGAGCGCAGCTTTGGTAGTCGGCCTTGCAGGCGGTATTATCGTGATACTGAAAGAAGGGCTTGTCATCGACACCATTCTCTACAACTTGGCGAAAGGGATGGAAGGGCTCGGACAAGTGGCGACCGTCGGCATGATGTACGTGATCCAGACCTTGATCAACCTGATCATTCCTTCCGGAAGTGCCAAAGCAGCCCTGACCATGCCGATCATGGCTCCTTTCTCCGACTTGATCGGATTGTCAAAGCAAGCGACTGTGATGGCCTTCCAGTTCGGAGACGGATTCACCAATATGATCACCCCGACATCGGGAGTGTTGATCGCCGTTCTGGGTGTCAGCCGTATCCCCTACGATAAATGGTTTCGCTGGGCATGGAAATTCATATTGCTTCTGGTAATAGTCGGATTCCTGTTACTCATACCGACAGTATTGGTTCCGATGAACGGATTTTAATGGAACGGAAGATCATACATATCGACATGGACGCATTCTACGCTTCTGTGGAACAGCGGGATAATCCGGAACTTCGCGGAATTCCGCTTGCAGTCGGCCACGCGGAGGAACGGGGTGTCGTAGCGGCAGCAAGCTACGAAGCCCGGAAGTTCGGCGTACGCTCCGCCATGTCGTCACAAAGGGCTAAACGCCTATGCCCTCAGCTCACATTTGTTTCCGGACGGATGGATGTCTATAAAGCGGTGTCCCGCCAGATACACGAAATCTTCCACGAATATACGGACATTGTCGAGCCACTTTCACTGGACGAGGCGTTTCTGGATGTTACCGAGAATAAACAAAACATCCCGCTTGCCGTCGACATAGCCAAAGCAATCAAGCAAAAAATCCGGGAGGAGCTGCATCTGATTGCCTCGGCTGGGGTATCGTATAATAAGTTTTTGGCTAAAATCGCCTCTGACTACCGCAAGCCGGACGGACTGTGCACCATCCATCCGTCCCAGGCGGAAGAATTCATCAAACGTCTGCCGATCGAATCCTTCTGGGGGATCGGTCCGGTCACCGCCCAACGAATGCACTCATTAGGCATCCATAACGGAGAACAGTTGAGAGCTTGTTCACAAGAAATGCTCACCCGACAATTCGGAAAAGCAGGAATTTTATATTATGAATTTTCAAGAGGGATAGACTTACGCCCTGTCGAAGCCGTCCGAATCCGCAAATCCGTAGGCTGTGAACATACGCTTGAAAAAGACATTTCGCAGCAATCGTCCGTTATCATCGAATTATATCATGTTGCGACCGAACTGATCGAACGGCTGCAACGAACCGGTTTCAAAGGAAATACCCTTACTTTAAAAATTAAATTCCATGATTTCAACCAAAAGACAAGAAGCATCACCCAAAGCCACGAACTGACGACTTTAGCCGAAATACTACCTTTAGCCAAAGGACTGTTGAAAGACATCGAATATACGACTCACCCGATTCGCCTGATCGGGCTTTCGGTCTCCAATCCTTACGAGAAGAACGAAGAGAAAGCCCGCTGGGAACAACTAAGTTTTGAATTCAGCGACTGGGATTACTCTAAATAAGTATATCCATACAAGCCGGAACGATAGTTGGAAAGGAACTCTTTACCTTCTTCAACCGAAATCTTACCTTCCTTTACAGACTTAGTCACCCAAGTTTCCAGTGTCCTCACCAACTTTTTAGGATTATACTGGACATAATCAAGCACTTCGGCAACCGTTTCCCCGTCGATGACTTGCTCGATATTGTAACCTTTTTCATCTACCGTTACATGCACTGCATTCGTATCACCGAAAAGATTGTGCATATCTCCCAGAATTTCCTGATAGGCCCCAACCAGAAAGACACCGATATAATAAGCATCTTTTCCTTTCAGCGAATGTACCGGCAGATCATGGGAAACATTGCGTGTCGAAATAAAGTTGGCAATCTTGCCATCCGAGTCGCAGGTTATGTCCTGCAAAGTCGCCGTCCGGTCCGGACGTTCATCCAACCGCTGGATAGGCATGATCGGGAAAATCTGATCGATCGCCCAAGAGTCAGGCAAGGACTGGAAAAGCGAGAAATTACAGAAATACTTATCAGCCAATAGTTTGTCCAGTTTTCTAAACTCATCCGGTGCATGTTTCAACCCAGAAGCAATTTGGCTGATTTCGCGCGTCACAGACCAATACAAGCGTTCGATTTGGGCACGGGTCTTCAAATCGACAATACCATGACTGAACAAATCCAACGCTTCCTCGCGTATCTGCTGCGCATCGTGCCAGGCTTCCAGCATACGGCTTTGGTTCAGCTTATCCCAAATCTCATACAGTTCATGCACAAGCTCGTGATCAGATTCGCTCACCTCGAAGTCTTCATCCATTTCGGGAAGCGTAGCTGTTTCCAGCACTTCAAATATCAAAACGGAATGATGGGCAGTCAACGAACGCCCGCTTTCCGTTATGATGTTCGGATGCGGGATACCGTTCTTGTCACTGGCATCGACCATTGTAGAAATAGAGTCGTTTACATATTCCTGGATGGAATAATTGACGCTGCTCTCGCTATTGGAAGAACGAGTACCATCATAATCGACTCCCAGTCCGCCACCAATATCCACAAACTCGATATTGAAGCCCATCGCATGCAGTTGTACATAAAATTGTGATGCTTCGCGCAAAGCCGTTTTAATACGGCGTATCTTGGTCACCTGACTGCCAATGTGGAAATGAATCAGCTTCAGACAATCTGTCAAATCTTTCTTTTCCAGAAAATCAAGTGCTTCCAGCAATTCGCTGGACGTCAAGCCGAACTTGCTGGCATCGCCACCGCTCTCTTCCCATTTACCACTGCCGGAAGATGCCAGTTTAATACGGATGCCGATATTCGGACGGACATTCAACTGCTTGGCCATCTTGGCGATCAAAGTCAGTTCGTTGATCTTTTCGACAACCAGAAAAATGCGTTTACCCATTTTCTGTGCCAGCAAAGCTAGTTCGATATAACTCTCATCCTTGTAACCGTTGCAGATAATCAAAGAATCCGAATCTGTATTGACCGCAATCACCGCATGGAGTTCCGGCTTTGAACCGGCTTCCAACCCTAAGTTGAACTTCTTGCCATGACCGATAATCTCTTCCACTACCGGACGCATCTGATTTACTTTAATCGGATAGATAATGAAATTCTGCGCCTTATAACCATATTCATCAGAAGCCTGCTTGAAACAGTTCGCGATCTTTTCAATACGGTTATCCAGAATATCTGGGAAACGGATCAGTACAGGAGCCTCCACATCCCGTAATTGCAGTTCGTCGACCAGCTCTCTCAGATCTACACCGGCGCCGTCTTTACGAGGAGTTACCACTACATGACCTTTGTCATTGATACCAAAGTACGAAGTCCCCCAACCTGTGATGTTGTAGAGTTCTTCTGAGTCTTCAATACGCCATTTTCTCATTTCTTCTTCAGTGCAAAAAATACATTTTTGTATTTGGAATAAATAAATAGATATCGTTCAGACGTTACAAGTCAATATATTTATCGACAAGCTTATCTATCAAAAAGGTTGTAAATATAAGCAATAGATATATAATTATAGCAGATTTGATCAAGAAAAACATCTTAACAGGGATAATCGTTCCGTTTCAACCCGCAAACGGCTATTTTCTATCACCTTATTTGACTAGGTATCGACCTGACCGATTGTTCAATAACTTAAATCTCTACGAAACAGTTTTCACTGCCATTGCCTGTGCGAGACATATGTCCGGTAAAAAGTAATCCATACAAAACACAACTGAGTATACAAAAAAATACCCGGTAAATGTTTAATCTACCAGGTATTTTTTTCAAATCATGTGATTCCGGAGCGATTCGAACGCTCGACCCACGCCTTAGAAGGGCGTTGCTCTATCCAGCTGAGCTACGGAACCATCCTTATTTGCGGTGCAAAGGTAGTAATATTATTTTAACAAGCAAATATTTTTGTTATTTTTCCTCCTAAATTCATATGTAGTCGAACTACATAAAGAAGGAAATAAAATCAGAACGGATATCCCACCGCAAAATGCCACGCGAAGTTACTGCCAAAGTTCGGATGCAGGATAGCCCATTTCCTTCTGCCACTTTCCTGCGGGTTATAGGCTTTCATACCGGTATCGAAACGGATCAGGAAGAAATCGAAATCGAGGCGGAGACCTAATCCATAAGAGACGGCAATCTCTTTGTAGAAACGGGAAAAATCGAAGTTACCGTTCGGACGGCTCTCATCCTTATGGAAAGTCCAGATATTACCGGCATCAATAAAGGCCGCCATCTCGAATTTCCAAAATAGTTTCGTTCGGTATTCCAAATTCAGATCCAGACGGATATCACCGATCTGCTGGGCAAAGGACTTGACCGAATCGAGCGGCATGCTACCGGGACCGAGCGAACGTACGGACCAACCGCGGACACTATTTGCACCTCCAGAGAAATAGCTGCGTTCGAACGGTAGCATCTTCGAGTTACCATACGGATAACCGACTCCGATACCAATGTGGAAAGCCAACTTGTTACGATTGTCCAACACGATACTTTTACTGAAATCTATATCCCCTTTCACAAACTGGGCATAATTAATCCCAAACAATTTATAGCGCCCTTCGTCATCCTTATCCGCACCAGTCAGACGGGAAAGCCCATACAGCAAGTTGCCTGCCATCTCGAAGGAGAAGCGAACGGAATGCGTATTCCTCAAACGATTCTGAGGATCATAATTATTAAAAGAATAGGTATAACCGGAACCGACAATAAACTGGTCGGTAAAATTGTAAAGCAAAGTAGATTCAGGCAACGAATCTTTAAACGACTGACTTATCTTCGGCAAGTGCACATAGTCAATGTCCAACAACTTGAACACATGGCGCGCCTGCATATTGCTCCGCTCCTGCCAGATATAATTCCATCCTGCAGAGACGATGGCTCTTTTGAATTCCGGACGTGTTTGTATGCTGTAGTTCACCTTCAGTTCGGTCGTTGCACGAATCTTACGACGGAAATTTTCATGCAAGAAGGGGAACAGGAAACGGGGAAACAAAACAGATGCTTCCGCACCGAATTCCCAAAAGTTGTTTCCTTCCGACTGGCTGCCGGTCAACGCCTCGTATGCACCGCGTACTTTAGCAGAAAAAACCTCCGAGCCCTTGAACAAGTTTCGGTGCTGATAACTCAAACTGGAAGCAAATCCAAAATCCCCTGCCGAATTCGTCCCTTCCAGATCGACCCCAAAACCTTGCAGTTTTGCGGGAGAAGTCAAGATCGTACAATTAAGCTTCATCGTGTCGTTCTCTTCGACCTCCGAAAAACGGATATTTACATTACGCAAAGCACGCAGCGTGGCAAACGAAGAATAGGTCTGCTCCACCGTCCGCTCGTTATACAAGCGTCCCGGCATGATATAATTGCTCTTGCGCAAGACTCCCGGACGGATACTTCTGCCGTTCTTGCCGTATAGGATATCAATACCGTCAGTTCGAACCGTATCGTAAGGCATAGCGTTGTTTTCCTCTAACGTCAACGGGTCATAATCGGTCACAATCGAAACGTCTTTAATGTAATACTGACGATGTAACGTGTCGACCACCGTCCCGTCAGGCTTCTGCAAACGGTACGGTTTCAGAAGCATATCCAAATCTACGATATTCCGATTCAAAGAGCTATCGGCAATATAAGACAGGTAATCCCGGTTGAAAGCATAATAACCACGCCGACGAAGCAAAGTCGTAATGCGTTGCCTCTCCTTGTCCAGCACATCGCGGTCAAACAAGGCACTGTCTTTTATCAGAGAAGTATAATCGTCGGAATAAGTACGAAAAGCCGAAGCCAGCACGGAACGGTGAGGCGGTTTGAGCTTAGCAATGCTATCGATCTTAGGATCGCTCAAATCCATCGAATAATTATGAATCCGGTAAGGAGTGTTAGGGACGATCCTATAGGTCACGACAGCCTTTTTGACTCGTGAAGTATCAATAGAAGCCGAGACTTCGGCATTCATATATCCTTTATTGATAAAGAAACGTTTCAACTCGTCAACCGACTGCGTTACCAGCGTCGTATCCAGAATGACGGGAGCCTCTCCCATCCGGCGAAGCTGTTTATTGATCCATTTCTTCTCGTTCCGGCCCGACCAATCATACACGAACAACTGCCATTTCATCAGCCCGAATGCTTTAAAGTTGGGTTGCTGGCGCAAATAAGGCTTCAAATCGCTGTTTTTATAAGTCTTGCCATCCGACACAATCTCCACTTTGTCCAACAGGTATTCTCCTTCGCCTACATATTTTGTCGAGCTACAGGAGATTAACAACAATAGGAAACAAATGAAATATAGTGTTTGGATTCCCTTCATCATTCAAGTTTTTACGCACGCAAATGTAAAAATAAAATGTGGTTTATGATTTATGATTTATGATTTATCAACGACACATAAATCACAAATCATAAATCATAAATCGTAAAAACCAATTACCTTTGCCGCATAAAAAGAGTAAAGATGCTAAGCAAGGGGAAAGTAAAGTACATCCATTCATTGGAAATGAAGAAATATCGGAACGAACTGAATGCATTCGTTGCCGAAGGAAACAAACTGGTTGCCGACATGATGTTTGCTTTCGAATGCGAACTGATTCTCGCCAAACCATCCTGGATGGCGATGCAGGGAAACATCCCGGCGAAAGAACTATTGGAAGCGGAAGGGGATGACATCCGTAAAGCCAGTTTCTTGAAAAACCCGCAGGATGTACTTGCCGTGTTCAAGCGCCCGGACTGGTCGCTCGACGAAGCCGATCCTTCTACCTCGCTCGTTTTAGCTTTAGACGGCATACAGGACCCTGGAAATCTCGGAACCATCATACGCCTTGCCGACTGGTTCGGCATCGAACATATCGTTTGCAGCCCCGACACCGCAGATGTCTTCAGTCCGAAGACTGTGCAGGCCACAATGGGCGCACTGGCACATGTAAAAGTCCATTACACGGAACTGGAAGACTACCTGAAAGCCCAGGCGGCAAGACAAATTCCGTTGTTCGGTACATTCCTCGACGGAGAAAACATGTACACAAAGGAATTGTCGGCAAACGGAATCATCGTGATGGGGAACGAAGGGAACGGAATACGTCCGCAAATAGAAAAGTTGATTAATCAAAAACTTTATATTCCAAGCTTTCCACCCGAAAGAGAAACATCAGAGTCTTTGAATGTAGCCATCGCTACGGCTGTCATCTGCGCCGAATTTCGCCGTTGCCAGGGGAATGCCGCCCAATAACAGCACACAAACAGGCGAACCCGCTTCAGCAATACCTGTAAAACCTTGACGTTCCAAGGCATCTGCCAACTGTTCTCCCGGCAGCATGTCAAAAGTGCCCTGTTCCCGCGCTTGACTCGGAATTACAAAAGATGTGTCAGAATAAGAATCCTGATGACACCGCTTGTTCTCCTGCACCCCTGCGTCAAGCGCGGGAATAGGTACAAGGATCAAGATGCCGTCATAGAACTCCGTACCCGCAATTTCCCCTTCCAAAGGGAAAATTCCGGCCAATACGCCGTTATCATTCAACTCGACATAGTGCAGCCGGTAGAACTGTCTCCAATAGATATAATGGGAAGCGATCCGGCGCATAACACTTTTTATTCCGCTGTGGATATTTTTACGGCAGACGAATCTTTTGCCATATCGGTCAGACGACCGTAATTATATTTCATAAGGTTCAGGCTGTCCAAATAAACTTTGTAGTAGGAAGAATCGGCATTGTTCATAAAGATATAACCGTACACACGTTTGACCTGTTTAGTCGGAACTGTCTTCAAAACGGTTTCATGATAACCATCACGAAGCACCTTGTCATTGACAGTCACGATCGTATCGCCCTGATCAGCACTTATGCGTATTTCCGGTTTATAGACCATCCCTTTATTGATACCCCAGACATTCATCCCCAACACAAACGTGCTGCCGGACGAATAGTTCGTTTCCGGTTTGATGTCGAACGTCACACCGTTAAACAGAGCATCGGGCTCCAACCTTAAAGAGGTGCGACGAGGCCAGATATCCACCGAATCCTGTTTGGAAACAGGTGCAGCCAAAGCCTGTACGTCGCCTAACGCTTTCTGCCGTTTATTCAAATCGGCCAGCACACGGTCATACACCTTCATATAAATATCCAGATGCCGTCCATACCAAATGAGCGAACTGTCGTACTCGGCTTGTGTGATATCGTATTTGCGGAAGATGGACTGATATAGAGCCTCCTTACGGGCATTATCGGAAAACGCCTTGCTGTCCAGGTTAATCATAGCTTCTGCCAATTGCATATCCACCTGTACAGCTTGCATTTTCTTTTCCGAAAGAATGTCATCCGGTACTTTGCTACAGGCAACCAACCAGGTTGCCAGCAACAAAACGACATTATATCTATATCTATGCAGCCTGTTCCGCATCAATTCTTTTATTTTTCTTTTGAGAGACTTGTCGACAATGTATGACGGTAGAACAGCAACAACAAAAAGACGCCTACGCAAATCGCCGAATCGGCCAAGTTAAAGATCGGACGGAAAAAGATGAACTCCTCTCCTCCCCACACCGGAATCCATTCGGGCAACACCGTCTGTATCAAAGGAAAATAGAACATATCGACCACTTTCCCGTGCAACCAACTGGCATAGCCTCCACCCTCCGGCATAAATGAGGCTACCTGTCCAAAACTATGATCGAACACCACCCCATAGAATATAGAGTCGATGATGTTCCCAATAGCCCCTGCAAAGATCAACGAGATACAGGCGATAAAGCCAAAGGCATAATTCTGTTTCACCAGCTTATACAGGTAATAACCGATAAAGCCGACAGCTATAATACGGAATACCGATAAAAACAACTTACCGATCACTTCTATCCCGAAAGCCATTCCCGGATTCTCGGTGAAGTACAAATAAAACCACGGAGTAATTTCGATACTCTCATGCAGCTGCATGTGAGTTTTAATCCATATTTTAAGAGCCTGGTCAAGAATAAGGAGCAGCATCACAATCAACGCTGCTCCCCAACCTTTGGAATATCTCATTTACTTGGCACCTCCCTGTTTAGCTTCGATACTCAACGTAGCGTGAGGTACTGCACGTAATCTTTCTTTCGGGATCAATTTACCGGTCTCGCGGCAAATACCGTATGTCTTATTCTCAATCCGGATCAATGCCGCCTGCAAGTTCTGGATAAACTTCATCTGGCGTTGTGCCAAACGACCGGCCTCTTCCTTCGATAAAGTCGCAGCACCTTCCTCCAATACTTTAAACGTAGGAGATGTATCGGCGACATCATTGCCGTCAGAATTGGTGACACCGGATCTCAACAGGTCATAATCTTTTTTCGCCTTTTCCAGCTTTTCCAATATTATGGCGCGGAACTCCTCGAGTTCGGCATCCGAATATCTTGTCTTTTCTGCCATGGTTCATTTAAATTAATAATTAACAATCAAGAATGAATAATGAATAATTCAACAATGAGAAAGATTTCCTTTTCTCTTGCCCACAAATATAAGCAATTCTTCCATTGTTCATTATTAATTATTCATTATTCATTGAATATTTATGCTTTTTCGATCCGGACCGAAAGCTTGAAGTCTTCGAAATCCATCTCGGTCGCGTCGCTGATCACATCCGTAATTTCCACTGATACAGCCAACACCTGGTTTGCGATATAGGAATTGAAGTCCTTGATCGCCTCGTCCATCCCATCGTTCGAAAGGACAGTGACGGATATTTTGTCAGTAATGTCGTAACCGCTGCTCTTACGCAGGTTCTGGATACGGTTTACCAACTCACGCGCCAGCCCTTCCTTGCGGAGGTTTTCCGTCACGGTGATATCCAGCGCCACCGTCAAGCGGCCTTCGTTCGCAACCAACCAGCCCGGTATGTCTTCGGAGATGATTTCGACGTCTGCACGTTCGATCATCGCCTCCTGTCCTTCAACGGTCAGCGTGAATGTTCCGACTTTCTCGAACGCATTGATTTCGTCCTGGCTCATCGCCTGGATAGCGGCGGCCAATGCCTTCATGATCTTGCCGTAACGCGGGCCCAGCTTCTTGAAGTCCGGCTTGATCTTCTTCACCAAAATACCGGCGGCATTATCGACAAACTTCAGTTCCTTCACATTGACCTCGTTCAAGATCAGCGCTTTCACGGCTTCGATGCTTTCCTGCTGGTGAGCATCCACAACCGGGACCATGATGGTTTGAAGCGGCTGACGCACCTTGATGTTCACCTTACGGCGCAAAGCCAGCACCATAGAAGACACATCCTGAGCCATCTGCATACGTTCTTCCAGGTCCTTGTCGATCATTGCCTCATTGCAAACCGGGAATTCGGACAGGTGGACAGATTCAACCTTTTCGCGTCCGGTAGCGGCGATCAGGTCACAGAACAACCGGTCTGCATAGAACGGCGCGATCGGAGCCATCAACTTGGCGACCGTTTCCAGACAAGTGTACAAAGTCTGGTAAGCAGACAACTTGTCGGTCGTCATACCTCCACCCCAGAAACGGCGGCGGTTCAGGCGCACATACCAGTTACTCAGGTTATCGTTTACGAAATCAGAGATCGCACGTCCGGCACGGGTCGGTTCGTATGTATCCAGGAATCCATCCACATCCTTTACCAACGAATTCAGCAACGACAGAATCCAACGGTCGATTTCGGGACGTTCTTTCCAATCCACATCCGGTTCGGAATAATCGAAACCGTCCACATTCGCATACAAGGCGAAGAACGAATATGTATTATATAATGTACCGAAGAACTTGCGGCGAACTTCTTCGATACCGTCGATATCAAACTTGATGTTATCCCACGGAGAGGCATTCGTAATCATGTACCAGCGCAAAGGATCGGAACCGTACTGCTCAATCGTGGCGAACGGATCGACGGCATTACCCAGACGTTTGGACATTTTGTTGCCATTCTTGTCCAACACCAAACCGTTCGAAACGACGGCTTTATACGACACGCTATCGAATACCATCGTAGCAATCGCATGCAAAGTAAAGAACCATCCGCGTGTCTGGTCGACGCCTTCGGCGATGAAATCGGCCGGATAAACCTTGCGGTCGTCGAAGATTTCCTTGTTCTCGAACGGATAATGAATCTGAGCATAAGGCATCGCGCCGGAATCGAACCATACGTCGATCAGGTCGGTCTCGCGCTTCATCGGCTTACCGCTTTCGGAAACCAGAATCACATCATCCACATACGGACGGTGAAGGTCGATCTTTTCGTAGTTCTCCTTCGTATATTCGCCCGGCTGGAATTTCAATTCCTTATACGGGTTGGACTCCATCAGCCCGGCTTTTACGGATTTCTCAATTTCATTGTACAGTTCTTCAACCGAACCGATGCAGATTTCTTCCGCCCCGTCTTCGGTACGCCAGATAGGCAACGGCGTTCCCCAGTAGCGACTACGGCTCAAGTTCCAGTCCTGAAGATTTTCCAACCATTTGCCGAAACGTCCCGTGCCGGTGCTCTGCGGTTTCCAGTTGATCGTATTGTTCAGTTCAATCATCCGTTCGCGGCAAGCGGTCGTGCGGATAAACCAGCTATCCAGCGGATAGTACAACACAGGCTTGTCCGTACGCCAACAATGCGGATAGTTGTGCACATGCTTCTCGATGCGGAACACACGGTTCTGTGCTTTCAGCATCATGCAGATTTCGATATCCAGCGTTTCGTCTTTTTCTCCCTTTGTCGCATCGTAAGCGTTCTTCACGAACTTGCCCTGCCACGGATCATAGTCGGCAGCATTCATATGCTCCTGAACATACTCGGGATCGAGGTCTTCCAGCAGATAGAATTTACCTGTCATATCGACCATCGGACGGCGGTTCCCATCTTTGTCGATCATCATCAAAGGAGGTACGCCGCTTGCTTTTGCCACACGGTCGTCATCCGCACCGAAAGTCGGAGCGATATGTACGATACCCGTACCATCTTCCACCGTCACATAGTCGCCGGTGATTACCCGGAAAGCACCTTCTCCCGGATTGACCCACGGGATCAGCTGCTCGTAATGCATGCCGGCCAGTTCCGGTCCTTTCCATTCGCCGACCACTTTGAACGGCACCAGTTTATCGCCCAGTTTATAATCGGTCAGAGCCAGATCGGCGGCTTTCGGATTGAAATACACATTCAACAAGTCCTTAGCCAAAACAGCCGTCATCGGCATACCTGTATATGGATTATAGGTCTGAACAGCCACATAAGTGAAATTTGGACCCACACAAAGAGCCGTGTTGGAAGGCAAAGTCCACGGAGTAGTGGTCCATGCCAAGAAGAACGGTTCGCCAAATCCCGCCATCTCCGGTTTCGGATCGAGAATGCGGAACTGAGCCGTACAAGTCGTATCCTTCACGTCGCGATAACACCCCGGCTGGTTCAACTCATGCGAGCTAAGCCCCGTTCCGGCAGCCGGCGAATACGGCTGGATCGTGTACCCTTTGTAAAGCAATCCTTTCTTATACAGTTCCTTCAGCAGGTACCACAATGTTTCGATATAACGATTGTCGTAAGTGATATACGGGTTTTCAAGGTCGACCCAATATCCCATCTTCTGTGTCAGATCCGTCCATTCCTTCGTGAACTTCATCACGTCGCGGCGGCAGGCGGCATTATATTCGGCCACAGAGATCTTTTTGCCGATATCTTCTTTGGTGATACCCAATGTTTTTTCAACTCCCAGCTCTACTGGAAGTCCGTGTGTATCCCATCCCGCCTTACGGTTGACAAGATATCCTTTCATGGTCTTATAACGGCAGAAAATATCCTTAATCGAACGGGCAATCACATGGTGAATACCAGGCATACCGTTTGCAGAAGGAGGACCTTCATAAAAGACAAACGAGGGATGTCCTTCGCGGATTTCAAGACTCTTATGGAAGATGTCGCCATCCTGCCATTTCTTCAGCACCTCTTTATTGACGTTCGACAAGTCAAGTTTCGAGTATTCGGCAAATTTCTTACTCATATGCGTTATATTTATCTATCTTCTCAAAAATTGCCGCAAAGGTAGTGATTTAATTCGAATTAGGCAATATGGAAACAGCAAGGACTCAAATCTCTCCGGACGTATTTCCCAGCGCCATCAATAATGCCACCACTTCCGAATAATTCTTCCGGCCGGAGGAAATGTTGTTTCCTTTCAAGAACCAGTTGTAAACGGTACTCTGGATCTCGCCTATAAATGGGCTGTACAAATTCTCCCAGTAAGCGACTTTCCGGTTGTAAAGATCTTTTACCTCGGGGGAGATCGTCTCTTTCCATTCATTAAACTCCTCTTCCGACAATAAGCCGTAGGCATTGCTCAACACATAAGGCAACAAAGCAAAATAAGCCGAAAACCGGATTTCCGGCACTCCGGAACGGGAACAGACGAGAAAACCATACAAATTCGCTTCCGCCTCGCTGGATATTCCTAACACATGCGCCATTTCATGTGCATAAGTAAACGGATACTGGACCGGGAGCAGATCAGGGTTCAGATTATATTCGGTAAAAAACGGTCCCATATACCCCAATACCCCCACTCCACTCATCAAAAAGGGCATTAACATCGGCTTCGGATGCAAATACCCGGCAGGACTGACTAAAGAGAAACGCCCGGCAATTTCATGATATTCCTTTTTCACTTCCTCTGCGACGAGGGCCTTATCTATTTTTTCGACAGGCACAAAGGACGCATTCAACGAATCTGTATAAGTGGATAAGAACGAACGAAAAGCGTCGGCTGAATAAGCCGCATACGGGATTTCCGTCCGTGTAAAAAAGTCTTTCCTGAAATAATTCAATCCCCAAGCCAGATAAAACCAGACATATATCCACAACAAATATTCGATCATCCGTCCGGCTGTCGCCCGCCAGGAACGTTTCTTCACAATGGCATAAACCAGATAAGCAAGCAAACCGGCCATACTACCGTATATCAGGCAATCACCTATCGAAAAAGAAAATAGAGAAGAAAAACAGGACAAAGCACCCGATATATAAGGATATACATTCCGGGCATACGCCTCTCCCATATCCGGCGAACGCATGGCGCACCAGATACCGGCCAGAAGGAGAGACAAGACTATCCAGCGTATATATTTCAATTTGAAATGTTTTTATTCAATAACTTCTTCACTTCCGCTTCCGACAGATTCCGGCGACAGGCATAATCTTTCATCTGTTCTTCATCAATATTACCAATCATGAAATATTGGGAATCCGGATGTGCAATATAAATGCCGCTCACCGTCGCCGTCGGATACATAGCGCCGTTTTCCGTCAACCGGACACCGATCTGTGACATATTTAACAACTTATCCAACGTGTAGTTCAAAAGCTGGTCCGGCAATGAAGGATAACCGATAGCCGGACGTATTCCCTGATATTTCACTTTATACAGGTCGGAGATGGAAAGCGATTCATCCGGAGCATATCCCCAATATTCCTTACGGACCTTTTCATGGAGATATTCGGCCGTAGCCTCGGCCAAACGATCGGTCAAGGTTTGCAACAACATGGAATTATAGGTATCTCCCTCCTGCTCGAACCGTTCTTTCAGAGATTCGGCGCCGGTACCGGCCGTCACCACGAAAGCGCCGACATAATCCGTACGCCCTTCCGATACTGGCATCACATAATCGGCTAACGACTTATAGATTCCTTCCTCTTTTTTCGCCTGTTGACGCAAAACTGGAAGCAAGACTTCACCCACACGGATATTATCCCCATCACCATTTGCCGGGAAGAAACCATAAACCGCCTTGCAATACTCGGCTTTCATCTCAACCAAGCGATCCAACAACTTAACAGCATCCTTGTATAACTGCATAGCCTCCGACGCCTTCGTCCGGTCCGCTTCCGAGAATTCGGCCAGCCAGGCGGCACGACAAGCGTCACAGCCGTGGATCTGCGCAATTTCCGAGAAACGCCCATTCAGTTTCCAGGCACTAAAAAAGAAGGTCCAATGAATATATGGAATTATTTCTTCCAAAGGAATAGAAGGAATCACCTGTACCCCGTTCCGAGCCGGGACAACCGGGTTATAAGAAGCCCAATCGATCACCGGACGATTCGTCCGGGCTTCCGCCAACGGGACCAGTATCTCTTTTTTCTTATTCACAGAGGCACGCAGAGCTTCATACTCACTGTTCAGCTGGGCGATATAAGCATCGCGCGTATCCGGGTTCAACAGTTTGGCCGCAATCAACGGGTTTTGCGAGGCGTCCAGCACATGAATGACCGGATAGTCATAATGCGGAGCGATCTTAATGGCCGTATGCAACTTCGAAGTCGTGGCGCCGCCCACCATTATGGGAATGCTCAGGCCGGCTTTCTGCATCTCGTCCGTCACATGCACCATCTCTTCGAGCGAAGGCGTGATCAGACCGGAAAGACAGACCAGGTCGGGCTTTTCTTCAATTGCCTTTTTTACAATCACGTCTGCCGGAACCATCACTCCCAAATCGATCACCTCATAATTATTGCAAGCCAGGACGATCGAAACAATATTCTTTCCAATGTCATGCACGTCACCTTTCACTGTCGCAAACAGAACCTTTCCTGCCTTAGCAGAATCGGAAGAGACCTTTTCTGCCTCGATCGCCGGTTGCAAGATGGCGACTGCCTTTTTCATCGTACGGGCAGTCTTGACAACCTGCGGTAGGAACATTTTTCCAGCACCAAACAATTCGCCTACCTTATTCATCCCACCCATCAGCGGTCCGTCGATAATATCCACCGCACGCGGATATTCCTTCAAGGCTTCCTTTAAATCTTCTTCCAAATGATCGCCGACTCCTTTTATCAGAGCGTTTTCCAAACGTTCCTTCAACGGATATTCACGCCAGACTTCCTGCTTTTCACCTTCTCCCTCCTGCGCTTTTACATGCAGGTTCTGGGCATATGCAATCAGTTCTTCAGCTGCTTCCGGACGGCGTGCCAAAATGACGTCTTCCAGCAACATACGGAAAGCAGGTTCTATATCTTCATAGAGTACGGACGACGACGGGTTCACGATCCCCATGTCCATGCCTTTGTTAATCGCATGATACAGGAATACGGAATGCATGGCCTCCCGCACATAATTATTTCCACGGAAAGAGAAGGAAAGATTGCTGACACCGCCGCTCACCTTCGCCCCCGGCAGGTTCTTCTTGATCCATTCCACGGCACGGATAAAGTCAAGTCCGTACCCGTTATGTTCTTCCATACCGGTAGCGATAGCCAGCACATTCGGATCGAAAATAATTCCGTTCGGATCGAAATCGACTTTCTCCCGGAGGAGACGGTAAGCACGTCCGCAAACCTCGATCTTCCGTTCAAACGTGTCTGCCTGCCCCTTTTCATCAAAAGCCATTACGACCGTAGCTGCACCCAACTGTTTGATGCGAGCGGCATGTTGCAGGAAAACCTCTTCTCCTTCTTTCAAAGAAATCGAATTCACAATACTTTTACCCTGCACGCACATCAAACCTTTTTCGATCACCTCCCATTTAGAAGAGTCAATCATCACGGGAACACGGGAAATATCAGGTTCGGATGCGATCAAGTTCAAGAAAGTCGTCATCTCCTTCACGGCATCCAACATTCCGTCATCCATATTGATATCGATCACCTGCGCGCCGTCTTCCACCTGCTTGCGGGCAATTGTCAAAGCCTCTTCATAATTTTCTTCCTTGATCAAGCGCAAGAACTTACGTGAACCGGCCACATTACATCGTTCGCCGACATTCACGAAATTATTTTCCGGCTTTACTTCCAGCAACTCCAGACCGGACAACCAAAGACAATCGGGCCTCGGAGCCGGTACATGCGGCTTGGCCCCTTTCACCAGTTCGGGATATTTGGTAATATGGGCCGGCGTCGTACCACAACAGCCTCCCAATATATTCACCAGCCCTTCGTCAATAAAAGATTTTACATGAACAGCCATCTTTTCCGGCGTCTCATCATAGGAACCGAAACTGTTCGGCAGACCGGCGTTCGGATAAGCACTTATATAATAGGGAGCATGTTTTGCCAATTCAGCCAGAAAAGGCTTCATATCGGCAGCACCGAAAGAGCAGTTCAGACCGACACTAACAATATTGGTATGTTGCACGGAAGCCAAAAACGCAAGCAATGTCTGCCCCGAAAACGTACGTCCTCCCTGGGCAGATAACGTCATAGAAAGCATAATCGGTAAATCCTTGCCTTTTTCCTTCAACACAGCCTCGGCAGCTTCCAGTCCGGCTTTCACATTCAGCGTGTCGAAAGTCGTTTCAAACAAAACGATATCCACGCCCCCGTCTACCAAAGCGTCTACCTGTTCTTTATAGGCACTATACAAATCCAAGTAGGTGACAGCACGGTAAGCCGGATCGCTCACGTCAGGGCTCATCGAAGCAGTCTTATTAGTTGGGCCGACAGAACCAGCTACAAAGATCGTGCGATCCGGATGCTCCTTCATAAAGCCATCGGCCACCTCACGCGCCAATTTTCCGGCAGCCAAATTGATATTTCTCACCTGCCCTTGCATGCCGTAATCCTCCATCGAGATAGCATTTGCATTGAAAGTGTTGGTAGCAAAAATATCGGCACCGGCATCCAGATACTGACGGTGGATCGATTTGATCACATCCGGCCGGGTGATACATAACAGGTCGTTATTTCCTTTCAGGTCGCTCATCCAATCGGCAAACTGTTTTCCGCGATAATCTTTCTCGGTCAGTTTAAATCCCTGGACCATCGTACCCATTCCTCCGTCCAGAATCAAAATGCGTTCTTTCAGGAGATTCAAAAATATTTCTTTATCCATAAAGGTTCGTTACCGTTTAAATGCACGATCCATCTCCCGGCGGTCGTCCCGTTCCTTGATAGAGTCGCGTTTGTCATATTCCTTCTTACCTTTGGCAATAGCCACAACGACTTTGGCCAGTCCTTTATCATTAATAAAAAGACGTGTCGGAATAATTGTAAAGCCATTATTGCGGGCAGCGCTTTCAATCTTCCGCAATTCCTTTTTAGTCAGCAACAGCTTGCGGTCACGGCGAGCCGTATGGTTATTGTATGTCCCGTAGAAATATTCTGCCACATACATATTCTTCACCCACAATTCCCCCTTCTCCACAATACAAAACGTATCAACCAGACTCGCCTTTCCCAAGCGTATCGATTTGATCTCCGTACCGGTCAGCACGATCCCTGCCGTAAACGTGTCGAGCAACTCATAATCGAAAGTCGCCCGCTTGTTCTTTATCTGTATGTTATTACTAATCTTCTCTTTCATCTTATTCTCCTATCAAAAACGTAAACCGGGCATCAGCATGGAAAGAATTACCTCGATCAACCAGGGCGTCAGCAAAATCAGACCGGTCGCGGTCCCGACAAACTTCAGGCGTATCTTCTCCTCCACCTGCATATAAGGGCCGGCCCCTTCCCATACGATATAAAATGTATATAACACAAATATACGCAAAAAGAAAAACTCCGGAAGTAACATCAACACGATGTTCAATGCAAACATCAACGAAGACGAATAGCCGACAAAGCGTTGACACAGTTTCATATCCTTCTCCCGTTTGAACCATCCCTGCCAAATCTCATTCAGCAAATAGGAAGCCAGATAAAAGCCGCCGAACGCAGCGACTAATGTCCGGATAGACGACTTCAACGCCAGTTCGACATCAAACTCCTTCCGAGTGAACAGCACGCCTAAAAAAGCAGCAACCGTAACGAATCCGATGAGAGGATACACAAACCGGGATAAAAACTCATCGTCCTTTTCTTCTTTTCTCGTCAGAATATCCCACGCCTTTCCCGGCTGGGAGATGATGGCTACAACCAATTTAAATATCTCTTTATACATTTTTCAATACGCTCGTTTGCTATTTATCATTTTATTTGCCTTTTCCTGTCAAGTCTATTGTAAACACGTCGGAACTTTTCCAGTTTATCGATGCAGAATCCTTCCCGAACGAATATGCATAGTTAATCCGGAACTTCAGTTCATCCGAATGATTCTTTTCCGCCTTTTTCACCAGATCTTCGATATTGAACGCACAAGGAATAATCATCGCCTCGCCTCTTGTCGTGTCCGCCTTGATTCTGATCGTGCGGAGGTAGAGGCTATAAATATTATCGTCTCCCAACAATTTATCCGAATTATAGGACAAAGAGAAACTGTCCACTTGGTTTGCCGGGTGATTGCTTATCTCCGTGAACAGGAACAAATTGCCTCTGATATAAGCGGAACGCGCCTGGAGGGAAGAAAGCAACAGTTCGTCCTTTGCAACAATAGAGGTATCGGTCAACGTATTATAGAAGTTCCAACGATTAACCTCCGAGATCGTATTTTCATAAATAATAGCCTCGGTATAACTGGTATCCGTCCCTGCCCCCATATTGTTTGCGACCCCGTAATCGATGGAATAATCAAACAAAATACATTCTCCGTTTTCCACATTGGCATTCTGGAAGTCTTCCGAAGAGACCACTACGTCCCCCTTGGTATAAATAGCCTTACCAGGTCCGTAACCGGTCACCACTACCCCTGCCTGGTTTGCCATCGTCAATTGGGTGGCCGGGTCTCCCAAACAAGAATTCAACACAACCAAACAAAAGGCCAAAACGCCATATAATACTGTTTTTCTCATTTCCATATACAAATTTGAAGTCGTATTTATCTTCCTCTCTTTATGGAGGAAACGCACAAAGGTACGAAAAAAAGGTTTATACGACAAAAGCCGGAAGATTAATCACACTCATAAAAGGAAAGCATGAATCGAGGCGGAGCTCATCCCACCCACAGATTCATGCCTCTTTTCCTAATTATTATGGCAAAATAATTAAAAACAAGTAAATAGCTACGGGAAACGGAAATAAAGAAAGGCAAAAGCCTACGGCTTCACAGTTCTCTTCCGGCCTATCCTCGAAGCCGTCGAAAAAATATGCGTTGCAGGTCTTCTGACTTACTTCCGGTATGAGCGCCTTCCCAACTCGCGTCAGTGGCATAAAAGAATTGCCCAATCCGTTTTGAAGCTTACAGCAGCGGGACTGTCCGGGATTTGCACCCGATTCCCTTTTAATCCTTTTCCGCAGATTGCGAAGCAGGAACAATGCATGGGACAAATATAAAGATATTTTCCATATATTTCTCATCTTCTTACAGAAAAAAGCTGAAACCGACTCCAGACCCGTTAAGCTTTGCGGTAAGCCTCGACAGCTTCCTGAACGGAGCCGTACATCAACAGCAGATGGCGGGATTGGTTATAGGGAAGATTCAATTCCTCGGCAACCATGCGGGTTCCACGGTCTATAAGTTTCTGATTGGTGAGCTGCATATTGACCATCCGGTTTCCTTTAACCCTACCCAATCGGATCATAACGGAGGTGGAGATCATGTTCAGGATCATTTTCTGCCCCGTGCCGGATTTCATACGGGAACTGCCAGTGACAAACTCCGGCCCGACAATCATTTCGATTGCGATATCGGCCTCCATCGCCATCGGTGAATCTGGATTGCTGGAAATGGAGGCAGTCAGGATGCCCTGTTCACGTGCTTTGCGAAGGGCACCGATCACATAGGGAGTCGTCCCGGAAGCAGCAATGCCGATCACGGTATCCTTCGTATTAACCCGGTGCTCCAACAATTCCTGCCAGCCGCGTTCCTCATCGTCTTCGGCATTCTCCACAGGATTCCGGAGGGCAGTATCGCCACCAGCTATCAAGCCGACAATCAGTGTGGAAGGCATCCCGAACGTCGGGGGGATTTCGGAAGCATCCAAAACTCCCAACCGCCCGCTGGTTCCAGCTCCCAGATAAAAGATCCGTCCGCCCTGCTTCATGCGGGGAACGATCTGCAAAACCAATTCTTCTATTTTGGGGATTGTCTCTCGGACAGCCAACGCCACTTTCTGATCTTCCGTATTGATATCTTCAAGCAAGTCCCGGACGGACTTCCGTTCCAGGTCGTTATAGAGAGAATTCTGTTCCGTTATCTTAATGAATGACATAGCTTATTACAATTTACACGTTGCAAAGCTACTAAAAATATCACATTTACATGTCGGTAAACTTCAAGCAAACAGGCTTACTAACTCGGATGTCTTTTCCCGTATCTTTCAACAAACCGCTTTGCTTGTCTATTTCGTAAACCTGCACGATATGACTATCCCGACAAGCGCAAAGCAGGAACTTGCCGTTGGGGGTGATGACGAAATTACGCGGATGAATACCGGTCAGCTGATAACCAATCTTTGTCAATTGCCCGTTTTCCAGATCGATAGAAAAAATCGCGATACCGTCACCTTTCAGACGGTTAGAGGCATATAGGAAACGACCGTCCGGTGTGATGTGTATATCGGCACTACCGGAGACATGTAACGTATCGGCTTCTACAAACCGGACCGGGGTCAGGTTGCCCTTGTCGTAATACATGAGAGCGACGCGGCCCGAAAGCTCGCTAATCAGGTAAGCCCATTTCCCGTTCGGATGAAAAACCGTATGGCGCGGACCTTCTCCCGCCGGCAAACTAAAAGAGGAAGGCGTCCCTTCCCGCAAACTCAAGCCTTTATCGGAAGCAACGATCTCGTATTTATAAATCCGGTCCGTTCCCAGATCGTTGGCATACAGATAGTTCTCATCCGGAGAAGCGTACACGCAATGCAGATGCGGGACCGCCTGGCGTTCGGCCCCCGGGCTTCCTCCTTCATACGCATATACTTCAGCCGGTAGCAAAGCTCCATCGGCCGAGATGGAGAAAACACTTATGCTTCCGCCGTTGTAGTTGGCCGTGACAGCCATCCGGCGTTTACTGTCCACCCAGATATAGCAGGGAGCGCTCCCATCCGTATGCTGCTCGTTCAGCAAAGAAAGCGTCCCGGTTTGCTTGTCAAACGAATAGGCACATACTTTCGCGTCCGGCACAGCAGTTTCACTTACCGAATAGACAAACTTGCCATCCCGACTCACTGTCAGATAAGAAGGGTCTTGAATGCCCGACAGGCTTTTCACCGGCACAGCCGTCCCTTTCTCCACATCGAAGCGAAACAGATTTATACCAGGGTCTGTAGCACCCGCATACGATCCGACAAACAAAAACAATTCACTATCCTTTTGCATACACGATGTTATTGCCATAATTAACACCCCCGCTAAAAAATACTTTAAATTCGACATACATGCATTATTATTAACCGGGAAACATATTTACTTTCCGCATTTATCTTTCAACCATTCAATACGTTCCGACTGCTGTTCCGGATATGTCCAGTGACCGGTTTCGAGGTAAAGATGCAAGTCCTTCACTCCCGGAATAACATTGTAGGCCGAATACATGGATGTCGGAGGACAAGTCACATCATTATATCCCCAGCTATACCAGCCCGGAGCGTTCACCCGGCGGGCAAAATTCACGACATCAAAGTAAGCGAGCGTTTCCACTTCGTTTGCCACAGGCTGCGCATTCCGGTAGTAATGCGGCCAGCCTCCCGCACGTTTATGCAGATAGCCGGCATAATCGCACAAGGCCGGATAGAAAGCAGCAAGAAACTTGATACGCGGGTCTAGTCCGGCCGTGACAATAGACAAGGCTCCTCCCTGGCTTCCACCGGTCACACCGACTGTATTTCCATCAAACTCAGGCAAAGAATAGAGGAAGTCCACAGCCCGCACGCAACCGAGATAGACCCGTTTGTAGTAATGCGTATCGCGATTATTCTTGTTCATTGCATTATATCCGTTCAATGCTCCAGCAGCCAAGTTGTTATACACTTCCTGCGGCATCGTCACAGGAACACCATGTATTCCAATCTCCAACGTAATGATATCTTCTCCCAAATTGAATCCGTTATAAGGACGTATGCCCGCTCCTGGAACCTGGAGGACCGCCGGATATTTACCAGTTTTCTTCGGTACAATCAGAATGCCATATATACGGGAACCGGGGCGTTCATTCTGGAAACTGACATGATAGACATTCTGCGTAGAAGTGCATCTTTCCGGCAACAAAGTCATCTTGGGATCTAGCGGCTGCTTACGGGCTTCAGCGATCGCACCGGTCCAGAAAGCATCAAAATCTTCCGGATTGACCGTCGTCGGCCGAATCCTCGTTTCATCCACGCCAACTGTCGCCATCCCTTCATACTTCCGTCCGTCCACTTTGGCCGTCACCCTGCAACGCAAGAATCCGGGTTCATTCATCTTCGCTTTCAACGTTGTTTTTCCATCCGCCAAACGAACGTCTTTCTTTACAACCGTCGGAAAATATTCCGGTCCCAACTCATAATCGACAACTACATCTTTCAACAAATTCTCATTCTTGAAAACCTGTACCGTAAACTTGACTTCTTCCTTCGCCTTGCATTTCCAATCGATACGATCAGGCGAAACCACCACATTGACCAACTTCTGGGCCGGTTGTGCCAACACCAACGCACAATTACCCAACATACCCAGAAGCAAACACAATAAGAATAAAGATTTTTTCATGATAAAAACCGAATTAGATAATTTATTATTTATAAAACACAGTGATAGTGGATCAGACCTTGAACCGGACTTTGAACGATCGTTCCTAATCGAAGCTCGAACTCACGAGCAACATCTTTCAATATATCCTGATAATACCAAGCAATGGAGCCTGTCAGATAGACAGGATGCTCCCGGTAATCATACTGCATGACATTGCGGGTAAAGAACGCCCGGAAGCTATTGCTCACCAGATCACGTATTGCCGGTTCTTCTATATGCCGGAGCAAAAAAGGAGACAGGCTTGCCAAAAAACGATTCGGGAAAGACCCTTTATAAACCTTTTCCATAATGATGGCCGGTGTCAAACCGGACTCCGCCCAAAAAGCCTCTTGCAAAGCTGCCGGCAACTGGTTCTTCAACACATCCCCAACCAACAATTTTCCAAGTACGGCGCCACTCCCCTCATCACCCAAGACAAAGCCCAACGGAGATATGCTCTTGACAATACCCTTTCCGTCATACAGACAAGAGTTGGAACCGGTCCCCAAAATACAAGCAATGCCGGGGCTGTCTCCACAAAGGGCACGGGCGGCTGCCAGCAAATCGCTGCCGACCTCCACCGGGACCGGCAGATAGCGCGTGACAGAACGGCGTATAATCTCGTTCTTTTCCGTGAATGCACATCCGGCACCATAAAAGTAAACGGCCCCGACAGAATCGGACTCCCTTATCCGGGGAATCAGATTGTCCCTTATCTCAGCCGAGATCTCCTCTTCCGTCTGGAAAAAAGGATTAATTCCTCCTGTCCTGATCCGGTCTATCTCCCGATTGCCGGACACAATACTCCAATCCGTTTTCGTGGAACCGCCATCCGCTATCAATATCGTTTTCGCCACCATACAAAGCAAATATATTTAGTTATTTCCTTGTTTCTTCTTCCCGAATTCGGGATCGATCTTCAGGCAGGCCGTGACAAGCAACGTCACCAGGCAACATCCCATCACCCACCAGAAGAAATTCTCGTAACCCATCTGTTCCTGCAACCAGCCGGCCGCCATTCCAGGAAGCATCAGGCCCAAAGCCATAAAAGCCGTACAGATCGCATAATGTGCCGTCTTATGTTCTCCGTCGGAATAATAAATCAGATACAACATATAGGCCGTAAAGCCAAAGCCGTATCCAAACTGTTCGATAAATACGCAAATGTTGACTATCCACAAATTATCAGGCGACGCACTGCTCAAATAAATAAAGACAGCGTCAGGAAGGGAAATTGCCAACGCCATCGGCCAGATCCATTTCTTCAATCCTCCTGCCGAGGCGGCGATACCTCCCAATATTCCGCCCAATGTCAAACCGATCGTACCGATCGTCCCGTACACCAGTCCGATTTCAGCCGTCGAAAGCCCCAAGCCACCCACTTCGCGGGGATCGACCAGGAAAGGCGTTACCAATTTAGCCAACTGGGCTTCCGGAAAACGGTATAACAGCATAAACAGAATCGCGACAAAGGCTTGTTTCTTTTTGAAAAAAGAGGCGAAAGTCGCGAAAAACTCTTTTAAGATTGTGGAAGGAGTCACCGTAGCCGATGGCTTATCCCCTTTCGGCAAAGGAAGTATATACCGGTGATACAGGAACAAAGCCAAAAACAGCCCGCCTAAAATAAAGAATGTAACAGACCAGGCAAGCGGGATATTCCCCGTACTGTTTTCCAGAAATCCGGCAAACATGACCAGCACACCCTGTCCGGCAATAATCGCAATCCGGTAAAAAGTACTCCGGATACCGACGAAGAAAGCCTGTTCATGCGAATCGAGAGCCAGCATGTAAAAGCCGTCCGCCGCAATATCATGTGTGGCGGAACTGAAAGCCAGCAACCAGAATACAGCCAATGAAGCCTGGAAAAAGAACGTCGTTGGGATCGTAAACGCCACTCCAGCAAGTCCTGCCCCGATCAATAACTGCATCGTGACCACCCACCAGCGTTTGGTCTTCAGCAAATCCACAAAAGGACTCCAAAAAGGTTTGATCACCCAGGGCAGATTCAGCCAACTCGTATAAAGGGCGATATCGGTATTTGAAACTCCCAGGCGCTTATACATCAGGACAGAGACGATCATCACCGCGACATAAGGTATTCCCTGCGCAAAATACAGGGAAGGAACCCAAAACCAAGGAGACCGTACAGATGGCTTATCAGACATAGACTTATATGATGTCATACTTCATCTCTTATTTTCCGGATGAGCTCATTCTCCTCATCCTCCGTAATACTTACCTCTTCCCAGACCTTTTCGAGATCTGCAAATGTCACTTTCTTAAAGTCCTTTTCCAAAGGGACGACAAATAAACCGGCCATCTCGACCGTCGCCGGGCTGATGAGAATATTGGCATCTCCCTCGGCATAATAGCAGGATGGACGCAATTCCCGCCGGGGGAAGATACAGGTAATCCAAACATCATCCTCCCTCCAGGCCAACAGGTTCATCATTGGTTCGTAATCATCCGGTCCCATCGGCATCATGTCGTATAACAACTCGAAAACGGCCGCCGCCTCACCCTTATCCCTCGACACTAGGATAAAACAGACCGGAAGGAGATCGACTGAAGCATAGAAACCAGTCCGTTCACTTTCCCAAACGACCTGTTTCGGGAAGTTCGGCCAATTTCTCACAACCGGAAACTCCTCTTTCTTTCCAGCTTGGAAATGCATATGATCCGGAGCGGAAGCACCGCATTTCGGACCATTATAGAACAAGGCATAGTCAGATAAATCCGAAACGATGTCCAGCATATCCTCGTAATAAGGCTTTATCTGTTGCTTTTCATGCCAACGCAGGGGAACGGTCAGATGGTCCTCGAAAATAGGGTATGGATTAACCAGTATTTCAAACGCATCATTATACATCACTCCCTTTTGTTCTTCCGGCCGATGGCAGAAAAAACAGGGGCGCGCTAGCAAGGATGCCTTGTCGATCTTAGCTGCGGAAGAACGAATCCGTTCCGGATTAAATTGAAGAATCGTTGTCCTGTAATCATCCTGGAAATAACGCGTCTGCACATTGGTCAAAGAACCATAATTCTCCCTTGCCAGTTTCCAATCCTGCTTTTGGTCTATCAGCAGGAATTCTATTTCTCGTTCCAAATCATTCATAAGCTTCGTGTTTTCATGGTTGCCGGCAACTTGTCCCGCAACACAAATGTAGTGAAAAAAGAATCCATAGTGAGCAAACGGCCAAAAGACCAAGAAGAAATCATTTGGGCGAATGAGCGTTCAAAGCAATCCGCGCCTGCAATTCCCAAGTACGAATACGGTCTTTGTAGGTATTATGTCCGTTCATTTTCACGACATCGAGCGCGGCATCCGAATTGTCTTCCCAGCGGCGGCAGAGGTAAAGGACATCATAGATGCGCCCGATACGCCAGGTGCGGGAGATACGCAGTCCCAAAGCATAATCTTCTCCATAGCTTGTATTCGGAAGGTTGATCCTCCGGAGCACAGGTGTATAAAAGGCACGGGGAGCTCCCAGACCGTTGATGCGGAGCGCATTGTTACGTCCGTTTTCAAGCGTCCACTCCCGATGGTCGATGATGCCGGGCGGTATTTCGTTCATCTTGAAATCGGTCATCCGATAGGTTCCGACAACCATCGCGCAGTTCTGTTCATAAAAAGCATCAACGATCTTCTGCAACGTATCAGGACCGCTATATACATCGTCGCTATCGAGCTGGACGGCAAACTTGCCACAAGCCGGATGATGCACACCCACGTTCCAGCAACCGCCGATCCCCAGATCGGAACGTTCCGGAACCAAATGAACCACACGTCCGTCTGCAGTATATTTTCCGATTGCTTCGGAAGTTCCGTCTGTCGAATGGTTATCCACAATAATCAGATTAAAACGGAAGGTCGTTTTTTGTGCCAGCACGGAACGGATAGCATCTTCTATCGTACGGATACGGTTGCGGACCGGGATGATAACGGAGGCTTCCTGCTCGAAACCGCCGGCATCGAAGGTGACCGGTTCAAAGTCCGGGGCAAGATAACCGCCGACCCGTTTCAGGTAGGCCGTACAAACAGCTTCCAGCTCGATCTGCACCGCCCGGTTTTTCGGATCAACATAATCAAACAACTTCTCTCCGCTCTTGCGGATATCCGTCTCCACTTCCGAGTACAAATATTCATTGACATGAACCAGTTCGGCCAGCTCCGAGACACGAAGGCGAAGGTCATACAGCCCGGCAAAACGGTAATCAGCATCCATCGCCCGGACCGCCTGCTTCAAAACGGACGAACGGAAAAACAGCAGGGAGCCGAAATCAAAATCATCACGCAAGCTTCCTTTCTGATAGTCTATGACAGGAGCCTGTTGGCTGTTGCCGTTTTTTAACAGGTAACGATCCGCATAAAGCATTCCGGCATTCGTATCGCCGGCAATAGCCAACAGGCGTTCGAAGGCGAACTGCCCCGGCTCGAATGCCGTATATTTGGTATATAACAATGTATAGGCCGTATCTGCATGTAAAGCAATCGTCCGGAAAGTAGCGGTACTGGCGGGCGAATCGATCATCAGCATCTCACAACCCTCGACCTCATCGGGAATCTTTTCCGTCGCTAACAAGTAGATATTCTTTATCCGGTCACATAACCCCAACGCTCTTACGGTTTGCCTGGCCTGGGGTAAAGAAAGGAACGGAATGAAACAATTTATCATTTTCATAACGTAATTAGTTGATACCGGAAACAAAAATAAGGATAAAATATGAGCTTTTGCCGGAAGAGAAAAATATCTTTGTAAGTATATCAAAAATAAAACCAAGCTGGCAGAAGACCTTCAATTATAGACGGCACAAGAGGCCTTATTTTCCCTCCTCGAAGATAAGACCTTTCGTTTGTTTTCTTTCGAGAGATGACGGGGTGAGCAAAATACGACCTTCGCTTTCCGCATGTACCGGCAGGCTCTTCAATCCGCTTATCCGCGAAAGCGCCTCACTCAGCAGCCTCTCGTTCGTATCTCCGAAGGGCAACAAATCATTTCCTATAACCAGTTCCTCGATCTTTACATCCGGTTCAAAACCATTTGCATAGTCAGCTTCGTGATCGGCATTATAAATGCGTAATGTAATCGGATGCAACAGCCAGCCATATTTTTCTTTGGTTCCGAAAGTGTTGCTGCCCACCCGCTTGCCAATCGTTTTTTCTCCTATGATCGTAATGTTACTACGGGTAAGATAAGGGATCAGGCAATTGATCACGGCCTCCGAAGCAGATGCGGTCACACTTCCTGTCAGCACGTAAATGCGTTTTAAGTCCAGATTAGCATTTCCTATTTCAGAATTTTTTCTCAACAGCAAAGTTTCATCACTTTTTGATTGCTTTTCGTTATGCTCCATAATACAGAATGTCTTACCCAAAGCATCGGCCGGAGCCAGAAGAGAGGTCATCAACTGCGCACAAGTGACCAAACCTCCCTGATTATATCGCAAATCCAATATAAACTCGTCCACATTTTCAACCTTAAACCCGGCAAAGACCTGTTTCATCCGGTCGTCATAGATTGTACTTTCATCGTCCGGACCGGAAGAAAAACTGTTGTAAACCAAATAACCAACCTTCTTGCCACCCACCGTATAGACAGAATCTTTCAGAAAAGGCGTGTCTTCCACTGCACGGGAAGCTGCAACCGAAATAGTTTTTCTTTTATAAAAAGTGACCTCATTGCCTTTTCTTACCGCATCTGCCAATAAGAAAGTAGTTTCACCTCCGCTATAAAAAGCAGACAAGTTCGTCACATTCGGAGTCTCACTACCAACAGCAATAATCCAGTCCCCCCGTTCCAATCCGGCCTCGGCAGCAGGAGAGCCAGGCAAGACATATAAAACCCAGGCATAATAAAGGTTGCCGTTTTTATATGATGCAAACTCAAAACCATACGAATCGGACTCCGAAACAGATTTCGTCTCCTCTTCCTTTTTCTCTATCCGGGAAAAAGTGAGCCATCCGTCTCCGTATTTTACGCCATCCTGATCAGACAACAATGAATCGAAGAACTTATCTGGAGATTGTGAGAAGTTCAAATTTCCTTTGCCGGGCATATCCTCATTCCACAAATAGTAATCCGCCATAATCTTATAGATCCAACCATTCGTACCCTCGTCGGAGAGATCCGGAACCTCATCCTCCGTCGTACAAGACGGTACAAGCAAAAGGATAGCCAGCAATCCCGCGAGGACGGCAAAACCATTGAGCACATTGAAGTTGGCCTTCCGGTACAACAAACGTTTGATGACCCAGTCAAAGCGAATAGGCCTATCCTGCAACACCCTTCTCTCCATCTCTTTCCTGATTTCCAAATCCGACTCTTCCTTTTTTGCTTTATTCACTATTACTTATCATTAGTGTCCCATTAAAATTGGGACGAATTAAAAATTAAATAAACTTGGCCCAT